>NCHD01000049.1 GCA_002257045.1 Hydrogenophilales bacterium 16-61-112 | reverse complement strand
TGACATCACAAAATAAATGGCGCGATATTGATGCAGGCGGGGGGCTGGGGCAAGATGCGGGGATTGATATTTTTGAGGCTTTTTCTACAGCCTCGTTAGGCCTCTCAGAACATCCATGGACGCCAACCTCTCCTCCGCATGCGACAACTATCGCGCCTACCTCGAGAAGATTCTCGGCCCATCTGCCGAGTCTTTTCGGCAGATGGTTTCAGCGAACAAAGTTCAATTGCATGATGCTTTCGGGATCAACCTGTTCCTGGCCCACGCAGTTGACTACATCCAGGCAATTCGACTGGCCGCCGGGACAAAGGAGAGTCGAAAGGAATTGGTCCGAGGTTTTGACAGCCGGTTCGGCGTGACGGGCACTCGCATTGGATCACGAAAATTTGAGCTGATTGACGCCGTGAACAATGCTCTTAAGCATATACAACTCGACGAAACCAGATATCGCGCACTGACAGAGCAGTACGGCACCATTTCTTTCAACTGCCTTGTTCCAGATGATGGCCGCGTTCTTTGCATACTTGAAGGTTATCGCTTCGATTACTCGCGCGTAGTTCTTCGGCCCGCCATTGAGGCGCTTTCCGGATGGCACTTTTCAGATCTTGAGGATGTCCTAGACTTCGCACACGGCGACGCAATTTTTGAAAGTTGTCCGGCATACATTGGCGATGACGACGATCCCATCGATCAAATGATCACCTACTGCAATCCCGTTTGCGACGACTGCGCCGAACCCGAGACGAACTGCCTGTGCGCGACCTTTGTCTACGATGGGGAGAAGGGGTCGTTTGCACCCGACTTCAATCACAACTTCGACTTCGACGCCGTCATGTCACGCATCTCAGGCGCCTATCGCATAGATGCCTCTCAAGTCACTCCTTCTAAATGATTGATTTTCAATGAACTATTTTGAGCGACTTTCGGACGATTTTCGGCCTCGGCCCGATTACTCCGCTAACCTGTCATTGCAGCGGACCGGCTGCGCCATCCGCTGAATTCCAACGTTAGGCCTCAAATGGATGACTCTGAGCGACTCGCCGAGCAATACCTTCGCTCACTCAACCTTGGCGATATTGTGTACGAACCCGACGGGAAGGTCCCTCCGGACTTCCTTGTCGGCGCACGCATCGCGGTCGAAGTTCGACGTCTGAATCAGAACTACGAATTCCCTGATGGATCAAGGCAAGGTCTTGAACAACTTGCTATTCCCTTGTGGAAGCGTTTCAAGACTCATCTGCCATCCCTGGGCCCATCTGTAAACGGCGAGTGCTGGTATGTGGGGCTCGACTTCCGCCGACCGCTGGAGGAGTGGAAAACACTTCGACCGCTTGTCGAGTCGGAACTTCGCGACTTCATGGCTCGGCCGCTCCGTTCACAAACAACCCTACAGATCACGCCAAACCTGAACCTTGATCTGCTTCGCTCCAGCAAGGATCACGGCTCCTTCTTTCTCCTTGGTGCCAGCAGCGACGATGACTCAGGGGGTTGGGTCATGGGCGAGGTTGAAAGGAACCTTCGCCTATGCATCGCGGAGAAGGAGAAGAAGATAGAGCCATATCGCTCGACGTATCCCGAGTGGTGGCTCGTACTGGCCGACCACATCGACTACTCGATGGACGAAGAAGATCGACCTGTCTTCAGGACTGAAGTCATGCCAAGAATCCAGCATCGATTCAGCAGAATCGTACTGATTGATCCTCGGGACTACCGCCGTGCGTTTGAGGCCTAACCGGCCGAAAGCTTGCTTCGCAAGCTTTCGGCCGCCGCTCATGTCGAACGTTGACCGGTAATCGCAGAACGCCGGACATATTGAACAGTCAGTTTGAGGGACTGCTTCGGCCGACTTCCAGACGCTCATGATGATTACCCTGACCAGCTCATCCTGGCCGATTGCTGTCAGGGAAATCTCATCAAACCAGAACGAGTTCCGTTTCCGTTCAAGCCCTGAACGCAGTCCCCCTCAGGGCTTTTTCGTTTCGCCCTGCGCAGGCAACTGCAGGCGCCGCATGGCCACCGCCGCTGCGGCGGTGCGGGTTTCCACCCCCAGTTTTTCGAACAGGTTTTCCAGGTGCTTGTTGATGGTGCGGTGGCTGATGCCGAGGATGTCGCCGATGTCGCGGTTGGTCTTGCCGTAGATCACCCAGTACAGCACTTCCGCCTCGCGCAGGGTGAGCCGGAAAGCGTCCACCAGGACTTTGGTGATGACGGCGTCGCTTTCCTCGTGCAGCACCAGCAGGCACTCGCCTTCTTCGGTCAGTCCGTGCAGGGCGCACACCATCCGTCCCTCTTCGCCCAGGATTTCCAGCGTGGCGGGTGGCGGCGGGCTGGCGATCGCGTTTTGCAGCCAGGCGTGGATGCGGGCGTCAAGCGGCGGCTGGTCCTGGCCGCCGTATTTGAGCAGCAGGGTGCGTGCCAGCGGGGTTTGCCACAGCAGTGCGCCGTCGGTCGGCCGCATCGACACGCAGGCCTGTCCGTAGGCGTCGAGCACGCTGCGGGCCTGCTGGGTTTGCCGGGCGCTCTGCACATGGGCGGCGATGCGGGCCAGCACTTCGGAGGGGCGGATGGGCTTGGTGAGGTAGTCGGTGCTGCCTGCGGCAAAGGCGGCGACGACGTGCTCGGCTTCGGTCAGCCCGGTCATAAAGATGATGGGGATGCGCTGGGTGTCGGCGTCGGCCTTCAGTTGCCGCGCGACTTCGAAGCCGTCCATGCCGGGCATCACGGCGTCCAGCAGGATGACGTCGGGCAGGCTCTGGCGCGCGCGCTGCAGGGCGCTTTCGCCGTTGGTGGCGACCAGCACGGCATAGCCGGCCTCGTCGAGGGCGTCGTACAGCAGTGAAAGATTTTCGGGCACGTCGTCGACGATCAGGACGACGTCTTCGTTCATGCGATCAATGGCTGGCATCGGTGCTCTTCCGTAAAACTTCCTTCATCGCGTCGAACTGGAAACGCCCGGCCAGGTTGCGCAGCACGCGCACGAATTCGCAATGCACATCGGCCAGCTTCTCGATTTCGTCGAGCTGGTTGAGGATGCCGCGCATGTAGCCGAGGTCGATCAGTTCGTTCAGCGCGGCCAGCTGCGCCGGGCCGGGGGCAACGATGACGGATGCCGGCGCCAGCGCAGGCTCTGCGGTAGCGGGGCGTTCCACTCGCACCCAGTCGAGCGCCAGCCGCTTGCCGAGCCAGTCGAGCAGTTCTTCGACACGCAGGGGCTTGGTGAAGAAGTCCTCGCCACTGATGCCCACGTCGTTTTCGGCGCCCTTTTCGAACGCGTTGGCCGAGATGATGGCCAGCGCCGCGTCGGTCAGCCCGCCCGCGCAAATTCGCCGCAGGGTTTCCCAGCCGTCCATGCCCGGCATGGCGAGATCCATGAAAACGACATCGGGGCGAAAGCGCGGGATGTCCTGCAGGCATTGCGGCCCGCTGGCCGCCTGCCGCACCTCGAAGCCGAGCGGCTGCAGAATGTTGACCAGCAGTTCGCGGTCCACCTGCTCGTTGTCCACCACCAGAATACGCCGCCGCACGCCGACATAGCCGACACGCTGTGCCAGCGGCAACTCGCTTACCAGCTGGTCGGCGTGGATGCGCGGCAGGAACAGGCGCACGTCGAAGCGGCTGCCGGCGCCGGGCTGGCCGCTCACGTTCAGTTCGCCGCCCATCACATCGGTCAGCATGCGGGCAATGGTGAGGCCAAGGCCGGTGCCGCCGGTGGCGCCGACGTGAGCGGCGCTGCCGCGCGAGAAAGGCTCGAAGATGTGGCTGATTTCATCGGGCGCGATGCCGGGGCCGGTGTCCTCGACGGTGAACAGGGCCATTTCGCGCTGGTAGCGCAGGTGCAGGGTGACGCTGCCGCTGACGGTGAATTTGACTGCATTGCTCAGGATGTTGATCAGGATCTGGCGCAGTCGCCGTTCGTCCGCGCGCACCATGGCGGGCAGCGCGCCGTCCTGCACAAAATGGAAATCCAGCCCCTTGTGGCGCGCCTGCTGCTCGAACATGTCGACCAGCTGCTGAACGAAATCCGGAAATTCGAGCGGGCGCACGTTGAGCGTGAGCTTGCCGCTTTCGATGCGCGCGATGTCCAGCGTGCCTTCGATCAGCGACAGCAGGTGGTCGCCGCTGCGGCGGATGACGGTGATCGCCTGCCGCCGCTGCGGCGGGATGGACTCGTCCTGATCCAGAATCTGCGCATAGCCGAGGATGCTGTTGAGCGGCGTGCGCAGCTCGTGGCTGATCGAGGTGATGTAGCGGCTCTTGGCCTGGTTGGCCTGGTCGGCCACGAGTTTGGCCTGCTGCAGCAGCGCATCGGTACGCTGGTGGGAGTCGATCTCCTGCATCAACAGTTCGGTCTGGCGGTTGGATTCTTCCTGCGCTACCTGGCGGCTTTTGTGGGTAAGCACCAGCCACCAGGCGACCACGCCCGACACCAGCAGCAAGGCCGCGAATGCACGCTGATACGACTGCTGCAAGGCTGGCAGCAGGGCGGCGGTCGCGGCGGTCAGCGCCAGCACTTCCTGGTAGTAGAGCAGGCCCATCAGCAGTACCAGCAGCGGCACCACGCCGGCCATCAGCAGCAGGTAATGGCCGAGGCCGGCGTCGAGGAACGGCCGCGCCTGCGCCGGCAGAAAACGTTCCAGCAGCAGCGCCCACTGTTCGCCCAGGCGCGCGTGCGGCTTGCACAGGTCGTGGCAGCGCGCGTCGAGCGAGCAGCACAGGGAGCAGATGTGGTCCTGATACGCCGGGCAATGCGCCAGGTCGTCCGCCTCGTAATCCTTGCCGCAGATGCAGCAGCTGTGCGTGGCCGACATGCCGGCAATCGGCTCGACCGGGCGCGCAATGTAATAGCGGCCGCGGGTGAGCCAAGCAATCAACGGGGAGGACACCAGCGCCGCGCCCAGCGCGATGAAAATAGCGAAGGGCTGCAGCGTGTCGCCGAACAGGCCGACATAGGTGGCCACCGACAATCCCGAGGCAATGCCCATGGCCCCGACTCCGACCGGGTTGATGTCGTACAGATAGGCGCGGCGGAACTCGATGCCGGGCGGCGACAGGCCGAGCGGCTTGTTGATCACCAGATCGGCCACCACCACCATCATCCATGCCACCGCCACGTTGGAATACAGGCCCAGTACGCGGCCCAGCGCCTGGAACAGGTCCAGCTCCATCAGCATCAGCGCGATCAGGATGTTGAACACCACCCACACCACCCGCCCCGGATGACTATGGGTGAGGCGGGCGAAAAAATTCGACCAGGCCAGCGAGCCGGCATAGGCGTTGGTGACGTTGATCTTGAGCTGCGAAATCACCACGAACAGCACCGTCGCCGCAACCGCCCATTCATAGTGGGGAAACACGTATTCGTAGGCGATCAGGTACATCTGGTTGGGATCGACCGCGCGTTCCAGCGGCACCATGTGGCTGATCGCCAGCCACGCCAGCAATACCCCGCCCAGCATCTTGAGCACGCCCGGCACCACCCAACCAGGGCCGCCCACCACCACGCCCATCCACCAGCGGCGATGGTTGGCCGGTGTGTGCTCGGGCATGAAGCGCAGGTAGTCCGCCTGTTCGCCCATCTGGGTGATCAGCGCCAGGCCCACCGCCATGGCAGCGCCAAACAGGTGAATGTCGAAACCCGTGCTGCCCTTGCCGGCATAGCCGGTGATCCCGGCAAACGCGTCCGGCTCCTGCACCAGCAAAAAGACAAACGGCAGCATCAGCATCACCAGCCAGACCGGCTGGCTGATCGTTTGCAGCGTGCTGATGACGGTGACGCCGTGGGTGACGAGCGGAATCACCACCAGCGCGCAGATCAGATAGCCCCATGCCGGCGGAATGCCGAACGCCAGCTCGAGGGCATAGGCCATGATGGCCGCCTCCAGCGCGAAAAAGATGAAGGTGAACGACGCGTAGATCAGCGAAGTGATGGTGGAGCCGAGATAGCCGAAACCCGCACCGCGGGTGAGCAGATCCATGTCGACGCCGTAGCGCGCCGCGTAGATGCTGATCGGCAGCCCCACCAGAAAGATGATCATCCCGGTCGCCAGGATCGCCAGCGCGGCGTTGACGAAGCCGTAATTGACCAGCAGCGTGGCGCCCACCGCTTCCAGCACCAGAAAGGCCGCCGCGCCGAACGCGGTGTTGGCGACCCGTGACTCGGTCCATTTGCGGTAGCTGCGCGGGGTGAAGCGCAGCGCGTAATCTTCCATGGTCTCGTTGGCGACCCAGGTGTTGTAGTCGCGGCGAACCTTGATCACACGCTGGATGGCCTTGGGGGAATGCTCGCTGCCGGTCTGGTCCATCGGGGGCGACCCATGCCTGGTATCGGAAAAGGAAGCCTGAATATATCAGCGCTTGCGGCTGTCGGCTCTAGCGATGCACGCGGCCGGCCGCCGGCTGCAGGTCGGCGCTCACCGCCTCGCGCTCGTCGAACACGAAGCAGTCGCCGTGGTAATGCGCGCCGCCCGCTTCCTCGAAATACTTGAGGATGCCGCCTTCGAGCTGGTAGACATGCTCGATGCCGATGGCCTTCATGTGGATGGCGGCCTTTTCGCAGCGGATGCCGCCGGTGCAGAACGAAACGACGGTTTTGCCGGCGAAGTCGTCGCGATGCGCGGCGAGCTGCGGCGGGAATTCGCTGAAGATGCCGATGTGGTAATCGACGGCGTTGTCGAAGGTGCCGGCTTCGACTTCATAGTCGTTACGGGTGTCGAGCATCACCAGCGGTCTGCCAGCGTCGTCGCAGCCACGATCCAGCCACTGCTTGAGCGTGGCGGCCGTGACCGACGGCGCGCGACCCTCCTCCGGACGGATCAGCGGCATTTTCATGGTGATGATTTCCTGCTTCAGCCGCACCCGCATGCGGTGGAACGGCGGCTCGGCGGACAGGCTTTCCTTGGGCGCGAGGTCGGCGAAGCGCGGGTCGGCGCGCAGATGGGCGACGATGGCATCGATGGCTTCGCGCGAACCCGCGAGAAAAACGTTGATGCCCTCGGGCGCGAGCAGGATCGTGCCCTTGAGACCGAGATCCAGGCAGCGCGATGTGAGATCTGCTTTCAGCGCATCGCGCTCGGACAGCGTAACGAATTTGTAGCAGGAAATATTGACGACAGACACGGCAAAGCCCTTTCAGCAAGACGGCATTATCGCGGAAACCGGATGCAGCGGAGCGATCCCGTGCGGGCTTTGATACTCTTCGCGCATCCTCTTTTACAGCAGCCTCCCATGGACGAAACGACACCCTATCCGCAGCACGCAGTGCGCCCGACTGATCCGGCCCGGCAGAATGCCGCATGAAAAGTCCCCGTCAGACCCGCGACAAACCCACCTTCACCGACCCGCTGGCCGATGTGCTGCGCCCCGGCCAGTCGGTCGAACTGCTGAAGGAACTGCATATCCTGACGCGCGACGGCAAGCTCAACCAGGACAGCCGCCGCAAGCTGAAGCAGGTCACCCACCTGTGCAATTTCATCGAGCCGCTCTTGAATGACGTGCTGGGCCGACAGGACACGCTGACGCTGGCCGACCACGGCGCAGGCAAGTCCTACCTCGGCTTCATTCTGTACGACCTGTATCTGAAAGAACGCCCCGGCAGCCATATCTACGGCATCGAGACGCGCGACGAGCTGGTGGAAAAATCGCGCGAACTGGCTGCAAAGCTGGATTTTCCGCGCATGAGCTTCATCAACACCACGGTGGCCGAATCGACGCAATCGGCGCAGCTACCCGCCACCATCGACATCGTCACCGCGCTGCACGCCTGCAACACGGCGACCGACGACGCGATCCAGTTTGCGCTGGCCAAGCAGGCGCGCCACATCGTGCTGGTGCCGTGCTGCCAGGCCGAGGTCGCCTCGGTGCTGCGCAAACACAAAAACGCATCGTTCGGAAAAACACCGCTGTCAGAAATCTGGCGCCACCCGATTCACACCCGCGAGTTCGGCAGCCAGCTCACCAACGTACTGCGCTGCCTGCAGCTGGAATCACACGGCTACCAGCTCACCGTCACCGAGTTGGTCGGCTGGGAACATTCGATGAAGAATGAGCTCATCATCGCCACCCGGACGGGTGCGCCGCGCGGCAATGCGCGCGAACGCCTGCAGCAGATTTTGCAGGAACTGAATTTGCAGGAACTTGAAGGACGCTTTCTCGCGCCCCCGAATTTGAATTAGCGTGGGACTTGCAGGCGCGTCAATGCCACCGGCACGCTCTCTGTTTCGCTGTTAAGCCAGATTTCGCCGTCCTGCACCATGCATTGCAAACGCATGCTACGCGCGGCCAATGCGGCCAACGCCTGCGTGGTGGCGGCGGGAAGTTGCAGCACGGTCAGATTGGTAAAGCGCGTGAGCTTGCTGGCGATCAGCTTCCACCACACCTCACAGCCCGTGCCATAGCACAGCACGACCACCTGATCGGCGCGGCTGCAGGCACGGCGGATGCGCGCGTCGTCGGGCTGCCCCAGATCGATCCACAGCGTTATCTCGCCGACCAGATTTTTGACCCAGACTTCCGGTTCGTCGACATCGAACAGGCCTTTGGTGAACGCAATGCCCTCCTCCGCATACAGCGCATAAGCGAGCACGCGCGCCATCATGCGCTCGTCGGTTTCGGAAGGGTGCCGCGCGATGGTCAACGGATAATCGCCGTAGACATGGCGATCCATGTCGGCAATCTGCAGGTCGGCTTTGTAGATGGTGGCTTTGAGCGCCATGTCGGTTCACTCACGAAAAAGGCGATGGGAGGGCATAAATACCCAGAGGACACACGTAAAAAAACCCCGGCGAACCGGGGTTTTTCACATCAGGTCGGAAGAATTACGACACAACCTGGATGTTCGATGCTTGCTTGCCTTTAGGGCCAGTAGTCACTTCGAAGCTGACTTTCTGGTTTTCCTGCAGGGACTTGAAGCCGCTGGAGTTAATTGCAGAGAAGTGTGCAAAGAGGTCTTCGCCGCCGTTGTCCGGGGTAATAAAGCCAAAACCTTTTGCGTCGTTAAACCACTTAACAGTACCCGTTTCCATCTTGTTTCCTATCTATCAAAAAAAAATTGAGCGACATGCTCTATCGATCGAATTTCAAGGAAAACGCTTACCAGAGGTACCGCAATTTAAAGCTTGAATCCAATTGACACCGTATAAATATCACAAAAAATCAGGATGTCAAAATTCTTTTCAGCGTTCCATCGGTCTCAACTCCAGCGTATCGCCGCGCTGCGTGAACTCCAGTTGCTTTAAAACGCTCATGCCCAGCAATATCTGATCGTCTCGCATGCCGGGATTGAGACTGGCACGCACATCGCTCAACTTGAACGGACCGAACGCCAGCAGGCGGATTGTCGCGGCCCGCGTTATCACTGTTCCATTCGCAGTGATCGACTGTTGCGGCGCGCCCGCCTCCAGATCAAGTCCCGCCGCCAGATGGGCGGGTACGGATACCAGGGTCGCACCGGTATCCAGCAAAAACGTAACTGGCCGCCCGTTGATCTCGCCCGGAAAGACATAGTGGCCGTCACCATTGCGCTGAAGAATCAGTTCAGCGCCTGGCGCAATCCGGAGCTCATGGTTGGGGTTGTTGCGCGCCTGGAGGCTGCTGTCAAAAAACAGGTACAGCACGCCCAGCAGCGCGAGACTGGCCAACCAGGCCATACCTCGTCCCATTGCGCGGTGCGGGTTGTCGGTCGGGGTATCGGCGGGTTTTAAGTTCACAGCAAGCGGACTGATTGGCGGGATAAACGTTCACCGCACGCTCAATCAAATGCAGGCGTGCCGGGCAAGCAAGCCTAATGCAAATCTCCCCGGCATGAAACCGTTTTACCGCTCCAGGCTGCAAGCCCGTCGGTCGTACTAGCGCATGCGTGCTTGACTGAAGCTGCAGTGCGGCGCGTCACCGAAGGCTTCGCGCAGATAGCGGGTTTCGATGTGTAACAGGCGTTCATGGTCACCGGCTTCGAGATAGATATCAGGATGCGCCATCAGCGCGTCGTCCCACACCATTTCCACCCCCCAGGCATTCGGCAACCCTGGCACCACACCCGGATCGCATTCGCTGAACAGCTTGCTCACGCTAGCCTCGTCGGCCAGACTGAATTCCACGCCGTGATCCAGCCCCAGTTTGCCTAGATGAACTTCCTGGTCAGCGGGAATCATCGCCACCATCTGACAGCCGACGCCATCAAGCAACACACCCTTGGCCAAGCGGTCTGGCGTGACGCCTGACGCGCGTGCCGTTTCGGCGCTGGTTTGGGTATGCGGGTGGGCAACCAGATCGAACGGAATCAGGTGGCGGCGGTCGCGGGTGTTCCTGCTGCTGGCAGGCACGGCGAAACGCCAGCAAGGCTTCCTGCGCGTGTCCCAGCACACTGTCGTGCGGGTAATGCCCCGCCCCGTTCAACTCGCCAGCCGCCACCCCGGTCAGCAATTCGATCCCTTCGGAAACGTGTTCCGCGGCGTGAATATGGAAACGCCCCTGCGCAACCGTCTCCACCAGATGCGGCGTCAGCATCAGATGGCGCTGATTGCGTCGCGGAATCAGCACGCCGTGGCTGCCGTCCAGCCCGGCGTTCTCGCAGACGCGGAACCAACCTTCAATTTTTTCGTTGAGTCCGCCCACTGGCAGCACTTCGCCGTGCTGGTTGACTGCGCCGGTCACGGCAATGCCCTGCTTGAGCGGCAGGCCTGACAAGGCCGACAACACGACATAGAGTTCGGCGCACGAAGCAGAATCGCCTTCCACGCCATGGTATTGCTGCTCGAACACGATCGACGCATTGAGCGACAGCGGTGCGAGGTGGGCAAACAGCGCTGCCAGATAGTTCTGCAGGATGAACACGCCCTTGTCGTGGATCGGGCCCGACAGTTCCACCTCGCGCTCGATATTGAGCAGGCCGTCTTCGCCCGCGTAGGTATGGGCGGTCAGCCGCACTGGCAGGCCGAAACGATAATCGCCGAGGTCGATCTGGGTGAGGCCGTTGATCTGCCCGACGCGCTCGCCCTGCAAGGCGATCATCAGATCGCCGTTGGCGATGTCTTCATGCAGCTGTTGCTCCGGGTAATCGTGACGCGCGGCGTGCGCCTGCAGCGCGGCCTCGACATCGGCTGCAGTCACCCGATCGAATCCGCGCGCCTGGCAAATGGCGGCACTCTCCATCACCAGCGCTTCGGTACGGGCAAAGACCGCGCTTTCACGCGTCTGATCGCCCGCCTCGCGGTGCGATTCCTCAAGCAGGCGCGCCACCGCCGCCGCGGTAAAGTGCGGCAGGCCATGTTCCCGGCAGGCATGCGCGACAAAAATCGACGAGGCGCGATGCGTCTCCGCGCTGGCCACAAAAGTGTCGGCAAAGTCCACCTTGGCACGAAAATAACGGGCGATTTCCGGCGCGGCTTCCTGCAGCAGGTAATACTGCTCGCGTGAACCGACCAGCACCAGCTTGACCTCGACGTCGACCGCCTCCGGCACCAGCGAGACCGCCGCGATGGGCGAAAACGCCACGCCCGGCTCCTCGACCTGCAGCCTGCCGCTGCGCAGGAAGCGCCGCAGCTTTTCCCACACCAGCGGATCGGCCAGCACGTCGCGCAGATGCAGCATCAGAAAGCCACCGTGCGCCTGCAGCAAGCTGCCCGCGCGGATGCGTGAAAAATCGGTCACCAGCACGTCATTTTCGGACTGGTACTCGATGCTGCCGAACAAGGCGCGGAACAGGGGATTATCCTCAACGATCACCGGCGCGCCAGTGAGGCTACTGTTGTCCACCACCAGATTGACGCGGTAGCGCGCCAGCACGCTCTGCAGAGCCTCCTGCTGGCCGTCCACCTCATCTCCACCGTGAAAAAGATCCAGGTTGTCGAACACATCCTGGCCAATTGCATCGAGCCAGGCGTTGAGCTTGGCTGCGTCCTTGATCTGCTTTTTCAACCCGGCGCGGATCACCTGTTTTTCGCGCTCCTGCAGCGGCTTCACCACCTGCCGCCGCAGCGCCGCCAGCGCCTCGTTCATTGCGCGCTCCAGCGGCTGGGTTTTTTCGATGTAGCGGGTGATCTCGGCGCGCAGTTCCTGCTCGGCCTGCTCCACCTCGGTCCGGCGCGCTTTCGGCAGTGCCAGCACCTCGTCCTCGGTGAGTGCCTGTACTTTTTTGCCGGTGAGGGTGAACACCATGCGCCCGGCGTCGCGATGCAGCGAAAAGCTGCGGGCCTCGGCAAACGCCGTCAGCTTGGCATAGTGGCCCGCGACATCGTCTTTCCAGGCTTGCTCGATACGCTCGCTCTCGGCCTTGTAGTCCTGCCCTTCCAGCCGCTGCGGAATTTCTGCTTGCAGCGTTTTCACCGCATGCGCCAGCAACTGGCGCAGCAACCGCCCTTCGCCGGCCGGCAGGCGCAGTGCCAGCGGCTGTTCTGGCGAGTCGAAGTTATGCAGATAACAGAGATCAGGGGGCACCCGTTTACTCGCGGCCACCTCGCGCATCGCCTGCTTGAGCAGCGACGAGCGGCCGCTGCCGACCTCGCCCAGCACAAACAGGTTGTAGTTGGGCTGATCCATCCCCAGGCCGAAACGCGCAGCCGCCTGGGCGCGTTCCTGGCCGATCCACGGCAACGGTTCCTGCTGCAATTCAGAGGTATCGGCAAACCCCAGTGAAGCGGGATCGATGGTCAGGCGCAGGTCGGCGGGGAGCAGTGCAGCAATCGGCATGGTGTGGGTTCAGGCCTGTGTAGGGACCGTAGATTATTGCGCAAGACCGCTTGGTCGATCTGATTCATGGCGTGTGCAGGCCGGCCCATTGCGCCTGACTTTGCCGGTAGCGCTCGCGCAAGCAGGCTGCGTTTTCCTGCAACACGCCGGCGGGCACAGCCAGCGTCTGCATCACGGCACGCTCGATCTGGCTGGCGGCCACGCAGCGCGGTACCGATGCTGGCTCCCAGGTTTCGGCAAAGGCTGTTCGTTTATCGGGATGCAAACCCTGCTGGGGCGGAATCAGGCTGGCCCGCGGCAAGCCCTGGGCCAGCGCGACGATGCGGCCGTGCAGGCTGCTGCCAACCACGCCGCTACTGGAGGCGATGAGGGCGCAGATGTCCCACAGATGCAGGGATGGAAAAAGAGGCGCCGAGCCGGACGGCAGCCGGCGCAGCAGCTTTCAACCAGCGCGGAATCGTCGTGCCACGGCGCGCACCGACCCGGAATGGCGCCAGCCCAATCCGGTTGCGGCTGCCGCCCGCGACAAGCCCTGCGCCTGGGCATCGAGGCTGGCGTCGTCAGCGAAATCCGCACTGAACTGGCACGCCAGTTAGCCTCGTGGAAACGCATCCCGCATGGCGTATACCGCGCCCTGCTGCAGGTGTTGCCCGATCACATCGCCGAAACATTCCGCCACCATCACAGCCGGGTCGGGGCACAGCGGAAAATCGAGTCCTTCTGCCCGCAACGCTTCCTGCGTGACGTGATCGCACACGCTGGGCAGCAGTCAGATATGGCCACTCCACTCCGCCCACGGCGTTGAATATCCGCCGTCCTGATAATGCAAGCACATCACGCCCCACCACATACGGAATGGCCCGTGACATGCCAAGCTGCCGGGCGGCCCACTCGGCTGCAGCAACCGGATCGCCGTCGTAGCGCGCGATGGCCGATGCGGCATCGGCCGGGTCGAGCAATATCACCGCGGCCTGCCATGCACTACAGGTCAGCAACTCACCGCCTGCATGGATCAGACTGGCGGGCGATGGTCGCGCGCGGCCAGTCCGGCGAACCCGAACGACCGCCGTGGTGACAGCGCGGTCATCACATGCGGAAACAGCAGGTCGCCAAAGTTGTGGCGGTCAAAAGCGCCAAACAGGGTCAGCGAATGCTTGGCGGGTAGTTTCATTCGCACATGACTCCACTGAAAACTGAAGACAGCCGACGCATCTCCTTCTACCCATTGCTGGCAACTGAAGCAACAGCACTATCATCGTATTGCAGCAAAATTGAAGGCCGTTGTTGCGGCCCGTATACTGCCCCCGCATGACAGTGATTCCGCCGGCCCATCGGCATCTTCAAAGTGCCCGATATGCATAGAGCTGGCGACAACGAACGCTATTCAGTGAGCCCGGCCAGACTGCCTGGCATCCTGGTATTGGCCAGCGCCGCTTGCGGACTGTTCCTTGCCTGCATCGCGATGCCACTTGACCCGCTCTATCGCGTGGCTGGCATTTTGCTCAGCGTCGGGATTTGGACTGCGCTTATTTGGCTTTACCTCTCCCGGGTCAACCTGATGCTCGCCTCCGAACAACGGTGCGAATCCATCATCAACGCTGTTGCGGAAAGCATTGTGGTCCTGGATCGCCAGGCCCGCATCGTATCCATCAACCATGCCGCAGTCAGACTGTTTGGCCATGACAGCACCAGCCTGCTGAACCAGGACATCAGCATGCTCGTTTCCGAGCAGGGCCGCAGCCAGATTGCGAATTTATTGCACAACATCCTTGAAACACCCAACCCGTCCGTCACGCCATTGACAGCACAAATGGATGCCCGTCGGTCAGATGGCACGCATTTCCCAATTCACCTCACCATCAGTGCGATCCCTCAAGCCAAGGATCATGTCGTCTGCTCGCTACACGACATCACCCGTCGGCTTCTGGCTGAGTCAGATCTGAGCCAGGCCCGGGATCATGCCGAACAGACCCTTGCCGAATTGAAACAGAAAGAACGAGTCATCGAGCTTTCGCTCCTCGGCGCGGGCGCGGGCTACTGGTACCTGGATTTTGCGTCGGGCACCCTCACGTTTGACGATCATGCCATGGCCATGCTGGGCCTCGACAAAGATACATTTGGCGGCCGCTATGCAGACTGGACAAACCTGATCCATCCGGATGATTTTCCGTGGACCCAGGGCGCACTGATGGACGCCATGAGTGACGAGCAAACCAGCCATTTCGTCTGGGACTATCGCATCGTCCGTCCCGACCAAACCTTACGGCATCTACACGTGACAGCCAATATCGAACGGGATCAGGAGGATGCGCCGCTCGCAGCCTATGGACTCAATTTCGATGTGACAGCCGAAAAAGACACCGAGATCGCGCTGCGCAATGCCAAGGAAAATGCAGAAATTGCCAACCAGGCAAAATCTTCATTTCTCGCTGCAATGAGCCATGAAATCCGCACACCGATGAATGGCGTAGTCGGCATGATCGATGTGTTGGGCCACACCCCGCTGAATGGCGAGCAGAAAGATATCATCAAGACCATACGCGAATCCGCTTTCGGACTGCTGGGCATCATTGACGACATTCTTGATTTCTCGAAAATCGAAGCCGGACGCCTCGAGATCGAGCATCTTCCGGTCGATCTGAGCGCCGTTCTCGAAGGGGTAGGCGATACCCTGTACCCGCTCGCGGCACGGAAAAAAATTCAACTGTTCATCTATTGCGACCCCGCCCTGCCCGGGGTCTACGGCGACCCCGTTCGCCTGCGCCAGATTTTGTTCAACCTGGGGGGCAACGCGGCCAAATTCACCGGCAACGACGCCGCAGTGACCGGGCGCGTCGAGATGCGGATTGAAGCCGGGCCATCCCCGGTGCCCGGGCGCATCCGCGTTGAAATGCAGGTTGCCGATAACGGGATCGGAATCAGCCCTGAGGGGCAAACCAAACTCTTCCGCCCGTTTAGCCAGGCCGAGAGTTCCACGACGCGGCGATATGGCGGCACCGGTCTGGGGCTCACCATTTGCCGGCGTCTGGCCGACATGATGGGCGGGCAAATAGAATTCCAGAGTACTGAAGGAAAAGGTTCCATTTTCAGCGTGTTCCTGGAGCTTGAAACCGTTCCCCGGGAACAGGAACAGCCTCGATACGACCTGACGGGATTGTCCGTTCCCCTGTTATGTCCCGACCAGGCCGTTGCCGGTTTCCTTGCGCGTTATCTGACCCATGCAGGTGCAGCGGTCTGGCCCGTTCCGGACTCGGAAGCCTTGTCACTCCGGGTGCAAGAACTGGCTGCCAGCCATGCGGTACAGGTCATCGTCATCGACACAATGGGCGACGAACGTATTAGACAGCTGATGAGAAAGTGTGTCGTCGAAGATTTACCCGGCATCCCGGTCCGCTTCGTTTTCATGGAGCGCGGCCAGCGGCGCTATCCCCGTCCCAATGGCGCCGACGATCTGGCAATCGATCTGGATGTGCTGCATCGGGGAAATTTTCTCCTCGCTGTTGCCGCCGCTTCGGGTCGCATTCCCCTCGAAGCGGAACACCCCGCGCAAGCAGCCGAAACCCGCCGCACACCGATGACGGTAGACGAAGCCGAGGCGCATGGGCAACTGATTCTGATCGCGGAAGACAACGAAACGAACCAGAAGGTTTTGCTGCACCAGCTGGGCGTGCTGGGCTACGCAGCCGAGATTGCCGGAAATGGGCGAATTGCCCTGGAGAAATGGCGGGGCGGCCGTTATGGCCTGTTGCTGACAGACTGTCATATGCCTGAAATGGACGGCTATGAACTGTCACGCGCCATTCGCATTGCAGAAGGTGACGGTCAGCACCTGCCTATCGTTGCGGTCACGGCGGATGCCCTGAAAGGAACCGACAAACAATGCCTTGAAGCCGGGATGGATGATTACCTCAGCAAACCCATCCAGCTGGAACTGCTCAGGGAGAAAATACTCAAGTGGATGCCTGTGGCCACCACAGCCGGGGCAGGCGAACTCGCCGAACCCGCCGGGGTATCACGACCCGAACCATCGGTTGAAACCGACTCAGACGATGACACGGCAGTAGTGGATGTGCAGTCCCTGATCGAGGTGCTGGGCATGGACGACCCGGCCATGCTGGCTGATTTTTACCGGGATTTTCTGCGCACCGGGGAGCCCACCGTAGCCGAGATGCAGCAGGCCTATCAGGATGGCAACAGCGAAGACATCGGGCGGCTGGCGCATCGTCTGAAATCATCGGCCCGCACGGTCGGTGCACACGCCTTGGCGGATTGCTGTCTGGCTCTGGAACAAGCGGGCAAGATGGCTGACATGTCTGACATTGATACCCAGATGCACGCATTTCCAGCGCTCTTTTCCGAGGTTCGCAGCTGGATCACCCGCTATTCACAATCGATAGCGGGATAAACAGGGGTGCTAAGTGGATGTCTTGCCCCGCACCACCCAACACGTATCGCCCTTGAGCACTTCCCGCATTTCTTGAAGGCGGTTGATCGTGATATTGCCCAACGCATGGCTGCCGGCAAGCAGCAATGTCCCATCGTTCAAATACACCGCTCTGGCCAGTACCATGCCGGGAGTCAGGTCGCGAATATGTATCTCAACAGAGTCGTCCGGGCCCACCATCTTGGGAACCGGCCGGGAAATACTGGCCACAGGCTGGCTGGAGGGCTGATTGCTGGACAAACTGGCAAGCTGCGTATCGACAGCCTCGTAAGTCTGGGCGGGGCGTAGCGGAACCCGTTCGCCGAGTGCCTGAATGATTTTTGCGTGAACCGTGGCAGGCTTCATCGGCTTGACCAGAAAGCCATTCACATCCAGTTTCAGGGCGGCAGTCAACACATCCGTGTTGGAAAAAGACGTCAGGATGATGACCGGAAGATCCGCTGGGGCATCGGTCTGGCCGCAGCGAATCTGGCGCAATAGCTCAACGCCATTGATCCCCGGCATTTGCACATCGGAGATCAGCAGATCGAAGGGGATGGTGCCCAGCAGCGTCTTGACGCCGTCGCCATCCTCCACTTCCCTGATGTGTTCAAAACCCAGTCCCAACAAAACATGCCGGACCACGCGACGAATAAACTCATCGTCGTCCGCCAGCAGAATATGGGTTTTCTTGAGGCGATCAGGCAGGGGTGACTCCATCGAGCGTCCACTTAAAATCGTTGATTCCAATGTCAAAATGCGCGTTATCCACGCATCGAAAGGCAGCCCCGACACGCTTAAAGCACTGGCGCGGACTGTACCTGAGAATACTCGCCGATGCAGCCCAGCCGCCATTTCGGTAGCTCACCCGCTTTGGGGTATGCGCCCACTCTTCTGTTCTGACTTAAAACGCGCACCATCCAGTAAACGATCGCAGGCTCATGGCGCTATCCGCCAGGCACACACTCCACTGTTTCGCACTACAGTGTGGGAAAAGCCCGACCGCAAAGATCCAACGCCTGCTACCGATGAAACCTGCCCAACCCTCTTTTTTCATCCTCATTGCGTTCATCGGTGGGCTGGCCATTTTCAGTTCCACCCTGTCGAAGACGCCGGTGCTGCCGCTGTTCGCGCTGTCGCTCCACGCCACGCCGGCGGAAATCGGCTGGATCGTCATGGCCTCGACGATTCCCGGCATCCTCGTCAGCTACCCCGCCGGCGCGCTGTCCGACCATCTGGGCCAGCGGCGCCTGCTGCTGGCGTCGCTGGTCGTGTTTGCCACCGCGCCCTTCCTGTATCTGCTGATCGAAACCGCCTGGCAGCTGATGGCGGTGCGCTTCTATCACGGCTTCGCTACCGCGATCTTCGGCACCGTGGCGAGCGCGGCCATCGCCGAGCGCTACACCGCCGACCGCGCGGCGCAGCTCTCCACCTATTCCTCGGTCACCATTGTCGGGCGCTCCATCGCGCCGTTTCTCGGCGGCACCCTGATTTCGCTGGCAAGTTTCGACGCGGTGTTTATCGCCTGTGCGATCAGCGGCGTGCTGGCGCTGGCGGCCGGCCTGTTGCTGCGTGATCACGAGCCACGCCCGAAGAAAAAACTAGAATTGCCGCATTTCTGGGCGAACCTGAAAATCGTGCTGGGCGACCGCGGCATCATGCTGGCAAGTCTGGTCGAGGCCGCGCAGTACCTGGTGTTCGGCGCGATAGAAGCCTTCCTCGCCTTGTTCGCCGCCTCGCTCGGCATCCCCGCGTGGCAGATCGGCATCATTCTTGGCGTGCAGCTCCTCAGCATCGTGTTCGCAAAGCCGCTAATGGGCAAAGTGTCAGACCGCGTAGGGCGCCGCCGCGTCATCCTGCCTGGTCTGCTGCTCGGCGCGGCGAGCGTCGTGCTGCTGCCCTATTTTCCCAACGTCTTCGGCCTGTCGGTGCTGAGCCTGTTGTTCGGCCTCAGCTTCGCCACCGTCACCTCGTCCACCGCCGCGCTCGTCGCCGACCTCACAAAGGACGGCCGTTACGGCTCGTCGATGGGCGTGCTGCGCACCGTGATGGACATCGGCCAGTCGATCGGCCCGGTGCTCACCGGCTTCATGGTCGGCGTCGCCGGCTACGGCAGCGCCTTCACCCTGCTGGCGGCAATTCTGGTGGCGGCTGCGCTGATGCTGGGGCTGCTGCTGCGCGATGCCTGACGCCCCTGATCGGCTATAGTGAGGCAGCCTATTTCTCCCAAGGAGACTGTCATGCGTATCTCATCTTTGCTCGCCACGCTTGCAGTCGTCGCCGCCGGCTTCGCACTCCCGGCCGCCGCCGATTCAGGCGCAGACACCCCGCCTGCCGCCGCGCAGGAGACATCAATTTCACCCGAGGCCTGTATCGCGAATGCCAAGGGCATGCAACTCGCCCAGATCCAGACTGCCTGCTGCAAGGCCCACAAAGGCATCTGCGGCTGCCGCGCCGGCAAGATCGTGTGCTGCGACAACTCCACCAGCAAGGAGCCGGGGTGTACCTGCCATGGCGACGAAGGCGTTGCTGAGTAATCCGATGAAAAAGCCAGACATGCGGGCAGCCTGATGCGGCTTATGCCCAAACCCTGCCAGGCAGACCCGTCCGGGCTTGACGCCTCATTCGGACCATGCTGAACATCCCGCCGGGCGAAAGACTCACGTCCGCCATCCTGGGCGGCCTGTTTGGCGCCTTCATCGGGCTGGCTCTTGCGTGGCTTTTAGGCGTTTTTTCACAAACCCTGGGAGTCGGCAAACTTCACCCCGATGTCGCGACCTGGCTGGGCCTCGGAGCACTGGCGTTTGCGCTTCTGGGGCTTCTGTTCGGCCGCCATCTCGGCACCTTCGTGGGGAATGTCCTGAATGCGCTGTTCCAGTTTGAAGACGCACGCAACTACGAGTTTCTGAACGGGATTTTCTGGATCATGCTCGCCGTGCTGCTCATCGGCGGCTGGTTGTTGCTGAGCCCCTGATTCAAGCGCGCGACCAGGCTTTTCGAGCCGAGCCGTGCAAAGCGAATCCGGCTTGCTGCCGCTACTTGCTCAACGCCACCCAAACCCCATCCCACCCCGCCTCAGGCGGCGTCTGCCGAAACGTCGCAATCCGCCTCAGCATGACCTGACTGGGCTGATCCTTCGGTTCGATCTCAAGGCATTCGCTGAACGCCGCTTCAGCCGCATCCCAATCCTGCGCGCGGTAGCGCGCCAGCCCGGCCTCGTAGGACTGCGCCAGCTGCCTGTCGCTCTCGCTTAATTCGGTGGCAAGCCCCAGCAACTCGTATACCCGTACCGTTTCCAGCTTGCCGGCGACGCGCAGGCTGTCGATTTCGCGGAAGGCCAGTGTGTCGCCCGCCAGATTCCGCGTCGCTTCGCTGACCAGGATGCGCGTGCCGTAGAACTTGTTGGCCTGTTCCAGCCGTGAAGCGAGGTTCACGGTGTCGCCGATGACGGTGTAGCCACGCGAGGTTTCGGAGCCGATGTTGCCCACCGTCACCTCGCCGCTGGCGATGCCCATGCGGACGTTGACCACGGGCAGGCCGTGGGCGACGCCGAACATCTCGGGCAGCCATGCGCGGAAGGCTTCCATGCGGGCCATTTGTTCCAGGGCGGCGAGGCAGCACAGGGTGGCGTGGTCGGCGGCGTCGGTGAAAGGCGGGCCCCAGAACGCCATGACCGAGTCGCCGATGTATTTGTCGACGATGCCCTGCCGGGTCCGGATCACCTCGGACATCAGCGAAAAGTAGCGGTTGAGGAAACGCACCGCGTCGTCTGGCGGCAAGCCTTCGCACAGGCGGGTGAAATCCTGCAGGTCGGAGAAAAACACCGTCATCACCTGGCGTTCGCCACCATCGGACGGCATGCGGTTTTCCAGCAGGCTCTTCACGATGCGCGGATCGACGTACTGGCCGAAGGTATCGCGGATGCGTTCCTTCTCGCGCAGCCCGACAACCATGTTGTTGAACGAGGTGGCCAGCGTGGCCAGTTCGTCGTGGGTGTGCACCAGGATTTCCACGTCGAGATCACCCGCCTCAACCGCGCGCGTGCCGCCCACCAGGCGCTTGACGGGGTCGACCAGCGAGCGCGTGACAAAGCCGGCAAAGATCAGCCCGAGCGCGGTGGCGATGGCTGTGACGATCCAGTTGAGGGTGGTGGCACGTTTCTCCTCCTTCTTGGCCTGGATAGCGGTGTCCTGGGTCAATCTGTTGAGGATATCGATGGTCTTGCCGATTTCGACGTCGACGCTGTCCTTCTCGCGCAGCAGGGTGTCACGGACAATTTTTTGCGAACGTGGTGTACCTTCCTGCGCCTCGATCTGGAACAGGCGGAAGCTCATGTGAAAGTGCTGGCGTGCGGTCTGGATCGCGGGCAGCTGCTTGCCCAGCACGGCAAGCGTCACGCGGTCGAGCTTGATGTCCTTTTGCGTCTCGGCCTCGCCCAGCATGCGCAGCGAGGAATCGACGATCTGGTCGGCATTGACCCCGCGCATGTCGAAGCCGTTCGATTCGCTGGCGAGGAATTCGGGGTCGGGCCTCGCCATCACCCGCTCCATGTGCACGATCTGCTGGCGGATGAGGATTTCCACGCTGGCCACCTGCTGCTGCAGCGGCAGGTAATAGTCGGCGAGCGCGCGTACTTGGTTGTTGAGCTGGTGGAAGTTGAGCACCGACAGCCAGGTCACCACCACCATCAGCACCAGCAAGGCAGTGGTGATGCTGAATATTTTGAGGCTGATGGGAAGTCGCATGGGGCAGTCCACGGAACACAGGAATTTGAACCCTAGCGCACGCCGCCGATTCTACAAACCTCGGACGCGTGAACGTGTTTTACAGCAGCGGCTTCAGCGGTAGCAACTGCCACAGCCGTACATGACCGCGCTTGGTCAGGGGCACGTACTGATCGGGTTCGTCCAGGGCATTCCAGCTGTTTTCCGGGCGCATGTCGGCTTCCATCAACGCCTGCAGCCGCTGCGCCAGGCCGGCGTGATGCACGACCACGCCGACTTCGGTATTGAGATTCTCCGAACGCGGATCGAAATTGAAGGTGCCGATGTAGGCGATCCTGCCATCCACCACCAGGCTCTTGGCGTGCAGCGCGAACACCGGTGGCTCGACGGGCGGATTGGCTCGCGACATCAACTGCACGCGGTTCGCCGGATCGGGCTTGTACTCGCGGATATCGAGGCCCATTTTCAGCAGCTGCTTGCGCTGGCTGCGATAGCCGGAGAAGGCCTGCAGGTTGTCGGTAGAGGCGAGCGAATTGGTGAGGATGCGCACCTTGACCCCGCGCGATACCGCTTGCCTGAACAAGGCTTTCGCCTTGTCCGACATCACCAGATAGGGCGACTGGATGACAATCGATTCGCGCGCACCGGCAACCAGCCGCGCCAGCGCCGCCGAGCTTTTTCCGCCGCCACCCAGACTCCAGCGATAGCCGTTCTTGCCGGGATCGTCATGGATGAACTCGACCGGGCCCCAGGCCATCTCGCGCGCCAGCCGATCGAACGTGCCAGGCGTGGCCGCGATTGCGGCACGCACTTCCGGCGCAAAATTCTCCGGCTTGCCGGCATAGGCATGCAGCTCACGGTAAATTTCCAGCACCTCGGCTTCGCCCACCTTGATGTTCTTCTGCATCAGGCCCCAGCCGTCGTAGAGCGACTCCACCGGCACGGAAAGCGTACTGGCCCAGAAGGCGTCGAAACTCGTCCGCATCGCCTGCGCCGCGTCGCCCACCACCAGCGCATCACGGTCGCGGAAGGTGTACTCGCGGTCGTAGTCGAAATACTCGTCCGCCATGTTGCGGCCACCGGTGATCGCCACCTTGCCGTCGACGATGAAGGTCTTGTCGTGCATGCGCTGATTGGCGCCGCGAAAATCGGCCACCACGTTGAGCGCACGGGTGTAGAACGGCGTGCCGACCTGATGCTTGGGGTTGTAGATGCGGATATCGACGCTGGGATGCCGGTCCAGCGCCAGCAAGAACTTGTCGGGCGCATCGATCAGGATGTCGTCGACGATGACGCGCACCTTCACCCCGCGCCCGGCTGCGCGCAGCAAGGCCTCGGTGGCAAGGATGCCGATGTTGTCGCTGCTCCAGATGAAGTACTGCACCTCGATCGACCGTTCTGCATGGTCGGCAAGCCAGGCACGGGCCAGAAGTGCTTCTTTGCCGGTATCGAGAATGTAGGCGCCGGTTTGCCCGGGATGCGCGGCGATCTGGGTGTCGATGATCGCCATCGGCGACGGCGCGGCTGCGGCGTGAAGCGGCTGCCACGCACAGATACCCAGCAGGGCAAAAGCGATGAAATGTTTAAGCCTGCCTGTTTTCATGCGTGTTGTGCAGGGTTAGTGAAGTAATCGGCTTTATGCCGCAAATCGCGCCGAAGAAACATGCGGTACTCCCGTTGTGGCAAAGTGGAATGCGGTGCTGCGGAAGACCGATGTAGCAATGGTGCATTATTGCCCGCGGGTTAGCGTGGTCCTGGGTGACGTCATCGACATTGGTGAATCGTCCTGGTGGTTCGCAGCCACCGAGCCGATATCCCGTTTGAGAGAGTGAGCAAGACGACGTACCCGATGCAGCGCCACATTCCAACTTGAATGATGGAGCAAGCCATGTCCAGACGCAACGCAAAAGGCCTCCCCAAGCCGGGCAAGTCCCGAGCCGCCCTCGCCATCACCCACCCCAACGCCGCCGGCATCGACATCGGCTCGGCCAGCCACTTTGTCGCCGTGCCGCCCGATCGCGATGACGAACCGGTACGTGAGTTTCCCAGCTTCACCGTCGACCTCCATGCCCTGGCCGACTGGCTCACCGCCTGCGGTGTCGACACCGTCGCCATGGAATCCACCGGCGTCTACTGGATACCCCTGTTCGAGCTGCTGGAGTCGCGCGGCTTCACCGTTCTGCTGGTCAATGCCCGCCACGTCAAGCCCTAAAGGATACCGTCCCTACGGGACATAAACGTCTCCGGCCGCAAGTCCGACGTGCTCGACTGCCAGTGGCTGCAACAGCTCATGACCTACGGTCTGCTCAGTGGTGCGTTCCGTCCGCCGGATGCCGTATGCGTGCTGCGTGCGCTGTGGCGTCAACGCGGCATGCTGCTGAAGAGCCAGGGCCGGCATGTGCAGCACATGCAAAAGGCGCTCACGCAAATGAACATCCAGCTCGCCAACGTCATCTCCGACGTAGTGGGCGAGACCGGCCAGAAGATCCTGCGCGCCATCGTCGCCGGCGAGCGCGACGGGCAGGTGCTGGCTGCGATGAAAAATGTGCGCATCCGCGCCAGTCAGGACGAGATCGCCAAGAGCCTGCAAGGCAACTGGCGTGCCGAGCATCTGTTTGCGTTGAAGCAGGCGCTGGCCATGTTTGACTTCATCGGCACCCAACTGGCCGAATGCGACCAGGAAATTGAGCAGCAGATGCAAAGCCTGCAAACGCACGACGGCGAACCGGCCAAGGGCAAGAAACGCAGCCGCCCCAGGAACGCCCCCAAGTTTGATCTGCGCACCCAACTGTGCAGGATGTGCGGAGTAGACCTCACGCGCATCGACGGCATTGACGTGACCACTGCGCTGGCGGTCGTCTCCGAGACCGGTGCGGACATGACGCGGTTTCCCACCGTCGGCCACTTCGCAAGCTGGCTGGGACTGTGCCCCGGCACCAGGATTACCGGCGGCAAGGTGATGAGCGGCAAGACCAAACGGGTCGCTAACCGCGCGGCGACCGCTGCCGCGCACAAATTGGCGCGTCTGATCTACACCATGCTCACCAAGGGCGAGGAATATACCGATCAAGGCCAGGACTATTACGAAGAGCGCTACCGTGAACGGGTGTTACGGCAACTGGCCGCACGCGCTGAAAAAATGGGGATGAAACTCGTCGTGTCTGAAAATGCAGCCTGAAAAGCAACCTTACAAATCAATCACTTGATGGGTGTTTCTTGAGAGCTTTTCCATACATGCAAAAACGCCAGCATTTCATTCAGCGCTGGCATTTCAGGAAACCGCCTCCCATCAAATTTATCCTGATCCCATTGTGCCCTCGAATCCAGATGTAACTTAACCACCACAGTTACATCCTTCGGATCGTCAATGCTTCCAACAGGGACGCTATATAGCGGAAAGTGTCTAAATTTGTTTGGGACCGGGCTGCCGCAATGCGAGCAGAAACATACGTTGTACCCATCTTCTTTGGCGTACGACGACACCAATTTTTCACCGCGAATCCATTCAAATCCACTTTCTGGAGCCATTAGCGTGGTGCTAAATGCTGAGCCAGTCGCTTTCCTGCAAGTTGAGCAGTGGCATTGATAAGCCTGCAACGAATCCGCGGAGAACTTAAAGCCAATTGCCCCACAAGAACATTGACCGATAATTTCTGCCATCTCGATGTCTTGCCTTTGAAATTAGACAGCCTTGCCCGCAATGACCGGCGTCCCGCGCAACACATGGCCGCACTGCGCGCGATGGCGCAACGCGTGATCCATCAGCACGATCGCCATCAGCGCCTCGGCGATCGGGGTGGCGCGAATGCCGACGCAGGGATCGTGGCGGCCGTGGGTAACGACCTCGATCGGCTGGCCATGCAGGTCGATCGAGCGGCCCGGCAGGCGCATCGACGAGGTGGGCTTGATTGCAATGTGGGCGACGATGGCCTGACCCGATGAAATGCCGCCAAGCACGCCGCCGGCATGATTGCTGAGGAAACCTTCAGGGGTGATTTCATCGCGGTGCTCGGTGCCCAGTTGCCGGGCGGCGTCCATGCCGTCGCCGATTTCTACGCCCTTGACGGCGTTGAGTCCCATCAGCGCATGCGCGAGGTCGGCGTCGAGCTTGTCGTACAGCGGCTCGCCCCAGCCCGGTGGCACATTGTCGGCCACCACGCTGATCTTCGCGCCGACCGAGTCACCCGATTTGCGCAGCGCATCCATGTAGGCTTCGAGCTGCGGCACCATGGCAGCGTTGGGCGAAAAGAAGGCATTGTGCTCGATTTCGTCCCACGACTCGAACGGGATGTCGAACGGCCCCAGCGCGCTCATATAGCCACGGATCACGATGCCATGATGTTCCGCCAGCCATTTTTTGGCGATGGCGCCGGCGCCGACAATGGGTGCGGTCAACCGTGCGGAAGAACGCCCGCCGCCGCGCGGGTCGCGAAAGCCGTATTTCTGCGTATAGGTGTAGTCGGCGTGGCCGGGGCGGAAGGTCTCGCCAATATTGCCGTAGTCCTTGCTGCGCTGGTCTTCATTGCGGATCAGCAGCGCAATCGGCGTGCCGGTGGTTTTGCCTTCATACAGGCCGGAGAGAATTTCCACCGTATCGGACTCGCGGCGCTGGGTGACGTGGCGTGAGGTGCCGGGCTTGCGGCGGTCGAGATCATGCTGGATTTCGGCCTCGCCAAGCGCCAAGCCGGGGGGACAACCGTCGACCACACAGCCGATGGCCGGGCCGTGCGATTCGCCGAAAACGGTGACACAAAAGAGCTTGCCGAGAGTGCTGCCAGACATGGAAATAACCCGGAAAAATGGCACAAATAAGGCATCGGAGTCTAGCATAGGCGCTGCATCGGCCTGCCGCCGCAGGGGCACTTTCCGGGGCGTACGCTGTCACACCGGCGCACGACGCTTCCCGCTATGCTTCACCATCCGTCATATAAGGAGTCACCATGACGGCACGCTGGCGCGCCACATTGCCGAGAACAGCGTATCGGGCGTGACCTCGAACCCGTCGATTTTCCAGAACGCGCTGGCCAGCAGCCCCTACTACGCCGACGACCTGGCCAGGCTGCGCGCCAGCGAACCGGAACCCGAGCGCCGCTACGAGGCGCTGGTGATTCCCGACATCCAGGCCGCCTGCGATTTGCTGCTGCCCACCTTCGAGACCAGCGGCGGTCGCGACGGCTACGTCAGCCTCGAAGTCGCGCCGAAGTGGGCCTACGACACGGCAACCACGGTGGAAGAAGCCAAGCGGCTGTCGGCTGCCGTCAGCCGCCGCAACCTGCTGGTGAAAGTGCCAGGCACGCCGCAAGGCGTGCAGGCGTTCGAAGCGCTCACGGCGCTCGGCATCAACGTCAACGTCACCCTGCTGTTTTCGGTGGCGCAGACCGAGGCCGTGTTCAACGCCTATATCCGCGGTCTCGGCACGCGCGTGCAGGCCGGCGCCGACGTGCGCGCCAGCCACGCGGTGGCGAGCCTGTTCCTGTCGCGCGTCGACACGCTGGTCGACAAGCAGTTGACGGCCATCGGCACGCCCGAGGCACTGGCGTTGCGCGGCCACGCAGCAGTGGCGATGGCCAAACAGGCCTACCAGCGCTATCTGGCCATTTTTCACGGCGAGCCGTTTGCCGCGCTGGCGCAGCACGGCGCCATGCCGCAATGGCTGCTGTGGGCCAGCACCGGGGTCAAGAACCCGGACTATTCCGACCTGCTGTATGTCGAACCGCTGATCGGCCCGGAGACCATCAATACCCTGCCCGACAAAACCCTGGCTGCGCTGGCCGAACACGGCCAGCCGGCCTTGCAGGTGGCGTCCGGGGTGGCCGAGTCCACTGCGCAACTGGCTGCGCTGGCGCGACTCGGCATCGACATGGAACAGGTCGGCCTGACCCTGCAGGGAGAAGGCGTCGAGTCCTTCGAGGCCGCGTTCCAGAAACTGTTGCAGCAAGCCGCCTGAGCCACGATATGCCGTTCCCTGCGGGAGTCGAGACCCAAACAAGCCGGCCCAGGCCTCACGCCCAACCCTCTATCTATTGAATAAGGAAGCCATCCATGAAAGCACGCGCCGCCGTCGCCTGGGAACCCAAAAAACCGCTGACCATTGAAGAAGTTGATGTCGAGGGCCCACGCGAGGGCGAGGTCCTGTTGCAGGTTGTCGCATCGGGCGTCTGTCACACCGACGCCTTCACGTTGTCGGGCGACGACCCCGAAGGCGCCTTTCCCTGCATCCTTGGCCACGAAGGCGGCTGCATCGTCGTCGAGTGCGGCCCCGGGGTCACCACCCTGAAGCCGGGCGACCACGTCATTCCGCTCTACATCCCCGAATGCGGCCACTGCGAATATTGCGCCTCGCCCAAGACCAACCTGTGCCAGTCGATTGCGTCCACCGTGTGGACCGGCTACATGCCCGACGGCACCCGCCGCTTCTCCAAGAACGGCAAGCCGATTTTTCACTACATGGGCTGCTCGACCTTCTCCGAATACACCGTGGTGCCGGAAATCGCGCTCGCCAAGATCAACCCCGCCGCGCCGCTGGACAAGGTCTGCCTGCTCGGCTGCGGCGTCACCACTGGCATCGGCGCGGTGCTCAACACCGCCAAGGTCGAGCCCGGTTCGACCGTCGCGGTGTTCGGCCTCGGCGGCATCGGCCTGTCGTGCATCCAGGGCGCGGTGATGGCGGGCGCCGGGCGCATCCTGGCGATCGATCTCAATCCCGACAAGTTCGAGATGGCAAAGCTGCTCGGCGCAACCGACTTCCTCAATCCGAAAGACGTCAACGGCTCGGTTTCCGAAACCATCCGCGACCATTTCAACGGCGGCGTCGATTACTCGTTCGAGTGCATCGGCAATGTCAACGTCATGCGCGATGCGCTCGAGTGTACCCACATGGGCTGGGGCGTCTCCACCGTGATCGGCGTCGCCGGCGCCGGCAAGGAAATCTGCACCCGGCCGTTCAACCTGGTGGTCGGCCGCACCTGGAAAGGCACCGCGTTCGGCGGCGTCAAGGGTCGCTCGCAACTCCCTGGCTACGTCGAGAGTTACATGAACGGCAAGATCGAACTCGACAAACTGGTGACCCATACCATGCCGCTCGAAGACATCAACCGTGCATTCGACCTGATGCACGAAGGCAAGAGCATCCGCTCGGTCATCATTTTCTAAGGCCGGCGATGAAACAAATCGAAAGAATCAAGGAATTCGGCGGCTGGCTCGAACGCTGGCAACACGAATCGGCGAGTTGTCATTGCACGATGACGTTTTCGGTCTACCTGCCGCCGCAGGCCGCCACACAGAACTGCCCGGTGGTGTACTGGCTGTCCGGCCTCACCTGCACCGACGACAATGTGCGGACCAAAGCCGGGGCGCAACGCTACGCCGCCGAACTCGGGCTGATTCTGGTGATGCCCGACACCAGCCCGCGCGGCGACGATGTGCCCGATCGGCCCGAACGCTACGACCTTGGCAAGGGCGCCGGCTTCTACGTCAACGCCACGCAGCCGCCGTGGGCGACGCATTACCGGATGTACGACTACGTCACACAGGAACTGCCGGCGCTGGTCGAGGCCAATTTCCCTGTCGTACCGGGAAAGGCGAGTATCAGCGGCCATTCCATGGGCGGCCACGGCGCCCTGATCTGCGCGCTGAAGAATCCCGGCCTGTACGCCTCGGTATCGGCCTTCGCGCCGATCTGCAACCCGATGGAAAGCCCGTGGGGGCAAGGCTGTTTCAGCGCCTATCTCGGCGACGACAAAAAGGCCTGGGAAGCCTGGGACGCCACCTGCCTGGTCCAGTCCGGCGCACCGCTGCCGCCGGCGCTGATCGACCATGGCACCGCCGACGAATTTCTCGCCGGTCAGCTGTTCCCACACAAGCTGCAGGCGGCCTGCGCCGCGCGCGACATTCTGCTGACCTTGCGAAGGCAGGACGGCTACGACCACAGCTACCACTTCATCGCAACCTTCATCGGCGAGCATCTGGCGTTTCATGCCCGCGCGCTGTCGGCCCGCTAAGCCCCTTTTTATTCGAGACCCGTCCATGCCCCATCCCAATCTGTTCGACTCCTTCCAGCTGGGCCCGCTTCTGCTGCCCAACCGCATCGTCATGGCGCCGCTCACGCGCAACCGCGCCAGTGCCGGCAACGTGCCGGGCCCCCTGAACATCGAGTACTACGTGCAGCGCGCCAGCGCCGGACTGATCCTCACCGAGGCAACGCAGATTTCGCCGCAGGGCGTCGGTTATCCGCTGACGCCGGGCATCCACAGCGATGAACAGGTCGCCGGCTGGCGCGGCGTCACCGACGCCGTGCACGACGCAGGCGGGCGCATTTTTTTGCAGCTGTGGCACGTCGGCCGCATCTCTCACCCCAGCCTGCAGCCCGAGGGCGCGCTGCCGGTTGCGCCGAGCGCGATCCAGCCCAAAGGTGAGGCCGTCACCTACCAGGGCATGCAGCGCTACGTCACTCCGCGCGCGCTCGACACGCAGGAGATTCCCGGTCTCGTCGCCGACTACCGCCGCGCTGCCGAAAACGCCCTGAAAGCCGGCTTCGACGGCGTCGAGGTGCACGGCGCCAACGGCTACCTGATCGACGAATTTCTGCGCGACGGCACCAACCTGCGCTCCGACGCCTACGGCGGCAGCGTCGCCAACCGCGCGCGCCTGCTGCACGAGGTGCTCGACGCGGTGTGTACCGTATGGCCGTCGAACCAGGTCGGCCTGCGCTTGTCGCCCTCGACCACGTTCAACGACATGCGCGATTCCGACCCGCGCGCCCATTTCAGCGAAATCATCAGCAGCCTCAACCACCATAAACTGGCCTACCTGCACCTGATCGAACCCAACCAGGCCGACCTGGATCACGGCGCGATCTGCGTGCCGAGCCGCGAATTCCGCCCCCTGTTCGATGGCACGCTGCTGGTCTGCGACGGCTACGACGGCGCCAAGGCGCGTGCGGCCATCGCCGACGGTCACGCCGACCTGGTGGCGTTCGGCAAGCTGTTCATCGCCAACCCCGACCTGCCGGCGCGACTGCAGGCGAACGCGCCGCTCAACACGCCCGACCCGGCCACTTTTTACGGCGGCGACGCGCACGGCTACACCGACTACCCCAGTCTGGCGCCGGCTTAACGCCGTCTTCCCCCAAACCCTTACACCACGGACACCTCATGCAAACTTTTGACGCCATTGAACAACGCCGCGCAATCAAGCAATTCGACCCCGACCATCGCCTGAGCGAAGCGGAGGAAGCGCGCCTGCTGTCGGCAGCCCTGCTCTCCCCCACGGCATTCAACATCCAGAACTGGCGGCTGGTCGCCGTGCGCGACCCCGCGCTGCGGCAGCAGATTCGCGCCCATGCCTGGGACCAGGCGCAGGTCACCGACGCATCCTTGCTGCTGGTGCTGTGCGCCGACCTCAAGAGCTGGGAAAGGGAGCCTGCGCGTTACTGGCGCAACGCGTCCGACGGCGTGCGCGATTTCATGGTGCCGGCCATCGATGCCTATTACCGCGACCATGCGCAGGTACAACGCGACGAAGCCATGCGTTCGTGCGGCATCCTCGCGCAGACGCTGATGCTCGGCGCCAAGAGCCTGGGCTACGACTCCTGTCCGATGGACGGGTTCGACTTCGACGCGGTCGGCACACTCATCCGCCTGCCCGACGATCACGTCATTGCCCTGATGCTGGCAATCGGCAAAGCCACCGCGCCGGCCTGGCCGCGTGGCGGTCAGTTGTCGCTGGATCAGGTCCTGGTCGAAAACACCTTCGCCTGAGCGCGGGATGAAAGTCCGCCGGCTGCGGATCGCACGCGCGCCACGCCAACAGCGCACACGCGGCAAATGAATCATCCGCTACCGGTGCTCTACAGCTTTCGCCGCTGTCCCTATGCCATCCGCGCCCGGCTGGCGCTGAAACTCGCCGGAATCGCGGTCGACGTGCGCGAAATTGCCCTGCGCGACAAGCCCGACGCCATGCTGGCGCTGTCGCCCAAAGGCACGGTGCCGGTGTTGCACCTGCCCGATGGCCGCGTGCTGGAACAAAGCCTCGACATCATGCGCTGGGCACTCGGCCAGGCTGATGCGGCAACCTGGCGCATGGATGACGCAACCGGGCAGGCGCTGATTGCGCTGAACGACGGCGCGTTCAAGCAGTTGCTCGACGGCTATAAATACGCTTCTCCGTCATCGGCGCAATCGGCCGGACACGCGCGGGACGCTGCCGTCGAACTGTTCGTCGCACCGTTGAACCGGCGTCTCGCCCAGACGCGAAACCTGCTGGGCGAGGCGCCGGCCCTGGCCGACCTGGCGATCGTGCCGTTCATCCGCCAGTTTGCCGGCGTCGATCCGGACGGGTTCCTGGCTGCGCCCTTCCCCGCCTTGCGTCGCTGGCTGGACGCCTGGACGCACTCCGCGCTGTTTGTTTCGATCATGCCCAGGCTCGATCCCTGGCAACCCGGCGATCCACCGACACGGCTGTGACGCCTGCCCGGTTTGCAAACAGGGTGGCAATACAGCGTCGGCGCGGTTTCCCTGCGCCGCGTCTTGTGCTCCAATCCAGTGCCTCCGAGCGCGCCGCAGAGCCGCCGGATTGGAGCGAGACAGCAAGGAATCAAAAACCAGCATGGAAATTTCTGTCAGTGAACTGATCGTCCGGTATCTGCAACGCCTGGGCATCGACACCCTTTTCGGCATGCCCGGCGCGCACGTGCTGCCGATCTACGATTGCCTGCACGATTCCCGCGTGAAGAGCGTGCTGGTCAAGCACGAGCAGGGCGCAGCCTTCATGGCGGGCGGCTATGCGCGCGTGTCGCACCAGCCGTCGGCCTGCATCGCCACCGCCGGTCCGGGCGCGACCAACCTGATTACCGGGATCGCCAATGCCTACGCCGAGCGGCTGCCGGTGCTGGCGATCACCGGTGAGACCTCGACCTATATTTTCGGCAAGGGCGGCCTGCAGGAAAGCTCGGGCGAAGGCGGCGCCATCAATCAGGGCGCGCTGTTCGCCAGCATCACGCGCTATCACAAACTGATCGAGCGCACCGACTATCTGGGTCAGGTGTTGAACCAGGCGACGCAAGCCCTGCTGGGGCGAGAGCCGGGACCGGTGCTACTGTCGATCCCCTACAACGTGCAAAAAGAGCGGGTCGACGACAGCGTGCTCGACGCGGTGCATATTCCCAGCCGCGCGGCTTCCCGCCACTGCACCTCGACGGCGGAACTCGTCGACCTGCTGCGGGCGGCGCATTCGCCGGTGATCATCGCCGGCCACGGCTGCATCCAGGCGGGCGCGCGCGACATCGTTGCGGCGCTGTCCGACACCTTCAACATTCCGGTCACCACCAGCCTCAAGGCCAAGGGCGTGGTGGCCGAAGGCACGCCGCTATCGCTCGGCTGCCTCGGCGTCACCTCCAATGGCGACGCCTATCGCTACCTGGTCGACCACGCCGACCTGCTGGTTTTTCTGGGCGCCGGCTTCAATGAACGCACCAGTTATCTGTGGGACGCCAAACTGCTGGCCGGCAAAAAAATCGCCCAGGTCGATCGCGACGCTGCACAACTCGGCCGCGTGTTCCAGCCGGACGTGGCGATCTGCGACGACATTCGCGCGGTGATGGAAGACGTGTTCGCTGCGCTGCAAGCCGACGCCACACCGCCCAAAGCGCGCGCGCGGCTCGACGGCCATCAGGCCAGCGCGGCACAACCCGCCAGCGATGACGGCGCGAACCCGGCGTTCCGCCTGATGCAGCGCTTTTACCGCCAACTCGCACAACGCTTCCCGCACAACGCGCTGGTGTTCGACGACAACATCGTGTTTGCGCAAAGCGGGTTCGATGTCTCCGACCGCAACCATTACTTTCCCAACACCGGCATTTCCTCGCTCGGCCACGCGATCCCGGCGGCCATCGGCGCACGCTGCTTTGCCAAGGACAGCCCCACCTTCGCCATCCTCGGCGACGGCGGTTTCCAGATGTGCTGCATGGAAATCATGACGGCGGTGAACTACGGCATCCCGCTCAATGTCGTCGTCATCAACAACGGCACCCTGAGCCTGATCCGCAAGAACCAGTTCCAGCTCTACGACGAACGCTACATCGACTGCGACTTCGTGAACCCCGACTTTGGCCTGCTGGCGCAGTCGTTTGGCATTCCGCACTACCGTATCGAAACCGAGGCCGAAATCGACTCGCTGTTTGCGCGCGCCGACCTCACCGGCGGCATCAATCTCATCGAAATCCTGCTCGACAAACATGCCTTCCCCCGCTACCTGTCGGCTCGCTAGCCTCGACGAACAGATCGCGGCGCAACACGCCGCCATTGCCCGGTTTGAAACGGCGCTGTGGGAAAACGGCTTCAATGCGGCGTTGCTGCCATCGTATCAATCGGCCTGGCGGCGGCTCGAAACCCTGCTCGCCAAACGCAACGACCCACGCCACCGTTTTATCCTCGTCATCCCGGTGGCCGACAGCCCGGTGCAGCTGCAGCGCTGCCTCGACAGCCTGCTCGAACTTTGCCGCGCGTTTGCCTACGGCGGCATGCAGGACGGCTATTTCAGCAAGATTGCGGTGCTGCTGGCCGATGACAGCCACACGCCGGAAGGCATCGCCGCCCATCGGACGCTGGCGTGTGATTTCGACGCCAAAGGCCTGACCATCGAGTATTTCGGCTTGAGCGAACAGCTCGCCCTGCTCGATCGCCTCGACAGCCCCGAACTCGGCCACATCATCGGCAACGCGCCGCGCGAGGCCTTCGGCCGCAAGGGGCAGGCGATCATGCGCAACATCGCCTGGCTGCATCTGGCGCAGCGAATAAAGGACGATGACCGAACGCTGATCTACACGCTCGACGCCGACCAGCAGTTCAAGGTAAAGGTCGACACGGCCGAAGGCGACAGCGACGTCTGCGCAATCAACTTTTTCGCCCAGCTCGACGCGATTTTCAGCACAACCGATGCCGAGGTGCTGACCGGAAAAGTGGTCGGCGACCCGCCCGTATCACCCGCCGTGATGGCCGGCACCTTCCTCGACGACGTCGCCGCTTTCCTGCAGGAAATGGCGGCCAGCAATCCGGCGCAGCCCTACCGCCGGGAGGCGGCCAACCCCAAAGCCGATGCCGCGTATCACGACATGGCCGGGCTGTTCGGCTTCGAGCATTCAGCCGACGCCTACCGCTACCGGTGCCGCCTGCCGGGCGAGCCCAGCAATGCTGATTGCTTCGCCGACTTTGCGCGGCGGCTGAAACGCTTTTTTCATGGCGAGCATCTCACCCGCATCACCGGGTATCGCCACCAGCCCGCGCGCGACAGTGTGCTGCCCGCGCGCACGGTCTACACCGGAAACTATGTGTTCCGCCCGCGCGCCCTGCAATGGTTCATTCCCTTCGCGCCGCTGCGCCTGCGCATGTCCGGCCCCACGCTGGGGCGGCTGATGAAAGCCGGGCTGGGCCCGCGTTTTGTCTGCGCCAACCTGCCGATGCTGCACACGCGTACGCTCGACGCCAGTGGCGCGGCCGAGTTCCGCCCCGGCGTCGTCACCGTGGCCGATCAAATCGATCTGGCCGATGAGTTCGAGCGCCAGTTTTTTGGCGACGTGATGCTGTTTACGGTGGAGCAGCTGACCGCGCTGGGTTTTCCGCAGCAGGCACTGCCCCATGAAACCCTCGCCGCCACGCTCGACGCCATGCAGGTCGGGATGGCGCAGACATATCGCGCGCGACAGGACAAGATCGTGGCCACGTTCGCTGCATTGATCCGCCTGCTGGATGAATTAACACATGGGTGGCAGCTGCCGCAACAGGCCGCCTCGCTCACCCATTTCCGCATGTTCCTCGACAACATTCAGCGCAACTTTGGAGCGGATTCCACCGGCCACGCGCGCATCGCCTCGCCTGCAAACTGGCAAGCCTGGCGCCAGCGCCAGCTCGCCGCCCTCACCCGGCTTCCCGCCGACCGTTGCGTCTGGAACCAGGCGCTTGCCGCCCTCAATCACCCTCCGGCATGATCGCCCGCCTGCGCCACTGGCTGCATCGCCGCCGCTATCCGCAGCGTTATGCGCAGCTCGACCAGCTGCTGCAAAACCAGACCCTCGACCGCGCGGCGCTGCTGGAAAAGCAGCAACGCGACCTCGCCGCCATCGTCAACTTCGCAGCAGCCCACACGCCTTACTACGCAGAAAGCCTGGCTCCCGTACTGCAATACGGCGCGCCCGATATCCGCGCCCTGCCCATCCTGCACAAGGACACGGTCCGCCTGCGTCTGGACGACCTGCTCGCCGACACCGCCGACCGCAGCCAGACGCCCATCGGCCACACCGGCGGCTCCACCGGCAAGCCGCTGTCCTTTTATTACAACGACGCCAAGCACGAACTGATGCGCGCCGGCATGATGCGCAGCTACCAATTGTCCGGCTGGCGGCCCGGACAAAAAATCCTCAACTTCTGGGGTGCACGGCAGGATATCGTCCCCGGCGGCGTGTTCGGCGCGCAACTCGGCATCCCTGCCCGGATCGACGATTTCATCGCTGCCGAGCACACGATTTCGGCTTACGAATACACCGGGGCCACACTGCTGGAGTGGGCGCGCTTCATCCAGTCATACCGGCCGGTGCTGCTGCAGGGCTACGCCTCGATATTGAGCGAAGTCGCGCGCGTGGTGATCGCGCACCAGATGCCGATGCCATCAACCCTGATTGGCGTGTATTCCACCGCCGAAATGCTCACCGGCAGCCAGCGCCAGCAGATGCAGCAGGCTTTCGGCTGCCGGGTCTTCAACCAGTACGGCAGCCGCGAAATTCCCAACATCGCCTGCGAATGCCGGCTTGGCAATCTGCATGTTTTCACCGACATGGTGTGTCTCGAATCGGTGCCGCAGCATGATGAAACCGGCGGCACAGAAAACCGTTTGCTGGTGACCTCGCTGACCAATCGCCTGATGCCGATGATCCGCTACGACATCGGCGACAGCGGCCGGCTGCTCGAAAGCGACTGTGCCTGCGGCCTGCCCTTTCCGCTGATGGAAATGGACCTGTGCCGGCACAACGACCACATCCGCACGCCGGGCGGAAAAACCCTGCACCCCGCCTATTTCAACCGCCTGCTGGCGGGGCAAACCCAGGTCCGGCAATACCAGTGGGTGCAGCATGCGCGCGACCGCATCGCGCTCAACCTGGTCGCAAGCGAGCCGCTCAGCGACGCCGCTGTGGCATCGCTGCAAGCGCATCTCCATCGCGACGTCGATGCGCGGCTGACGCTGGACGCGAATTATCTGGATGAGATCCCGCGCACACAGTCCGGCAAGCACCGCTTTGTGATCGGGATGGCTGCGGACGCGACGATTAATCCTGCAGGCCCGGTTTGACGGATCAGAACGGCGATGGCGACTCGAACGTCATCCATGCCGCCGTCAGCGGATGCGTGAAGCGCAACGAAACCGCATGCAGCAACAAACGATTCGCCTGCGCCTGGACCGCCGGCGGCGCATACAGGCCATCGCCCAGAATCGGGTAGCCCAGCGCGCGCAGATGAACGCGCAACTGATGCGAGCGGCCCGTCACGGGTTCAAGTTCGATGCGGGTGGTCGCGCCGCTGGCGTCATGACCCAGCACGCGCCAGCGTGTCTGGCTCGGCTTGCCGAGTTGGTGATCGATGATGCGCAGCGGGCGGTTTGGCCAGTCGACGATGATCGGCAGATCGATCATGCCCCAGTCTCCAGGCGGGGCATCGAGGCGACCGGCCACCACGGCGAGGTAGCGCTTGGTCACTTCGCGCGCGGCGAAAGCCCGGCTCAAGGCGCGCTGGGTGGCCGCGTCGCGCGCCATCAGCATCAGCCCGGAGGTGGCCATGTCGAGCCGGTGCACGATCAGCGCATCGGGGTAAGCCGCCTGCGCCCGCGCGCTCAGGCAATCCTGCTTGTCGGCACCGCGCCCGGGCACTGCCAGCAGTCCGCTGGGCTTGTCGAATACCAGCAGGCTGGCGTCGGCATACAGCGGCTCGATGCGTGGCATCTCTGGTTCCGGCATCGCAGCCCCGCCCAGCGTAGAAGGACTTATGCCTGCAAACTGTCCAGCAACGCCATTCCCCACGCCACGCCAAAGCCGTTGGCATCGCTCATCACTGCGCCCAGCCCGCCCTTGCAGCTGTGCGCCGACAGATCCATGTGCAGCCACGGGGTGTCGCCCACGAAGCGCGACAAAAAGCGCGTGGCCAGAATGTGGTCGGCTTCGCCTTCCATGCTGCATTGCTTGACATCGGCCACGGTCGAATCAAGCTGGCTGCCTGGTGCGCGAGCACGCTGGAGCTGGCGAAGACGCCGGACATGCGGCTGCCCAGCGCGTAATGCATGGCACCCGTCAAGGTCGCGAAGTCGGCAATCAATTGCGGCTTGGCGCGCGCGGCCAGCGTCAACGTATCGGCCAGCACCATGCGGCCTTCGGCGTCGGTATGGACGATTTCGATGGTGGTGCCGTTGAGCGCCTTCACCACTTCATTCTGGCGATAGGCTTCGGCACTGATATGGTTTTCGGCGAGCGCGACCCAGCCGTCGAGTGCGACCGGCAGTTTCAGCTTAGACGCAGCCGCCAGAATGCCGAGCACAACCGCCGAACCATTCATGTCTTCGTGCATGCCCTGCATGTATTTGGCGGGCTTCAGATTATGGCCGCCGGTGTCGAAGCAGATGCCCTTGCCGACAAACGCTACCGTCTTCCCTGATCCCTGACCCCTGACTCCTGACCCCTTGCCTTTCGGCCCTTTGTAGCTGATGCGCACGATGGCGGCATCCTGGGCCGGCGAACCTTGCGCCACCGCGCAGAATGCCCCCGCGCCCATTTTCTTCAGCTTGTCGAAGCTGTATTCCTCGACCGTCCAGCCATATTGCTTGGCCAGCGCCTTGATGCGCTTGCGATACACGCCCGGAGTCAGTTCATCCGGCCCCTGCACCGTGAGGCTGCGAGTGAGGCTGTTGCCTTCGGCCAGCGCCTGCACGCGGGCAAAGCCGTCGGCCGATTGATGGCCAAACAGCTGCACCGCTTTAAGCACGGCATCAGACTTGGACTTTCTCGACGGCAGCCGCACCGCATTGACCAGTGCCGAATACACTGCCGCATCGGCTGCGCGTGCCTTGAATTGATCATCGCCAAACACCGCCAGCGTCAGCGCCTTGGGGTGTTCGGCCAGCAGCAGCGCCAGCGCCTTGCGCACCAGCTCGTGTGCCTCAAACGTACTCGCTTCGGTCTTGAGCATGGCGTACACCGCCAGCGTGCCGCCGGGCAGTTGCACCGCCACCGGTGACTTGGCCAGCGCATCCGGCTTGAGGTCACGCCGCTTCATCACCGCCTTGAGTTCGGCACTCCCCGGCAACTCGGGCAAGGCTTTCGATACCGGCAGCAGCATCAGGACGTGAGTCGCCGATTCCAGTGATTTTTCGGTGATTTCCTGTTTGTTTTCAGCGAGTTTAGGCAGCATGAGGGGTCCTTGGGGGTGGCGTTTTTCTTGATGGCCGGCAGGGTTTCCCGGATAATCCGGGGTTTGCCTTTCCGACCCCATCCCACAAGGGTAACCGAATGAAGATTGAAGACAAGAAACGCGTGCTACGCGAAATGGTATTGCACCGTCGCTTTGAAGAGCGCTGCTACCAGGCCTATATCGAACGCAAGATCGGCGGCTTCCTCCACCTCTATCCGGGTCAGGAAGCCTGCTGCAATGGCGTGATGGAAGCCGCGCGTCCCGGACAAGATTACGTGATCACCGGCTACCGCGACCACGTCCACGCGATCAAGTGCGGCGCCGACCCGAAAGAAGTCATGGCCGAGTTGTACGGCAAGGAAACCGGTTCCTCCAAGGGACGCGGCGGCTCGATGCACATCTTCGATGCTGCACACCATTTCATGGGCGGCTACGCTTTGGTCGGCGGGCCGTTCCCGCTGGCAGCCGGTATCGCCAAGGCGATCCAGCTCAAGGGCGGCGACGAAATCGCCATCTGCTTTCTGGGCGACGCCGCCAACAACCAGGGCGTGTTCCACGAAACCCTGAACATGGCCGCGCTGTGGAAACTGCCGGTGCTGTTCGTGTGCGAAAACAACCTCTACGGCATCGGCACCTCGATCGAGCGTTCCACCGCCGTGATCCACCAGCACAAGCGCGTGGCGGCCTACAACATCCCGTCCGCCGAATGCGACGGCCAGGACATCGACATCGTGTACCAACACGCACGCACGGCGGTTGACCACGTGCGCGCAGGCAATGGTCCTTATTTTCTCGAGCTGATGACCTACCGCTATCGCGGCCACTCGATGTCGGACTCGCGCGGCTACCGTTCGCGCGAAGAAGAAGAAGAATGGAAACAGCGCGACCCCATCTTCATGCTGCGCGACCGCCTGATCACGGCAGACGCCCTCACCCTGGCCGATTTCGAGGCCATGGAAAAGGAAATCGACGCCTACATCGAAAACGAAGTCATCAAGTTCGCCGAAGAGTCGCCCGAACCGCGTGTCGAAGACCTCGAAAAATACGTTCTCGCCGACCGTGAAAGCCAGCAGCCCTGGCTCACCGGCAAAGCAGCTTAAGGAAAAAACATGGCTCAAATCATGCTGTGGGAAGCGATTCAGCGCGCCCACGACGAAGAAATGTCGCGCGACCCGCTGGTCATCTGTATGGGCGAAGACATCGGCGTGGCCGGTGGCACCTACAAGGCCACCAAAGGCCTGTACGAAAAATACGGCCCGTTGCGGGTGATGGACACCCCGATTTCGGAAGGCGGTTTCACCGGCCTGGCGATCGGCGCATCCTTCCTCGGCGTGCGTCCGATCGTTGAAATCATGTCGGTCAACTTTGCCTGGCTGGCGATGGACCAGATGTTCAACTCCGCCGCCAAAATCCGCTACATGTCGGGCGGCCAGATCGAAGCGCCCTGCGTGTTCCGCTCGGCCGGCGGCGCGGCGCACCAGCTCGGCGCGCAGCACTCGGCGCGGATGGAAAAAGTATTCATGGGCGTCGCCGGTTTGCGTGTCGTCACGCCGTCCAACCCCAAACAGGCTTACGGCCTGCTGAAGTCGGCAATCCGCAGCAACGACCCGGTGTTCATCAACGAACACGAACTCATGTACAACATGAAGGGCGAAGTGCCGGACAGCGAATATTTCCACCCGCTCGAAGGCTCCGACATCGCGCGCTCCGGCACCGACGTCACCCTGTTCGGCTATAACATCTCGGTGCACTGGTGCCTCAAGGCTGCCGAAATCCTCGACAAGCAATACGGCATTTCGGCTGAAGTCGTTGACCTCTATTCGCTGGCCCCGCTGGACCGCGCCGGCATCAAGCAATCGGTCAGCAAGACCCATCGCGTGGTGATCGCCGAAGAAGACGAAGCGCCAGTCGGCGTCGGCTCCGAAATCATCGCCATCATCAACGAAGAATGCTTTTTTGAGTTGGATGCCGCCCCGGTGCGGGTTCATTCGGCGCTGGTGCCGCAACCGTACAACCACACGCTGGAAAAAGCGGCCATCCCCGACCACGAAGATGTGGTCAAGGCCGTTCTGAAACTGTTCGGAAAAGCGTAAACCCCTTTTTGTCCGCGAATACCCCAAAGGGCATAAAGGACGCGACGGATCGCGAAGAGATCTTCTATTAAGATTTTCTTCGCGTCTCTTCGCGTCCTTCGCGGATAAACAAAGACTTAGGATCCAAGCATGTCCCAACACTACGCAATAACGATGCCGCAGCTCTCGGACACCATGACCGAGGGCGTTGTCGTCACCTGGGAAAAGCAAGCCGGCGACCGCGTCGAGCGCGGCGACATCGTCGCCACGGTGGAAACCGACAAGGCCATCATGGACGTCGAAGTCTTCAAGGCCGGCTATCTGGCCGGCCCGCTGGCCGACGTCGGCGCGACCATTGCCGTCGGCGCGCCACTCGGCTACATCACCGACACCGCGGGCGACGTGGCGATTGCCGCCGGCGAAGTGGTGGCCGAACTGGCACAGACCGAGATGATCCCGCACCACGCGGGCACGCCGATCGTGATGCCGCAACTGTCCGACACCATGACCGAAGGCGTCGTCGTTACCTGGGAAAAACAGCCGGGCGATGCCATCAAGCGCGGCGACATCGTCGCCACGGTGGAAACCGACAAGGCCATCATGGACGTCGAGGTGTTCCAGGAAGGCTTCCTCTCCGGCCCGATTGCCGACGTCGGCAGCGTGGTCGAAGTCGGCCACCCAATGGGCTTCATCGTCGACGACGCGTCCAAGTCCAACGATACCGGCGTCACGCTCGGCGCAGACCACAAGATCAAGGACACGCATCAGGTCGCACCTCATGCGGCCGACAAACCCGCGCATATCCCCACCCCCAAAGCCGCACCGGCGCAGATCGCCGCCAGCGGTAACGCCGCACCCGTCGCGCGGCCGCAGGGCCGTCAGGCCAGCCCGTATGCACGCAAGGTGGCGGCGCAGCTGGGCGTCAATCTCAGCGGCCTCGCCGGCACCGGGCCATCCGGCGTGATCGTTGCAGCCGACGTTGCGCGTGCGCGGCCGTCGATGCAGGAAGTGGCCCACTCGCTGCCGCAGGTCGACGTGCCGGGCCAGGGTCGCGCCATGACCTCGATGGAAAAGGCCGTCAGCCACGCGATGACTGCTTCGCTCACGCTACCGACTTTTAATGCCACGATGAACATCAGCACCGCCGCGCTGACCGCTGCCGCCAAGGCCAGCAAGGTTTCGGTCACGGTGGCGATCGCCAAGGCCTGTTCGGTGGCGATGGCAAAATTCCCGCGCATGAACTGGGCCTACCAGCCGGTCGACAAGCTGGTCGAACGCAGCAACCACGACTTCGGCGTGGCCGTCACCTCGAACGACGGCGGCCTGGTGGTGCCAATTCTGCACGGCATCGAAAAGAAATCCCTGACCACGCTGCAAGGCGACTGGGCAGGTTTGGTGGAACGCGCCCGCATCCGCAAACTGGCGCCGGCCGAATACGCCAACCCCACCTTCACCATTTCCAACATGGGGATGATGGGCGTGTCGCACTTCACCGCGATTCCCACGCCCGGCATCGCTGCGATTCTGGCGATTGCCGCCAATGGCCCGCAAGGCACGCCGTTTACCCTCACCTGCGACCATCGCGTGCTGAACGGTGCCGAAGTGGCGCTGTATCTCAATGCGTTGAAGCAAACCATTGAAGCGCCTGACAGCTGGATTCAGGGGTCAGGCGCCGGCGAGCAAAGCGGAGCAGCAGAGACCGTCGCAACAGCAGCTACCCACACCGCGCCGCTGTCGCCGATCCCAGAAGGTAACTGGGACTTCCCGGTCGTCGTCATCGGCGGCGGCCCCGGCGGCGAAGACTGCGCGCGCGACCTGGCCGACCACGGCGTCAAGGTCATGATGGTCAACAACGAACCCTTCCCGGGCGGCGAATGCCTGTGGCGCGGCTGCATTCCGTCCAAGGCCTGGCGCGCGGCGGCCGACGTCATCCGCAACCGCAGCCACGACGCTGAAATCGGCGTCGACGGCACTCAGACCCCGGCACTCAACTGGGCGCAGGTCGAAAAACACCGCCGCTGGGTGCAAACCAGCCGCGGCGAAATGGCGCTCAAGGCCGACAAGGGCATGAAGATCGACGTGCGTGAAGGCTTTGGCGAATTCGTCGACGCCCACACCCTGAAAATCACTCCGATCGAAGGCGAGCCCTACACCGTCAGCTTCGGCGCAGCCGTCATCGCCACCGGCGCCCCCGCCTTCGTGCCGCCGATTCCCGGCGCGCGCGAAAACCTGGCGAACGGCGGTGTGGTCACCTCCGACACCATCTGGAACCTCACCGCCCCGCCAAAGAAAATGGCGATCATCGGCGGCGGCGTCATCGGCGTCGAAATGGCGCAGATCTTCCACGACTTCGGCACCGAGATTCTGGTGCTGGAACGGCACGAACGCATCCTTGGCGAAATCGAGGAAGAAATCGGCAAGACCCTGATCGGCCTGCTGGAAAAGGAAATCAGCGTCGTCACCAACGCCTCGATCGACGGAGCGACCGGCGCACCGGGCAAGATGAGCGTCGCCTACAAGAACGCAGCCGGCGAAGCGCTCACCTTTGATTGCGACATCGTGTTGATGGCCACCGGCAAGCGTCCCGACACGAGCAAGCTCAACCTCGACAAACTCGGGGTCGAACTCGACGGTGCCGCGATCAAGGTCAACCCGCGCGGCCAGACCAGCGTGCCGCACATCTACGCGGTCGGCGACGTCATCGGCGGCTACATGCTTGCCCACACCGCCGCCACGCAGGGCCGTGTTGCCGCAGACAACCTGCTGGGTCACGCTTCCGAATACGACCAGGACAAGGACTGCGGCGTCACCTTCTCGCGCCCGCAGGCCGGTTTCGTCGGCCTCTCCGTAGCGCAGGCCAAGGCCAAGGGCATCGACGCCGTGGAAGCCAAGATGCCCATGAGCATCGACGCCAAGGCGTGCACTACCTCGCCGACCACACCGACACCCTGATCGGCATCGGCGTGATGATGGTGGCCGGCGAGATGACGCTGACCCAGGTCGCCAAGGCCATCTTCCCGCACCCCACGCAGACCGAGCTGTTCGGCGAACTGGCGCGGCGATTGTTGAACCGCCTGCGGCGCACGGCGAAGAAATAATCCTTCGCTTGCACCCACAACAAGGGCCGTATTTGCGGCCCTTGTTGTTTCTCAGCTGAACGACCAAGGGTGAAGGAAACCTGAAACACTGCTCTGCCTGGTGTTGTTTCTATCCCATATTTTTTACGGAATCCAGCCCACGCCCCAATATCTCGGCGGAATCAACTTCCCTGCGTCGGCATAAGCTTGTGTCACTTCAGCACGGTTAAAAATCTCGGGGAGCACACCATTCAACAACCCGGCAAACGCGAACAAGGATAAAACGGGTACACCTAAGCGCATCATGCGGAAATCAGAAATGACGGGCGCCCGGGCACCATCCCGGAAATACACACCCAATACCCAACCTGCGATTAAAACCAGCCAAGTCTGTGTATAAGCGATGACAATAACCCCATCCACCATGGATTGCGCGCTCGCCGCCAGCAAACTGGCAGTGAGGCATATCAGCAGCGCGTTAACCGAGGTTTCCTGCCGCCGTATCCTCAGCAGCAGATAGAACAAACCTGCGGCGACTGGCGCAACAAAGGCCAATGCTGCGGGCACACCCCATTCTGCGGCCAGTTGCAAAACTGCATTATGCGGATGTGCGCCGAAGCCATTGTGAATGGACGCCAAGTGCATCGGACCAATACCCAGCCAAGGATGGGCCTGAATTTCACCCCACGCTAGCGCCCATAATTCCCCACGTCCGCTCAGTGTCGCCGGATTAACAAAACGATTTTCTAGCGACGCATCCAACTCAAGCCAGGCGGGCAAACCCACAAACAAAATTGCGAACAGCAACGCTCCCGCCCCGAACGCCCATGCCTGCATTCTCAGCCAACCCGAGGAGGCTCGCCACGCAACCGCAGCCAACACCACAGCCGCCACCGCCAGTGCCATCCAAGTGCCGCGCGTACCCGACACAATTACCAGCATCCACCACACCGCCAACAACGCAAACAGACTCCAGCGTCGAACTCGTGGCATTTCTGTACTTAACAGCGGATACGCCAGCAAGGGGATGGCCATACTAGCCACCTGTCCAAATACCCGGCGATTGGAGAACGTGCCTTCAAATAACTGCAGCGTATTCAGCCGAGCTCCCTCCACGATCGTGGCCACATAGCCGGTCATGATTTTCAGCGCGATAACCGCAGCCAGCGCCACCACCAGCCGTATTGCCCAAGTGTCAAAGCCCACACCGCCACGCCGCGTTTGCTCAGCGAGAACGAATGCCACGCCAAGCAGCAGCAACAGCGTCCCCCATTCCAACAGAGCAAAGCGCGGGTAGGCAGCGAGAACGGCAGACGTACAGCCAAGTGTGAAGCCTAAAGGCAGTGCCAAACGAATCGGAGTTGGCAATCTAGCCAGCGTGACCAATAAGCTCTTGCGCCAGATGGTGGCGAGAGCTAATGCTGCGATCAGCAACAGAACGATCTGTTCCATGCGCTGCTGATCGTGCCAGATCAACTCCGGCACAAAATCGATTGCAATCCCAGCGAACAAGGCCAGTCCTGTCATGAATAACAGAGGGCTAAACTCCCATGGAGCTGCAGAGACTTCGTGACTCGTCATTTTCAAGTGCCGTTACCCAATAAAAAACCCCTCCATTAGGAGGGGTCTGATTTTTAGTTACCGGTATTTAATTAGGTGCCCACACCGGTTTTGTTTTTACCGCAGCTGGTTCCAGTGTTAGCAAAAGCCCAGGTCATATTTGCGGCACCAGGTCCGCCGTTACCCGTCATGGTCACGGTGCAATTTGCCAAAGGTGCGCCACCAGCCATGCTGAACGTTGCAGTACCAGTATTATTGAATGTACCGCGGGTGATAGTAGCCCCTTGGACAGAGGTCGGCATGGTCGAGCCAATCTCTCCATTGGTGTCGCACAACGTGGCATCACCAGCGTTCTGCTGCATACATTCGGCAGTCGCCAACTTGGTGGACTCAAGTGAAGTAATAACATCTTGCCACTTGGCACGCGTCACATAATCCTGATACTGCGGAATCGCAATCGCCGCCAAAATACCGATAATCGCCACCACGATCATCAATTCGATCAGGGTGAAACCTTGTTGGGCTTTACGCGCCATCATTTTCATTTCCATTTTAAAGCTCCTTAAGTTGATGAATGTGAACACGCGTTCGCTGTGTCTGGCACATTAACGTGCACCGACCGTGCCAACTTTAGGCAAATCCGCCTTAAATTCAGCCAATTACGCTGCCAGCCTTGTGCTGCATGGAAATTGCGCTGCCAGACTGGCGTGGCGCACGATCAATCTGCCGTGCGCAACGGGATTTGCACCGCCGCTTCAGGTCACGATGTGCCGCATTTTGTCAGGCGACAGACTTCGTTTCGGGCAATAGCACTCAGAAGTGTTGCTACTTGACACGGTTATTTTTGTTTATACAATAAATCGCGTGAACTACGAATTCGATCCCGCCAAAGATGAAAGCAACCTCGACAAACACGGTTTGTCACTGACTGATGCCGAAGGCTTCGAGTGGGAAACCGCGATAGTTCGTGAAGACACACGCATGAAGTACGCCGAACCTCGATTCGAGGCCACTGGCTACATCGGCGACCGTTTGCACGTGATGATCTACTGCCGTCGCAGTGATGCCGTTCGCGTCATCAGCCTGCGCAAGGCCAACAAGCGAGAGGAAAAACGATATGCCGAAACTTAAAGTCGGGCACCTCAGCCCTACCCCTGAAGAGGATGCTGCCATCAACGCTGGCATTGCGGCTGACCCGGATAGCCGCGAGCTGGATGCGGAGTGGTTTGCCAAGGCAAAGCACGCAAGCGAGGTGCTGCCGCCGGAAATGTACGCCGCGCTGGTCGCTAAGCGCCCGCGTGGTCGCCCAAAGGCCGACGCAACCAAGGTGTTTACCGCGATTCGCCTTGACGCAGACCTGCTGGAAACCTTCAAGGCCACAGGCAAGGGTTGGCAGACTCGCGTGAACGCTGCCCTGCGCCAGTTTATTGCCGAGCATCCTGTTGGGCGGAAATGAACGGATTCCCCCCTGTACTCGCCCTGGAAACGGGGGGAACGGGGTCAGCACCCATGATGATGGTGGTGTTCTGCGCTCCCGCCGACGACCATGTCCATAATCATTGCTTTTAGAAAGGCGAATGATCGTGAGTAAAGACCTGAAAATAAAACCCTCTAAGCCTGCGCCTGAAATCAACTGGGGGCAGTGGGTTCAGCGCCCATGGCGGGGCGGATACACCCGACGGCGACAGCCGGGAATTGACGGTAGCGCAACCAGTGAGCGGTGAAACGCTATGCCCAAACTTAAACCCGGAACAATCATTCCAACGCCCCAAGAGGATGCCCGTATTCAAACAGGCATTGATGCCGACCCTGATGCCTATTCAGTGTCCGACGAGGAATGGAAAAAGGTGAAGCCGATTGCCCGTATTGGCCGCCCAAAGGCAGAAGTGACGAAGGAACGCATCACCATTCGCCTGTCGCGTGATGTGGTGACGCAATTTCGCGCAACGGGCGAAGGCTGGCAGACCCGTATGGATTCAGCTCTGCGCCAGTTTATTGCCGAGCATCCTATTGGGCGGCAATGACCGGCTTGACCTGACAGCCGTTTCAGGCGTGCACAAAAACAGCATACAAGCCACAACCCACACCGTTCGAGACGTTCGCCGTGGCGAGCTACTGTTAAATGGATTGCGGAAGCTCACGCCTGCAGAATATTTGGAGAAAAAACGATGAGTACGTTGACGGTTCGTTTGCCGGATAACACAGCAGAACGGCTCAAATCGCTGGCTCGGAGTCGGGGCTTAAGCGTCAATAAGCTGGTAGAAGAAATGCGTGCTCAGGCACTGGCAGTTTGGGACACTGAAAACCGGTTTCGCACATTGGCCGCGCAAGGTGACGTGCAACAGGCGTTTAGGATACTGAATCGACTTGATGCAGGCAGTTAAATCGATGCTCACTAATCAGGGAAGCGCTAACAGGTCAATTACGCGCGGTCGAACCCACACGAAGCGTTCCAGTATCCCCCACCACCCTACTCACCCCTGCATCTGCCCGTTGTCACCCGTCGCCACTACCTGCAACGGCTGCGGCTGATTTTCCCATTCGAACGGCGGCAGGTTGTTGAGCGCCTGGCGCAGGCCTTCGTTCCAGGCGTTGGCCAGCGAGCGGTAGTAGGGATGGTCTTCGGAAAACACCAGCCGGCGGCCGCCGTTGAGTGCGTCGGTGTTGTAGATCAGCAGTTCGACCGGCGGGCCGACGGTGAGGTTGGAACGGATGGTCGAGTTGATCGACACCAGCGCGCAGCGCGCGGCCTGTTCGAGCGGGGTGTCGTGGCGAATCACGCGGTCGAGAATCGGCTTGCCGTATTTGGTTTCGCCGATCTGCAAAAACGGGTGCGTGGCGGATTCGTGGATATGGTTGCCCTGCGGATAGATCAGGAAGGTTTCGGGCGGCTGGCCGTCGATCTGGCCGCCAAAAATGAAGGTGGCTTCGAAGTTGGTGTTTGCATCGCGCGCAGCCTGAATGCGCTGGACTTCGGTGGAAACGGTGCCGACGTAATCGACGGCGTCGCTGATCGAATAGACGGTGTTCAGGCACACCGGGTGGTTGAGGCGGCAGTCGTCGCGCAGGCGCTTGACCACGGCCTGGGTGGTGGCGAGGTTGCCCGCCGCCAGCAGCACGAACATGCGCTCGCCGGGCTGCACGAAGCTGTGCATCTTGGAGTAGGTGCTGACATGGTCGATTCCGGCATTGGTGAGCGAGTCGGACGCAAATATCAGGCCGTCGTCGGTCTTGATGGCGACGCAATAAGTCATGGCGCGGGGCTTTCTTTCAGAGAGACTTGATCGTGCCTGCTTTTGGCTTTTGGCTCAAGAGCAGCTGCTCGGCGCGCGCGCCCAGGTAGACGTAGAGGCCGAGCCCGACCAGCAGCCCGACGGCGGTCGCCATCATCCACACGCCGTCGAGCACCCGCTCGGCGTTTCCCACGGCGGACTTGAACATCAGCAGCAGGCCCTCGATCGATACCGCGATCAGGATCGCCGCCATGAAGCGGGTGATGGTGCGGCGGGTGGAGCTGTGACGATAGACGTCCTTGTGCATCAGTACTTCCTCTTCGAGGATGGTCTTGCCGAGGTCGAACACCGCCAGCCCCAGGGTGAGGAAAATGATCACGCCGAAGGGTTTGAGGTGCAGGTCGGCGCTTTCGGCCTGGGTGAAGATTTCGCTCAGTTCGACCAGCGCGGCGTAGCCGAGCAGCGCCACCACGGCGAACAGCCCGGCGACGATGAAGCTGTACACCGCTCGGAAGAACGGCACGAAGCGCTTCCGCAGGCCATCACCCATGAGGAAGGCCACCGCCTCGGCGAGGTCGATGTCGAGCACCAGATAGCCGGTTTCCGCGCCGAGCTGGATCTGCACGATGGCGGTGATGCAGAGCAGCCCGCTGGCGCTGGACAGGTAGGGCGCGGTGATCGCCACGCCGCCTGTCCGGGCCTGTGCCAGCACGAAGTAAGGCCGCTGCGCGCGGTGGGCACCCTGCCCGCGCCCGGCGGCCGGATGGCCCTTGCGCACCGGCAGGTTGGGGGTCAGCTGCACGCCGTCCGCATCCAGCAGATACAGCAGGTCGACAAACGGATAGTGCTTGCCGGCACAGTGCACCGCTTCGTCACGTGCGGCAGCGTCGTCGAACAGCGTCGGGCTGGCGATGCCGGTGACGATGGAGGCGATCAGCGCGTCCAGCGCGTGACGGTACTCGTCGTAACGCTCGATGATGGCAAGCGTGCTGGGATGGGCCATGAAAAAATTTACTTGCTGAACCAGCGCGCCAGCGGCGAAGCCAGAAATTCGTCGGCGGGCAGGTAGTGGCTGCCATCGCAGGAGAAATTCAGCCCGACCAGGCCGTTGATCAGGTTGAGCGAGCCCGAGCGCAGGTAGAACTGTTCATCCGAAAAGCGCAGGGTGCGGAACAGCTCGAGGATCTCGCGTATGCGCTGCGGCTCGACCACGGCATCGAGCGGGTAATGGGTCGACGGACAGGTCGGGCACGGCGTGGCGGTCAGCAATTCGTCTACCGACAGTACCCGGTAGCGGTGAGGGTCGCTGTACAGCCACAGCGTGGCGCGGCTGCTGGAGAAATGCAGCTTGGCGTGGAACACGCCGTGCCCGCACATCAACCGTTCGACCTGGGCGAAGGTCTCGTTGAACTGGTCGTCCATCGCCGAACGCACCCGACACTGCTCGAACAACCCGCCGCGAATGGCCGGGTCGCCACGATATTGCTTCCAGTGCGAATCAGGGCCAGGCGACATGGGCGTGGGTCAGGCGGCCTCCTTGGGTCGCATCTGACGGCTGTAAAGAAATTCGAGCACCTGGCTGCGCAGTTCGTGATACGCGGGATCGTGCGCCAGTTGCAGACGTTCGCGCGGGCGCGGCAGGTCCACCGTGAGTATCTCGCCGATGGTGGCGGCCGGGCCGTTGGTCATCATCACGATGCGGTCGGACAGCAGCACGGCTTCGTCGACGTCGTGCGTCACCATGATGACCGTGCTTTGCGTCGCGGCGACGATCTTCATCAGCTCGTCCTGCAGGTGGGCGCGGGTCAGCGCGTCGAGCGCGCCGAAGGGCTCGTCCATCAGCAGCACTTTCGGCTCCATCGCCAGCGCGCGGGCAATGCCGACGCGCTGCTTCATGCCGCCGGAGATTTCGCCCGGCAGCTTGGCCGCCGCGTGGGTCAGGCCCACCAGCTCCAGCGCGGCGGTGGTGCGCGCCTTCAGCTGCGCCTTGCTTTCCTTGTCGCCGAACACTTTTTCCACCGCGAGGTAGACGTTCTCGAACGACGTCAGCCAGGGCAGCAGCGAATGGTTCTGGAACACCACCGAGCGTTCCGGTCCCGGCCCCTTGATTTCCTTGTTGGCGAGCAGCAGCACGCCGTCGGTGGCGTCGAGCAGGCCCGCCACCAGATTGAGCAGGGTGGACTTGCCGCAGCCCGAGTGGCCGATCAGCGCGATGAACTCGCCCTGATTAACGTTAAGGTTGATGTCCGTGAGCGCGGTGAACTTGCCTTTTTTGGTACTGAATACCATCGAGGCGTTTTCGATTTGAACGTAGCTTTGCATGTTTTTTCTCCGTGAGCGGTGAGCGGTAAGCAGTGAGCGGTTGGCGGTGAGCGAAGGCACGCTGCCTTTTCCGCTCGCCGCTTCCTGCTTACCGCTTAGTCATACGAGAATCGTTTTGCGATCAGCATCAGCATCTGCTCGAGCAGCAGCCCGACGATGCCGACGACAAAGATGGCGATGATGATGTGGGCGACGTTGAGGTTGTTCCACTCGTCCCACACCCAGAAGCCGATGCCGACGCCGCCGGTGAGCATTTCGGCCGCGACGATCACCAGCCAGGCGACGCCGATGGCCAGCCGCACGCCGGTCAGCACATAGGGCAGCACCGCCGGGAACAGGATCTTGCTGAACACCTTGAACTCGGACAGATTCAGCACCCGCGCGACGTTCAGGTAATCCTGCGGAATGCGCTGCACGCCGGCGGCGGTGTTCAACACCATCGGCCAGATGCTTGAGATGAAGATCACCCAGATCGACGCCGGTTCGGCTTTTTGCAGCACCAGCAGGCCGATCGGCAGCCAGGCCAGCGGCGACACCGGACGCAGGATGCTGATCACCGGCGACAGCATGCGATTGAGAAAGTCGAAGCGGCCGATCATGAAGCCCAGCGGGATGCCGACCGCAGCAGCCAGGCCGAAGCCGATGCCGACGCGATACAGCGAGTTGAGGATGTTCCAGCCGATGCCCTTGTCGTTCGGGCCATTGTCATAGAACGGGTCGGAAAACAGCACCACCGCGGCGTCCCAGGTTTCGGCCGGGCCGGGGATGGACTTGTTGGTGTTGGCGATCAAGGCCCACAGCGCGACAAAAAACAGGATGCCGAGCAGTGGCGGAAAGGCGGCCTTGAACAGGTTGGCTACACCTTCGATGAAACGCTTGCCGGACTCGGTCTCGAACAGCGGGGTGCGTCGCGCAACAGGCGTGGCCTCCTGGCTCGCGGCCAGCGGCGTGGTTTCGGGGGCGTCCATAACGTCTTTCAAACTTCGGTCATTCAGGGTGATGGCATTCATGCAAGTTCTCCTTTTGCCCCGGCCACGGCCGGGGCGCACATATCAGTTGCACTCGGTGCAGGTCAGACCTTGACCTTGAAGCCGTCGGCGTACGCCTTCGGATTGGAACCGTCCCACACCACGCCGTCGATCAGCTTGCTGCTGCGCATGTCGGACTTCGGCAACGGCGTCTTGGTCATCGCGGCGGCCTGCTTGTAGATGTCGATGCGGTTGACTTTTTTCGCCACCGCCAGGTAGTCGGGGTGATCCTTGTTGGGGTCTTTCCACTTCTTGCCGATGCCGTTGTCGTACTGGCCGAGCATGCGGTCCTCGATCGAGTCGAAGTCGGTGTTGACGTAGGACTTGGCCGAAATGACCTTGGCGACTTCGGAACGGTTGCTCATGGTGTCGATGTATTTCGACGCGTCAAGAATCGCCGCCACCATGGCGCGGGCTGTATTCGGATACTGCGCGACAAAGGCTGCGGTGGTGCCCAGCACCTTTTCCGGATGATCCTTCCAGATTTCCTGCGTGGTCACGGCAGTGAAGCCGATGTTGTCGCGGATCGCGCGCGCGCCCCACGGTTCGCCAACGCAGAAGCCGTCCATGTTGTCGACGCGCATGTTGGCGATCATTTGCGGCGGCGGCACGGTGATGACCTTGGCCTGGGTGAAGGGGTTGATGCCATAAGCCGCCAGCCAGTAATACAGCCACATCGCATGGGTGCCAGTGGGGAAGGTCTGGGCGAAGGTGTATTCCTTCGGCTCAGCCTTGATCTGCTTGGCGAGCGAGGCGCCGTCGGTCACGCCCTTGGACTTGAGCAGGTTGGACAGCGTGATCGCCTGACCGTTGTTATTGAGCGACGCCAGCACGGCCATATCCTTTTTCGGCCCGCCGATGCCCAGCTGCACGCCGTAGATCAGGCCGTACAGCACATGCGCCGCGTCGAGCTCGCCGCTCACCAGTTTGTCGCGCACCGCTGCCCACGAAGCCTCTTTCGACGGCGTGATGGTGAGGCCGTATTTCTTGTCGAAGCCCTTGACCGACGCCATCACCACCGACGCGCAATCGGTCAAGGGAATGAAGCCGATACTCAGATTAGGTTTTTCCGGCGCGTCGGAACCCGCTGCCCAGGCGCCCTGGCGCACGCCCGGCGCAACCAGCGTCATCAGAGCGGCGGCTGCGGACAGGCCGACGGTTTTTTTCATGAAATCCCGCTTGCTCGTGTCCTGCACGACCGGTTCGTTGACCAGCACGATTTTCTTGGTGTCGCTCACAGTGTTCTCCAAATAAAAAAAGGCGTCGCCCGATGCGGGCGGACGCCTTTGTCCGTTGATGTAATGGTTGCTCGGTGATCCTGAAAGCCACGCCGTTGCAGCTGTTCAGTTCAGGTTTAGCAATGGCTGTGCCAGCCTTATCAGATCATTGTATTGATTGGGATTTATGTGCTTTCAGCTTGATCCTGCCTGTCCGGCACGCCGGCTTGCGCACCCATTCAGTGCTGCCTGACTCAGGCATGCACCATTCAGGCAAGTGGGTTTTGCAAAACCAGCCGCGCAACGTCTGCCAGCTTCATGCCGCGATCCATCGCGGTCTTGCGCATCTGGCGATACACCTCGTTTTCCGACGCGCCGGTCTGTTTGATCAGGTGCGCCTTGGCCTGGTCGACCAGCTTGCGCTCGGACAGTTCGAGCCGGGTTTGTTCGAGCTGGTCGTGCAGCGCCTGGTGCGCTTCGAAACGCGACACCGCCACGTCGAGTATCGGCCGCAGCCGCGCCGGGTCGAGGCCGTCCACCACATACGAGGTGACGCCGGCCTGGGTCGCCGCGCGTATCGATTCGGTGCTGCCGTCGTCGGTGAACATCACGATTGGGCGCGGACAGTCCTGGTTCACCACGCAGATGTGTTCCAGCGTGTCGCGGTCGGGCGAGTCTTGCGCGATGATCACCACGTCGGGACGCAGCGCCTGAATCTGCGTATCCAGGCTGCGCGCGGAATTGAGCGTGGCCATCACCACGCAGCCCGCCGCTTCGAGCGCAGGCACCAGCATCGCCAGCCGGTCGGGCTGGTTTTCAACAATCAGTACACGCATGTTCGGTCCATGTTTTTCCGCCGGTCAAAAAAGACGGCCTCCGAAGAGGCCGCGAGTCGGAGGAGACTGCCTGGGCAAACCAGCCTTGCGGTCAGTTGTCCCACTTCCTCTAAAGCATTCAACGTGCCAATAACTTTATTCATTAAAAATCAGTAGCTTGGATATTTTTAAGGGTAAGCACGCATGCGCAAGCAGACTCACTTTGGTGCAATTTTCCCGTTTCAGGAACAAAACAGGGCGCAAGCGGGACTGATGTGCCATGCATACCTGTCTGGATGAAGCGAGTCAACGGCAGACCGGGCTGAAACCCATCCGGCCCGGCAGGCTTGCACCCGGAGACACGCAATCAATCAGTGCGGAATCAGGGGCTTGCCGCTGCCTACAACTAAAGTTGTATAGCCCTTGCCGCACCGAACAGGTAGGTTTTTGAAAAGATCCGGATACACGGGTCAAGGATGTGCGTGAACGCGCCGGGAGACGATCCCGCGCAACCGGGGCAGGCGGTCAAGCCTGCCCCTCCCGTTTCATCCCCCTCGCCCGAGGGAGACGGTTCATAGGGCGAGTGGGATTCGGTGCCACGGATTCATCCGTGGTTGACCGACAGTTTCATGAATCATGATCCGTCAGGGCTCCGCCGGTTTAGCCCCCGCCCTTAATCCTTAAGGGTGGGTAACCCGGTTTCTCCCCCGCCGTTCAGGCCACGTTTTCACACGATTTCACGATTGCACTTCCACTCCCCAGCCGCATGTTGTTGCCGTAAGCTGCGCGCCGCCGCCACCATGTTTGCCAGCGCCGCTTCGGTTTCGGCCCAGCCGCGCGTCTTCAGCCCGCAGTCGGGGTTGACCCAAAGGTTTTGCGGCGCGATCACCTGCGCGGCCTTTTCCAGCAGACGCGTCATGTCGGCGGTATCCGGCACGCGCGGACTGTGAATGTCATAAACGCCGGGTCCGATTTCGTTGGGGTAATTGAAGTCGCCAAAGCCGCGCAGCAGTTCCATGTCGGAGCGGCTGGTCTCGATGGTGATGACGTCGGCGTCCATCGCCGCGATGGCGGGCAGGATGTCGTTGAATTCCGAATAGCACATGTGGGTGTGGATCTGCGTCGCGTCCGCCACGCCGCTGGCGCTGATGCGGAACGCGCGGCTTGCCCAATCGAGGTAATGCGCCCAGTCGGCCTGGCGCAGCGGCAAGCCCTCGCGGTAGGCCGGTTCGTCGATCTGGATGATGCCGATGCCGGCGCTTTCGAGGTCGACCACCTCGTCGCGGATCGCCAGCGCAATCTGCAGCGCCGTGGTCGCGCGCGGCTGGTCGTCGCGCACGAACGACCATTGCAGGATCGTCACCGGGCCGGTGAGCATGCCCTTCATCGGTTTGGCGGTGAGCGATTGCGCGTAGCGCGTCCACGCCACCGTCATCGCGGCGGGGCGCGACACGTCGCCGAAGATGATCGGCGGCTTGACGCAGCGGCTGCCGTAGCTTTGCACCCAGCCGTTTTGCGAGAACGCAAACCCGGCCAGCTGCTCGCCGAAGTATTCGACCATGTCGTTGCGCTCGGCTTCGCCATGCACCAGCACGTCGAGGCCCAGCGCGTCCTGCCGCGCAACGGCATGCGCGATCTCGCGCTGCATCGCGGCGGTGTAGTCGGCTGCGCTCAATTCGCCCTGTTTGAAACGGGCGCGCGCGCTGCGGATGGCCGGCGTTTGCGGGAACGAGCCGATGGTGGTGGTGGGAAACGCCGGCAGCCTGAAACGCGCGCGCTGCTCGGCCTGACGCAGCGCAAAGCCGCTGTTGCGCGCATCGTGCACCGTCGTGACCGCCGCCAGGCGCGCAGCCACCGCCGCATCGTGGACCCGGGCGGACGCGCGCCGCGCGGCCAGCGCAGCGGCGTTGGCGGCCAGTTCCGCCGCCACGGCCTGGCGCCCGCCGTTGAAGGCGGTTTTGAGCGTGCTCAGTTCGCTGATTTTTTCGTCGGCGTACGCCAGCCAGTTTTTCAGTTCAGGGTCGAGACGCGGCTCGTTCGCCAGGCTCACCGGCACATGCTGCAGCGAGCACGAGGGCGCCAGCCACAGGCGGTCGCCCAGCCGCTGGTGCAGGCCGTCGAACCGATCCAGCACCGCAGCGAGATCGGTCTTCCAGATATTGCGGCCGTCGACCACGCCGACCGACAGCACCCGGGTGGCGGGCAACCAGTCGATCACCTGCGCCAGTTCGTCGGCGCCGCGCACGCAGTCGACATGCACCCCGGCCACTGGCAGCTTCAGCGCCACCAGCAGGTTTTCGCGCAACGGGCCAAAGTAGCTCGCCAGCAACAGCTTCATGCCTGCGCTATTCAAGGCGTGATAGGCCCGCTCGAACGCACTGCGCCATTCGGCCGACAGATCCAGCGCCAGGATCGGCTCGTCGATCTGCACCCATTCCACCCCCATCGCTTTCAGCCGCGCCAAAATTTGCGCGTACACCGGCAGCAGGCGGTCGAGCAGGTCGAGACGGTTGAAACCGGCGGATTTTTCCTTCGCCAGATGCAGAAAAGTCAGCGGTCCGATCAACACCGGCTTCGGCTTGAAGCCCGCGGTTTGCGCCTCGGCCACTTCGTCGAACAGCCAGTCCACGCCGAGCGAAAACTGCGTATCGGGTTTCAGCTCGGGGACGAGATAGTGGTAATTGGTGTCGAACCACTTGGTCATTTCCATCGCGTGGCACGCCGCATTGCCGCGCGCCAGCTGGAAATAGTCGGCCAGGCCAAACGACGCGCCCAGGCCGAAGCGCGCGGGCGCGCAGCCCAGCAGGGCGACGTGGTTGAGCATCGGGTCGTAGAACGCAAAGTCGCCCACGGTGACGCCATCCAGCCCCGCCGCATGCTGGCGCTGCCAGTTGGCCTGGCGAATGCCGCTCGCCACCGTCCGCAACGCGGCTTCGTCGATGTCGCCGCGCCAGAAGGACTCCTGCGCAAATTTCAGTTCGCGGTTCGGCCCGATGCGCGGAACCCCCAGTACGTGTGCCAGTGCCATGCCTGCTCCTTCGTCTAATTGATGGACGGCATGATGCGGGCACGCGTAACATGAGACAAACGAATAGTTTTCATCAATTACATGAACATTTCTCATGGCTAACCCGGCTCATATCGAACTGCGCCACCTACGCCTGCTGCAAGCGGTGACCGAAGCCGGCGGCCTGACCGCCGCCGCCGAGCGCCTGCACCTGACGCAATCGGCGGTCTCGCATCAACTCAAGGCGCTGGAAGACGCGCTCGGGCTGCCGCTGGTCGAGCGCGCCGCGCGCCCGCTCGGCCTCACCGCGGCGGGCCGCCGCCTGCTGGCGCTGGCGCACAGCGCGCTGCCGCAGGTGGATGCAGCCCTGCGCGACCTGGCCAAGCTCAAGGATGGCGACGCCGGCGAGCTGCGCATCGCGGTCGAATGCCACACCTGCTACGACTGGCTGATGCCGGCGATGGACGCTTATCGCGACGTCTGGCCGGGCGTCGAGCTCGATCTGCTGGGCGGGTTTCAAGCCGATCCGATCGGCCTGCTGCTCGACCAGCAGGCTGACCTGGTCATCACCTCGGACCCCGCGCCGCGCGCCGGCATCGTCTATGCGCCGCTGTTCGGATTCGAGATGCTGGCGCTGCTGCCACCGGACCACGCGCTGACCGCAAAAAAATGGCTGCAGCCGGCCGACTTTGCCGCGCACACGCTGATCACCTATCCGGTGCCGGAAGACCGCCTCGACCTGGTGCGGCGCGTGCTGGCGCCCGCCGGAGTCAAACCGCCGCGCCGCGAAGCCCAGCTCACCGTCGCCATCCTGCAACTGGTCGCCAGCCGGCGCGGGCTGGCCGCGCTGCCCGCGTGGGCGGTCGCGCCCTACCTCGAACGCGGCTACGTCGCCGCGCGCCCCATCGGCAAGCATGGCCTGTGGGCCGAGCTCCACGTCGCGGTGCGTGCGGGCGATGCCGCGCGCGCGTTCGTCGCGGATTTCATCGACACCGTGAAGCGCGACAGCTTTGCGCGCCTGCCCGGCATCCGGCCGCTGGCGGGCAGCGGGTAAAATCCGCCCACTCTTTTTTCGCAATCGCCATGACCCTTCCCGATTTCACCGAACGTGACGTGCTGCGCTGGTTTGGCGCCGACACGCTGAAAAAAGCACGCCCGTATCTGCACTCCATCACCCGGCTGGAAGCCCACCACGGCGCGATCCGGTCCTACGTGCTGGGCACTGCACCCAAGCCCTATCGCGTCGAGATCGAGTGCGGCCTTGACACGGCCGGCGACGTCGCGATCGAGCCTTACTGCACCTGTCCGGTGGGCCGGCACTGCAAACACGCGGCGGCGACCTTGCTGGCCTGGCTGGCGCAGGTGAAGCCACCCGCAAAACTCAATCCCGAGGTGCTCAACTGGGTGGAGGCGTTTCGCCGTGCCGAGGCCACCTCGGCCAGGCCGAAGAAGCCTCCCGTCAAACCCGAACAGTTGTTTTATTGCCTGACACCGCAGGCGCCGTGGGGCTTGCGCGTGCAGTTCATCAAGGCGCGCGGCGGCAACCGCGAGCAACTGGCGAACGGCGACGAGTGGCTGAACGTCGAGCGCGCGCTCACCAATCCGCCCAGCTTCGTCAACGATGAGGACATGACGATTTTGCCGCTGCTGTGGGCGATGCGCGACAAGCACGCCTACCTTCCCAGCCTGACGCTCAAGGGCGACAAGGGCGAAACAGCGCTGCAGCGGATGCTCGCAAGCGGTCGCCTGTGCTACGACGCGGCCAACCCGGTGCCCCTGCGGGCGGGCGATCCGCGTGCCGCGCTGCTGCACTGGCAGACCGACGCGCAGCAGCACATCCGCGCCCATCTCGGCGCCGAACCGCCCGCCACGCGCACGCTCTGCCTGCGGCAGCTGTGGTACGTCGATGGCGAATCGGGCGAAATCGGCGTGCTCGACTCGCCGCACAGCGCAAGCCAGATTGCGCGCCTGCTCGAGCTGCCGCCGCTGTCCGCGCTGGATGTGCCGGTGGTCGCCACCGCGCTGGCCGAACTGGCGCCCGCTCTGCCGCGCCTAGACGCCGCAGCCGAACTGCGCTGCATCGACGCGCCGCCGGTGCCGCACCTGACGCTCGATTCCCTCGACGCATTCGGCATGCGGCCCTACCGCGACTATCCGGGCGGCTATCGCACCAGCCTGTTCGACTTCGCCACGCTGGCGTTTCGCTATGCCGAATTCACCGTGTCGCCAAACGACAAAAGCGAATTCGTCACCAGCAAGCAGGGCGAGGCGGTGCGCATCAAGCGCGACTTCAAGCGCGAAGCGGCCTGCCTCAAGCAGCTCGAACAGATCGGCTTCAAGCCGGTTCCCTCGCGCACGATCAGCTACGGCAGCAAGCTGCCGTCACACGCGTTCGGCCTGGCGAGCGAAGCGCAGTGGCCGACCTTCATGGCCGGCGAGCGCCTCGCGCTGCAAAACGACGGCTGGGTGCTGCACATGCCAGCCGATTTCCGTCATCACGTGCTGGAAGTCGATGCCTGGGAAGCTGAATTTGCCGAGCGCGGCAACGACTGGCTGGCGTTCGATCTGGGCGTGGTGCTGGAAGGCCAGCGCCTGCCGCTGGCGCCGCTGCTGCACGACCTGTTTCGCCGCGATTCGCGCTGGCTCGACGCCGCCCTGCTCGACAGCCTGCCCGACAGCGAAGCCATCACCCTGCTCACCCCCGAGGGCGCGCGCTTTCTTGCGCCGGCCGGGCGCATCAAGCCGCTGGCGCGCACGCTGATCGACCTGTTCGATGCCCGGCCCGACGCCGAGCTGCGCGTGTCGCGGCTCGATGCGCCGCGCCTCGCCGAACTGGCGCAACAAAAGAACTGGCAGTTCAAGGGCGAAGACGCGGTCATCGCGCTGGCGCGCCAGTTGCAGCACGGCGGCGGCATTCAGGCTATCGAGCCGCCCCAGGGGCTGCAACTGGAGCTGCGGCCGTATCAGCGCGAAGGCCTGGCCTGGTTGCAATATCTGCGCGAACAAAATCTCTCCGGCATCCTCGCCGACGACATGGGCCTGGGCAAAACCGCGCAGGCGCTGGCGCATCTGCTGCTGGAAAAAGAAGCCGGGCGGCTCGACCGCCCGGCGCTGGTGGTGTTGCCGACCTCGCTGATCTTCAACTGGAAACGCGAGGCCGAGCGCTTCGCGCCGGATCTGCGCGTGCTGTCGCTGCACGGCAAGGATCGTGCCGAACGCTTTGCGCTGATTGCCGAACACGATGTCGTGCTCACCACCTATCCGCTGCTGTGGCGCGATAACGACACGCTGGCCAAGCTGCAGTGGCATGTGCTGATTCTGGACGAAGCGCAAACGGTGAAAAACGCCGGCAGCCGCGCCGCCAAAATCGTGCGCGACATCGACACCCGGCATCGCCTGTGCATCACCGGCACGCCGATGGAAAACCATCTGGGCGAACTATGGGCGCAGTTCGATTTTCTGCTGCCGGGGTTTTTGGGCGACAGCAAACAGTTTGCCCGCACCTTCCGCACGCCGGTCGAAAAGCACGGCGACGCGATCCGTGCCGGGATCCTGTCGCGCCGTGTCGCGCCGTTCATTTTGCGGCGGCGCAAGGAAGACGTGGCGAAGGAACTGCCGCCCAAAACCATCATCGTGCGCAGCGCCGAGATCGTCGGTGGCCAGCGCGACCTGTACGAAACTGTGCGCAGCGCGATGGACGCCAAGGTGCTGGAAACTATCGCGCAAAAGGGCTTTGCGCGCAGCCAGATCGTGATTCTGGACGCGCTGTTGAAACTGCGTCAGGTGTGCTGCGACCCGCGCCTGCTCAAAAGCGCCGGCGCAAAATCGGTCAAGGAACGCGCCAAGCTCGACCTGCTGATGGACATGCTGCCCGAACTGCTCGACGAGGGCCGCAAGGTGCTGCTGTTCTCGCAGTTCACCTCGATGCTCGCGCTGATCGAACCGGAACTGACCGCGCGCAAGATCAAGTACGTCATCCTCACCGGCGACACGTCTGACCGCGAATCCGTCATCCGCGCGTTTCAGGAAGGCGACGTGCCGGTGTTTCTGATCAGCCTCAAGGCGGGCGGCGTCGGCCTCAACCTGACCGCTGCCGATACCGTCATCCACTACGATCCGTGGTGGAACCCGGCTGTGGAAAACCAGGCCACCGACCGCGCCCACCGCATCGGCCAGACCAAGAACGTGTTCGTCTACAAGCTGGTGGTGGCGGGCAGCATCGAAGAAAAGATCCTCGCCCTGCAGGAGAAAAAAGCCGAGCTCGCCGCCAGCGTGCTGACCGAAGACCATGCCGCGCTGGCCAAATTCGGCGAAAGCGACATCCGCGCGCTGCTGGCGCCGCTGCCCGCCAGCGAGGGACGGTAGCGTGCCCGCGGTCGCCGCTTCCGCCTGATGGACTGGACGCTGTTCGGCTCGGCGCTGCTGTCGTCCACCCTGTTTCCGGGCGGCTCCGAAGCGCTGCTGCTTTACCGCCTGCATCAGGGCGCCGACCCGCTCGCCAGCGTGCTGACCGCCACCGCCGGCAACGTGCTCGGCAGCCTGATCACCTACGCCATGGGCCGCTTTGGCCGGCAGGCGATGCGGCGCAATGAAAAAGCCGAACGTCAGGTCGCGCGGGCCGAACGCTGGTTTGCCCGCTTCGGCCGCCCCAGCCTGCTGCTGGCCTGGCTGCCGGTGGTGGGCGATCCGCTGTGTCTGGTGGCTGGGGTGTTGCGCGTCGGCGTCGGCAGTTTTCTGCTGCTGGTGACGCTGGGCAAGCTGGCGCGCTACGGCGTGCTGGCCAGCGTGATCTGATCAGTTCGGGCGGGCGAAGCGCGCGCGCTGGCGCCCCAGCCAGCCCTCGAACTGCGCCATGCTGACGTAGAACGTCGGCGTGATGTAGAGCGTGAGGAACTGCGAGAACAACAGGCCGCCGACCACGGCGATGCCGAGCGGACGCCGCGCCTCGCCGCCCGTGCCGAAGCCGATGGCGATCGGCAGCGTGGCGACGATGGCGGCGAAGGTGGTCATCATGATCGGCCGCAGCCGCACCAGGCTGGCCTCGACGATGGCGTCCTCGGCGTTCATGCCGGCGCGCTGCCGGGTCAGCGCGAAGTCGATCATCATGATGCCGTTTTTCTTCACCAGCCCGACCAGCAGGATGATGCCGACGAAGCTGAAGATGTTGAGTTCCTCGTCGGCCAGCAGCAGCACCAGCAGTGCGCCGAACCCGGCCAGCGGCAGCGCGGTGAGAATGGTAAGCGGATGCCCGAGGTGTTCGTACAGCACCGCCAGCACCATGTAAATCACCAGGACGGTGAACAGCAGCAGCAGGGGCAGCGTGACGGTCGATTCCTGAAATTTCTGTGCCGAGCCGGCCAGCTGCGCAGTGACGTCGGCAGGCAGCACTTCGTTGGCGGCGGCGAGCGCCTGCGCCAGCGCCGTGTTGAGCGATGCGCCGGCCGCCAGATTGAACGACAGCGTGACTGCAGGCTGCTGGCCATAGTGGTTGACCGCGACCGGACCGACGCCGGCCTCGACGCGCGCCACCGCATCGAGCCGCGTCAGGCCGCCCGACGCGCGGGCAGCGCCTTCAGGCTGACCGTGTACTGGTCGCTGGTGCCGTAGATTTCGCTGATGCGGCGGCCGCCCAGCGCGTCGTACAGCGTTTGCTGCACCTGGCGCGCGTCGATGCCGAGCCGTGCCGCTTCGAGCGGGTCGAGCACCACGCCCAGTTCGGGATTGCGCAGTTCGAGGTCGCTGCTCACGTCCTCGATCAACGGCACCTCGCCGAGGCGTTTTTCGACCACGGCCGATGCCTGCTTCAAGGACGCGAAATTCCCCGAGGTCAGCGTGATCTGGTAATCGCTCGACGACGCCAGCGCACCGACATTGATCGATGCCGGATTCTGCAGCATCACGTTCACGCCGCTCACCTTGCGTGTCGTTTTACGCAGCTCGTCGATGATCTCGTCGGCGCTGTTGCGCGTGTCGCGCGGCGTGAGGCGGATCACCAGCCGGCCGACGTTGCCGCCGCTGACGCCGCCGCCGCCCTGGCCGGCCGACGACATCAGGCCCTCGACCGCCGGATGCGCCTGGACGATGGCGGCGAGCTGCTGCTGCCGCCGCGACAGTTCGTCGAACGGGATGCCTTCGGGATACTGCACGCTGGCGAAAACCATGCCGGAATCAACGCGCGGAATGAAGCCCTGCTTGACCTGCCCTGCCAGCCAGCCCATCGCCACCAGCACCGCCAGCGACAGCAGCAGCATGCCGGCGCGATGGCGCATCGACGCGCGCAGGGTGACGCCGTACCAGTCGCGGAAGCGGTTGAAGGTGTTGTCGAACCCGCGCGACACGGAATTGTTGATCGGCTCGTGGCTCAGCCAGCGCGCGCACAACATGGGCGTAAGCGTGAGCGCGATCAGCCCCGACAGAAGCACCGCGACGCCGATGGAAACGGCGAACTCCTGGAACAGCCGGCCGATCATGCCGCCCATGAACAGGATCGGCAGGAATACCGCGGCGAGCGAAAGCGTCATCGACACCACGGTGAAACCGATTTCCTGCGCGCCGTCGAGCGCGGCCTGCAGGCGCGACTTGCCCATGTCGAGATGGCGCGCGATGTTCTCGATCACCACCACCGCGTCGTCGACCACGAAGCCGATCGCCAGCGTGATCGCCATCAGCGACAGGTTGTTGATGCTGTAGCCGAGCAGGTGCATGAAGGCGAAGGTGCCGAGCAGCGAACTCGGCAGCACCAGCGCGGCGATCAGCGTGGCGCGCACGTTGTGCAGGAAGGCAAAGATGACGAGGATCACCAGCCCCAGCGCCAGCACCAGAGTGAAATTCACCTCGTGCAGCGAATCCTTGACGAAGCGCGAGCGGTCGGAATGCACCGCCAGCTTCACCCCGTCGGGCAGCTCGGCCTCGATCTGCGGCAGCATCGCGCGGATGCGTTCGGCCACCTCGACCGTGTTAGCGCCCGGCTGGCGCTGCACCGCCAGCACGATGGCGCGGGTGCCGTTGTACCAGGTCTTGCGCTTGTCATCCTCGACGCCATCTTCGGCGCGGCCGAGGTCGCGTACCCGCAACGCAGCGCCGTCCTTGTAGGCGACGACGATGTCGCCAAAATCCTTTGCATTGGCCAGCGCGACCGGCGCCTTCACTGTGTAGGCGCGGGTGGCGCCGTCGAGCGTGCCCGACGGCAGATTGGCGTTGGCCGCCTGCACCGCCGCCGCGACGTCGGCAAACGTCAGTCCGCGCGCCAGCAGTTTGGCCGGATCGAGATACAGCCTGAGCGCGTATTTCTGCGAGCCGAACACCAGCACCTGCGCCACCCCGGACAGCGTCGACAAACGCTGCGCCACGTGTGAATCGGCGATGGCGTCGAGCTCGGTGAGCGGCAGCCGCTCGGCCGACAGGGCGAGATACAGAATGGGCGAGTCGGACGGATTGATCTTGCGCAGCTGGGGCGGGTCGATGCCGTCCGGCAGATTGCGCGCCGCCTGCGCGACGGCGGTCTGCACGTCCTGCGCGGCGGCGTCGATGTCGCGCCCGAGTTCGAATTGCAGGGTGATGTTGGTCGACCCCTGGCTCGACTTCGAACTCATCGACTCGATGCCCTGCACCGTCGACAGCTGGCGTTCCAGCGGCGTGGCGACCGTGTTCGCCATGGTTTCCGGATTGGCGCCAGGCAGACTGGCGGAAACCCGCAGCGTGGGGAAATCGACCTGCGGCAGGTCGTTGACCGGCAACTGCTGGTAGGCGAGCGCGCCGAACAGCGCAATCGCCAGCACCAGCATCAGCGTGGCGACCGGGCGCTCGATGAAAATCCGCGACAGGTTCATGGGCGGGATTCGCGCGCAGGCGGGTTCGGGCGTGCGCCTTCCAGCTTGACCGCGCTGCCCGCTTTCAGCCGCTGCGGAATCTCGATCAGCACCGCTTCACCCGCGCGCAGGTCGCCGCTCACTGCCTGCTCGCCGTCGAGCGCGCGCAGCAGCGTCACCGGCTGGATCACCGCCTTGCCGCCGCGCACCACGTAGACGTAGCTGCCGTCCTGCGCATGCTGCAGTGCGGCTTCCGGCACCACGCGCGCAGCGGGCTCGACGCCGAGAATCAGCCGCACGCGCACGCCCTGGCCGGACAGCAGCCCGGGCGGCGCGTCGGCGAGCCGCACCTTGATCGGCACTGCGCCGCTGGCGGCATCGAGCTGGCTGTCGACAAAGACCAGCTCGCCGCGCGCGGCCAGCGTGTCGTCCAGATCGTGAAATATTTCAGCCGCCACCGGCCCCTGCGCACGCGCGGCAGCCAGTGCCGGCCAGTCCTGCTGCGCCACGCTGGCGCGGACGTCGAGCCCGCCGGCGGCAACCAGCGTGGTCAGTGCGCCGCCCGCCGGAATCAGGTCGCCCGGCCGCACGGTGATGCGCCCGACGCGGCCGGCAAACGGCGCGCGGAGGGTCGCGTAGCCGACGTCGAGCCGCGCGGCGTCGAGTTCGGCGCGCGCGGTGGCGGCCTTGGCGCGGGCGGCTGCGCGCACCAGCGCTGCGTCGTCGAATTCCTGCTGGCTGATGTAGCCGGAAGCCATCAGCGGCTTCAGGCGCTGCAAGCGGGATTCGGCGTCGGCGGTTTCGGCGCCTGCGGCAGCCAGATTCGCCTGGCTTTGCGCGATGCGCGTGGCGGCCGTGCGCGCGTCGAGGCTGAACAGGGGCTGTCCGGCGCGCACGCTGTCGCCTTCCTGCACCCACTGCTTGAGCAGCGTGCCGCCGACCTGCGCCGAGACGACGGCCTGGCGCGCCGCCTCGATGGTGCCCGGCAACTCGATCACGCGCGGAAAATCACGCACCTCGACCGCCACGGTTTTCACCGCGATGGCGCGATCTTCGCCGCCACCGGGGCCGCGCGAGCCGCCGCCGGCTTCCTGGGTCTGGGCCCGATAGACGACACCGGCGACCAGCGCAAGCACGACAACAACAGCGACGATGCGACCTTTCATAAGGGACTCTCGGTAAGCGCGGCGGGCAGACGCCCGAGCGCGTGATTCAAACGGGAAAATGCTGCCAGCCAGTCGCTGTCTGCCTGGGCCTGGGCCTGCCGCGCACGCGCCAAATCGGCCTGCGCGCTCAGCCATTCGAGCAGGCTGCCAAAGCCGGCCTTGTAGCGCGCTTCGGCCGCGCGCGCCGATTCGTCGGCGCTGTCGAACTGCAGCGTGATCCCGGCGCGGGCGGATTGCGCATAACGCACTTCCTCAAATGCCTGTACCACTTCCAGCGCCACGGTCTGCTGCTGCGCATCGGCCGCGGCGGCAAAGCGTTCGGCGTCGCGCTCGGCGGCGCGCGCCTCGGCCGCCAGCCGGCCGCCGTCGAACAGAGGAACGGCAAGCGTCACCCCCACGTTGTAGGTGTTGGACGGCGAGCGCTCGTCTTCGAGAAAAAGCGTGCGGCCGGTATTGGCGGCCAGCGACAGGCTCGGCCAGCGCGCCGCGCGTGCGCGCTCAGCCTCGCTTTTCGCGCGCGCGGCGGCGGCGCGCAGGGCGTGCAGGTCGGGGCGCTGGCGCTCGGCTTCCGCCAGCAGGTCTGCCAGCAGGGTGGCGGCATCCAGGTCGGGCGGCAGCGTATGCGGCCAGTCGAGCACCAACGACTGCGTTTGCGCGATGCCGGCGGCCTGCTTCAGCTGGGCCTCGGCCTTGGCGATGTCGCGTATGGCGGCACGGCTGGCCAGTTCGGCTTCGGCCAGCGCGGCGCGGGCGCGCAAGGCGTCGGCGCGCGATGCCAGCCCGCTCTGCACGCGCACCCCCACCGCATCGAAACTGGCGCCGAGTGCCGCCAGCTGTTGCGTCTGGGCGTCGGCTTGCGCCTGCGCAGCCTGCAGCGCAAACCAGGCGGTCTCGACCCCGGTCACGATGTCCTGCAGCGTGCGGTTATTGCTCAACAGCGCGGCGATCAGCTGATAGCGCTGGGCATCGATGCCGGCCGCGCGCGCGCCGAAGTCGTACACCACATAGGCCAGTCCGAGGCTGGGGCCGTAGCGGTGCAGTACCGGCACCGAGGCGCCGGAGCTCGACAGCGCCTGGCTGCGGGTGAAACTGAACTGTCCGGTCAGCGTCGGCCAGTTGGCGGCGCTCGCGGCGTCGAGCCGTGCCGCCTCGGCCTCGATCCCGAGCCAGGCCGCGCGCGACTCGGCGCGGGTGCGCAGCGCGTGATCGGTGAGCGCAGCCAGGCTGACGAAGCGCAGGGCTTGGGGGGCCGCGGTGGCAGTCTGCAGCGGCAGCGCATCGGGCATGAGCCAGAACCCGCCAGGACGTCCAGGCGGATCAAGCGGCATCGATCCGGCTGTCGCGCTACCCAGCGTGACGCACGACCCCAGGACAATCAGAAAAGTTTTCAAGATGGGGCGATTCTAATTGACACGGGGGTCGACCCTGCGCTCCTGACACAAGTTCCGGCCGACAGGGCACAGCGCGACCGGTGTCTGAAACCTGCCGCCCGAGTCCCTCCGCGCTGGCCCGGAGGACGCGCGCCAGCCGCATCCCCGTCAGTTGGCTTGCGTGATTTTTCTTGCGGCCCGGCGCGAAAGGGAACGGGCAAGCGGCAGCAGAGGCTGAACGATTTGTTGATGGGCGGGAAATCGGGGACGATGTTGCCGAGTATGCCGGTCGACCCGCACCTTGGAGTGAACCGCCCGGCCGTACCATGCCCGACCATCCAGCAGGCCGAATCGAGACATCCATGAGCCCCAACAGCCAGCAAATCCGTTTTTTGCGCCGCCACATTCCAGCGTTTGAATGCGTGCCCGGCTGCCACGACTGCTGCGGCCCGGTGACCACCTCGAGCGAAGAAATGGCCCGGCTTCCGGTCATCAGCGACGCGGCGCATGCAGCGGCGCTTGCGGAATTCAGCTGCCCCCACCTCGGCAAAACAGGCTGCCAGGTCTATACCGAGCGCCCACTGATTTGCCGCCTGTTCGGCACCACGCCCAGACTGGCCTGCCCACACGGAAAACGTCCCGCAGTCATGATCGCGCCGCACATCGAACAGCAGATCGAGCGCTATTTCGCTGCCACGCGGCAGGTGCTGGTTTGAAGAAGAAACCCGGCAAACAAGCAGCGGTCAACGCTGGCGCGACCCCGAAATCGTTTTTTCACTGGGAAGGCGAAACCCTGGTGCTCAACATCCTCGGCAAGCCCAGCGCCAAGCAGGACGCCATCGGCAAACCCTATGGCCATCAACTCAAAGTCAGCGTCACCGCAGCGCCCCGCGCCGGACGCGCCACCGACCACATGGTGCGGTTTCTGGCAGGAGAGTTTGGTGTGGCCGCCAGCGACATCGAAGTCGTCTTCGGTCGCATGAATGTGAACAAGCAACTGCGCATCCAGTCGCCCAAACGACTACCGGCAGTCATCGCCCAGCAGGAACTGGCCTGACAGACCGTTGTGCTGGCCAGCGTTTACGCGACCCCCTTGAACATGAATCGGTGCGCCCGCCCTGGCGAAAACCGGACACCCGACACAGCCAACTTGGAGGGCCGAAATGGGAGGGACCGGATGGGTTCACACTGCCGGCCAGAAACGAAATTTCAGATGGATGGGCGGCCGTCTCTTGCTCGGCCTAAGGCAACACTGGTCTGTTAACTTACTGCGTCCGCAGCACTAGCAAGAGCAGTCGTTGTCTCTGCTCTCGTTGAGCGACCACTTCCATCCTGGCTTGTGTGTCGTGCTGTGCGCGTCCCGCTTTTCCGCGTCTAGCGTCCCCAACATGGCATAGTCGACAAGCACGTCTGGTGACACCAATTGCCGCCAGAGAGAAAGGACATGACCTCCTTCTTGGCGTGCTGAAAGAGCGTCAGTTTCTCCAGCCTGGACAAAATAATCTTGGTTCAAGGGTTTAGGCATAGTTAGCATCAGATTGATAAAAAGCATTACCAGCCCAATAGCAATAAAGATATAAAGTAGTGACATCAACCCAAAAAAATAGCTGATGTTGGTTCTCATTGAAAGCAGGACAGACCCCACGGAAACAAGGAAGTAAGCCAGCATCAGCGCAAGCAAGTGGTTCATTTTTTAAGTACAAGGGTCAAAACTGTGAGATGCACCCGATTAAATGGCGTGCATCAATCGAAATTGCAGGTGTTAATACGTATCTTCATTCGCCTTAAAGGCGATAAAACCTTGAGCCGCCTGCCCCTGTTCCTGGCAAAGCAGGCTAATCGCCGGCTCCTTCTGCCCCATTAATCCGTGCAGCCTAGAGCCACCCTCATGGCGTCGTTAAACGTCGACGCTGATCAATCCGCACCGGTCAGTGGATAGCCGCTCTGCGCCAAACCAAGAAACGCCTGTTCGCTTGCCACGGCGGAGTACCTGGTTACGGCCTCACTGTCCTGTTTCTTGGCTGCTTCCTGGGCCTGGGTCAATGCACCGGCGGCCGTCGTCCACAATGATTTCTTGTTCTTTGCCATGCCGACGAGGAATTCCGCATTCGACAGTGCCTTTGTCGCTTCGACTGTTAGCGCTGCACCGGATGCGCTCTCGGCCGCGTGCGCAACCGGGCCGGTGATGCCAAGCAGGAAAATCCCTCCAGCCATCATTTGGACTGCATTTAGAATTACCTTCATCCCTGTTCTCCTTGAATTAAGTGGGCATGCTTGCCACACGCTCCCGATCATTTCCGGAATACCGAAGCCTTGAGTGGCAGGCCGTTGCTCAGATAGCTGTGGTAGTACTCAAGGTTGTTGTATTCCTCTCCACCGATTTCAAGCGGTGCCAAGCGCACCATCTGGTTGCACGCGGCATAACGGCGCTGCAAGGTGAATAGCGCGTAGTCGCCACCACGGAATGCCGGCCAGTGCGTGGCTTGGCCAGGTGCCATTGAAAGATATTCGGTGCGCAGGACATTGCCGACATTACTGATATGGCAACCCGCGCAGGAAAAATTCAGCTGGCCACGGCGCTGATGAAAGAATTTCTGACCCGCTTCGAATGCTGCCAGGGCCTCCTTGCCTTCCACCTTGATATTCATTTTCATGCCGTCTGACAAGGTGCGGGCATAGGCCGTCAATAGTCCCATGGTATTCATGTCGCTGTGCTTGTAGGGCTCTTCACCGTTGGCCGTTCGGCATTGGTTGAGCGCCATTTCAAATGTCACCACCTTTTTCGTTGCGGCATCGAATAACGGGTAATTGCCGGCGACATTTTTGCCTTCGCGAGGGAAGCAGTCCGTATAGCGCTTGCCGTTCTTGAAGGGGGTACCCCACAATTTTGCACCTTTCTCGATTTCGGCTTCGTAAGGCGGGAAAGCCATGATGGCGTCGTACTGGTCTTTGGCATCAGGGCTGAACGCCAGTGCGCCATGCATGTAATCCTCGAATTTGATAGCGGGATATGTTTTCTGTACAGCCTTCACGACTTTCAGACGATGGTCTTCCGGTGCAGCCTGTGCATTCACGGCGACTGCGAGCCATCCCAGGCAGGACATGATCCAGATCAGTTGCTTCATTTCTTTCTCCGTACGCCAAAGGGGGGCATGAGGCTGTCAGCGTTGGCTTTTGATGCGTCCCAGAGTTGGGCGTAGAGCTTTGCGCGATCCGGAAAACGTTCCTTCATGCTGATCAGCGGGGGGGCGATGTTGGTGTTAGTGACGGCTTTTGAATCGCCAGGCATGGCATGACAGGCCAGGCAATTGCCCTTGCTGTTGTCAAAAGCCAGTTCCTGCCCGGTGGGTGCCTTGGGTTCATCCGCGCGTACCGTCTGCACAAATCCGGCAATCAGAATCAGGCATGCGCCAGCGGCGCGGATGCTCGTGGGAAATTGATACATGTCTGCTCCTTGGTGTATCCAGGTGTCGCCACCCGGGTGTTACTGAAAAACGCACGGCCCCGGGTTCAAGTCCGGGCAGGTGGTGCTGGCATCGGTTCGCATTCCGGAAATATCTGCCTCGCTAAAATCGGCCGCATGCAGGTTCGCGCCTGAAAAATTCGTATCCGCCAGTCCGGCAAACAGAAAACGGGCCTCGTATAGATCCGCATTCTTGAAATTTGCGCCATGCAGATTCGCGCCTTCCAGATCGGCGCGTTCCAGCAGGGCGTCGCTAAAATCAACCCCGGCCAGGTCGGCCTGAGTGAAGCTCGTGCGGTTGGCATTCACCCGGGACAGATTGCTGCCCTGCAGATCCGCGCCGCTCATTACCGACCCGCCTATCACGGCCCCGCTCAGGTCGACGCCAACCAAACGGGCCTTGGACAGATTCGCGCCAATAAGAAATGCGCCGCGCAGATCGGCACGCGACAAGTCCGCCTGCCGCAGATCGGCACCTAGAAGGTTTTGCCCTACTAGACTGACGCCCTTCAGGTCGCATGCAACACAACTATTGGTGGCAATCAAGCGGTTCCGGTTTTCTGTCTGGGCTGCGCTCGGCTGAGCATAGACCGTGCATGCTGCAAACACGGCCATCAAGCCAAGCATTGTGCTGACCTGTATTGCCAATGGCAGCAGGAGGAAATCGGCTCGGATCTTCATGAATGCATTCACTGGGTATTCAACTCGTCAATGGCCACCCCTAACGTATCGGCTAGTGCCTCAAATCCGTTTCGCTGGCACGACACTAGCCATCCGGGTTATCGGGGCCGATCCCGCTAGTCCAATGAAAAACGGGTCTGCAGCGACGCTTCACCCTTCATGCTGACCGTCAGCACCAATCTCGTTCCTTTGCGTGGTTTTATTCCCGCATCCCTGATCATCAGCTCGTTGCTGCCGGTCGGCTTCAGCGTTACCGAGAAAGCGTCGTTTCCATTGATGACACGCAGGGTCGCAATTGCTCCCTTGGTCGACTGCGGCGTATCACCATGGTCAGTGACCCATACGTGTGCTTCGCCGTCTTTCATGACCAGTTCAAAGTGATACATCTCCACCATGCGTAACATGCCTCCATGGACACCTTTGACTGTTGCCAGATACTCGTTGCTGTGAGCCCGTGCCAAGGTCGGCAGGCTAAACAAAGCGATCAGGAATATGCCGACCAGTAGTCGGGTTGCATATGCCAAATGGCTCGGATTCAGAATGCTGAAATTCATTTCGATACTCCTTTGCTACGTGCAACGAAAAACCGTCGACAGCACGCGCTGCCGACGGGACAACCTCCTTACACCGAGGTGCTGCGGGAAAACTTCAAACCTTCCCAGCTGTCAGGAACCACGACGTGATCGTGCATACCGCCCGGGCAGGGCAGACGCGCCTCGATCTTGTCGGTTGCGACGTTGATCACCACGAGACCCGACTGGCCTGCCTGGTGTCCGCTGTACACCGTGGTCATGTACTTGCCGTCCACGGTGCAGTCGCAGGTGTGCGGATCTGGACCCGTGTCCCATTTCGCAACCACTTGCCAGGTCTTGGCATCCACTTTGCAGATGTAGCCGTTATTGGGCTTGCGCGCCCACATGGTGAAGTAGACGAAACGGGAATCAGGCACGTTGCCCATGTGCAGCGGCAGGTACTTGGTGCCAAAGCCCTCGACAAAGGTCTCCTTCTTCCACTTGTTCGGATTTTCGTCCGTCGAACGGTAGACAGCGATGTTGTTCTGCAACACGTTGTTGCAGGCCACAAAGTATTCACCGCTCGTGATGAAACCCGCTTCGTGCAGAGGTGTGAGCACGGAAGGCACGGCGAAGGTCCAGGTAAAGCCGGTCTGCTTCACCATCGGGAAGTTGTCCGGAGAACCCTTGGCGGTCGACAGCAGAGCAACGACTTCCCAGGTACGGGTATCGATGATGGCACAGCAGCCGAGACGGCGGATCAGGATGGCGCCGAACGGCAGCGTGGGGTGCCAGGTGAAGGCATCCACGAACACCGCAGTGGGGTCAGCCGGCATCAATTCTTCGCCCAGCATCGCCTCGTGGGTCGTCTTCATGCCCTTGCGGCCCACGTAGTCGAACTTGCCAGTGGTGGCATCGGGGAAGATGTGGCTAATGTTGAGCTGCCGGGCGACGGGATCATAGTCAGCGCGGAACGCCTTGACGATCTTCGGGTTGTCGCCAAGATCCGTAATCAGGACCATGTCCTTCTGACCATCGGCAAATGCCACGTACTTGTTGGCGTTTTCGCCCACACCGATCGAGACGTGCACGCCCAGCGACATACCCGTCGTTTCACCGATGTCGTTGACCACTGAAATGGAATTCTGCTTGCCGCTGCCGTCGTAGCGCATCTTGAACATCTTGAAGTCGCCACGGTTGCGCCACTCCGGAGAGTTCTCGTTGACGTAAGGCGATGCCGGCGGCTGCATGGTCTGGTAGAAGTCGAAGCCCTTGTAGGGATCGGCCGATGGCATGGCAGCGATGTGGTGGGGAATCGGCATGTCGATGCCATGCAGACCATAGGAATACCAGGCCAGGGTCTCGGGCACGGACAAGTCCATGGCCTGCACGTAGCCACCGTACTTGCTCGGCAGCAGCACGACGTTACCCTTGAATTTTCCGAACAGCTCAGCCTGCGCTTCGCCAACGGGGTTGTGTACAGCCGAAAACGCGCTGCCTGAGCCAAGCATACCTGTCGTTCCGGCAATGCCGGCGGCGAACGCGCCCTGCATAAACTGCCTTCTGTTAATACTCATTGCATTCTCCTTAAGTTTTCTGACCTGAATCGATGGATTCAGATGTCGCCCTTTTTCCACTTTTGCGGACCTACGAATACCTTCTGCACCACACCTTTGTCGTCCAGCAGGAACGAGGTCGGCAGGCCTCTAATGCCAAGACGGGTAGACACGCTCTCTGCGCTCAGCGCATCGTTCGGTGCAACATAGATCTTGGTGGACTTCAGGCCCTTTTCCTTCTTGATGAGGTGCATGGTCTTGACCGAGTTGGGAATAACCGCCTTCGGTCCGCCCATCAGGGCAGAACCCACCGTGTCCGCGTTCACGAACACCAGGTTGACGCCCTT
>NCHD01000188.1 GCA_002257045.1 Hydrogenophilales bacterium 16-61-112 | reverse complement strand
GCCATGTGGGCCGCGCTCACCCACAAGGCCGCCAGCCGGGATACCCGCAACCAGGTCTATGGCGATGTCCACATGCACAGCCACCAGATCGGCGCCGGCCAGGCCGCCGATCTGCGGCGGCTGGAATGGCTGCAGCGCGAGCAAACCAACTTGGGCGCGGAAAATGCTCGCCTCGCGGAAGAACTGCGCCAACAAAGCCTGCAAACCGACTCGGCCAAACGCGACCTGGCACGCGCCAACGAACAGGTCGCCCACCTGGCCCCCCTGTTGAACCGGGTGCGTGAGCTGGAATCCGGCCAGGCCATGGCCGCCATCGGTCGCCGCCTGTTGTTGGCGGAAACCCAGGCCAGCCGCGCTCGGGAAGCCGAGGCGCGAATCGAAACGCTGGAAGAAATGGTCGCCGTCCTGCGCGGCGACAAAGCGCGCCTTGGCCGCGAGATGGAAGAAACCGCCGCCGAACGCGACGCGCTGGAACGACTCTGGCTGGAGGAGGCGTCGAGCAGCGCGCCAAGTGCGACGACCTGCAGCGGAGAATGCGACACCTGCAGCACCCGCCTGCAAGGCCGCTGCGTGCTCTGCGTCGGCGGCCGCACTCCGCTGCTACCGCATTACCGGCAACTGGCCGAACGCCTCGGCGTGCGCCTGATCCACCACGACGGCGGCAAGGAAGAAGCCCTCTCCAGGCTGCCCGACCTGCTCAACGCCTCCGATGCGGTGATCTGTCCCCCGGCCTATTGGCAGCTCAAGAAACACTGCAAACAGACCGGCAAGCCCTGCGTGCTGTTCAAAGGGGCAAGCATCTCCGGTTTCACCGTGGCACTGGCACAGCTGGCTTCCGGCCGCGTAAGCCTGTCTGGTGAAACCATCGAAGCACCCGGGCATGGGTAAGAAAATGACATGCAATCACTTAATTTTCCCATCGGATTTCGTTCCCGAACCGATAACCGTGAGCTCGCCATCATGAATACGAAACGCTTGTTCCAACCGGCCTTCCGAATGGGGGCTTGGGTACTCGTCGCCCTGCTCGTGGCCTTTACCGTCCCCGTCCAGGCCGCCTCCGTCGATGCAACCCGAACGGCCCGGACCATCGCCCACATGCTCGACTACGTGGGCGTGGATTACCCGGAATTCGTGCGCGAGGGTAAGGTGCTCGACGAGGCGGAATACCAGGAGCAGCTGGAATTTTCCGTCCAGGTGAGCGAACAGTTGCGCAAGCTACCGGACCATCCGGCCAAGGCCGGATTGTTGCGCCAAGCCGAAACGCTCCGCGCATACATCGCTGCCCGGGCACCCGGTGAGGCGGTCTCCGGCTTAGCGGGCGAACTGCGGCAGGGCGTCATCGGTGCCTACCAAATCGCCATCGCGCCCAAGCGCGCACCGAACCTGAGAGGCGCCGCCAGGCTGTACGCCAGCCAGTGCGCCTCCTGCCACGGAGTGGCAGGCAAAGGCGACGGCATCTTGGCCAAAGGCATGGAGCCGGCCCCGGCCGATTTCCACGACGTGACGCGCATGAGGCAGCGCAGCGTGTACGGCCTTTACAGCACCATCAGCCTGGGTGTGACCGGCACGCCCATGACCGGTTTTACCCAACTTTCCGAAGAAGACCGCTGGGCGCTGGCGTTTTATGTGGCCTCGCTGGCCACCCCCACCGACGTGACGCAAAAAGGCGCAGCGATTTTTGCCGCCGGCGGCAAGACCCTTCCCTTCGTAAACTTGCGCGACCTTGCCATCCTCACCGAGAACGAAGTCAGATCCAGTCATGGCGAAGACGCGTCCATGGTTTTCGCCTGGCTCAGGCAAAACCCCGGCAAGGCCAAAATTGCGGCAGAGTCGCCTCTCGCCTTCACGGGCCGGCACTTGGACGAAAGCCTCGCCGCCTACCGGGCGGGTGACATCTCCTTGGCTCAGCGACTCGCCGTCACCGGCTACCTGGAAGGCTTCGAGCTGGTGGAGGCCAGTCTCGACGCCTCCGACCGCGCACTGCGGCAGGACATCGAAACGCAGATGACC
>NCHD01000048.1 GCA_002257045.1 Hydrogenophilales bacterium 16-61-112 | reverse complement strand
CACCATGCCGCGCGGCGTGCTGGGGCTGAACTCGGCCCAGTTCAAGGAATACCTGCGCTTCATCGCCAACCGCCGCTGCCAGCAGATCGGCCTCGACGAAATGTTCCCCGGCGTCACCAACCCCTTCCCCTGGATGGCCGAAATGATCGACCTGAAGAAGGAGAAGAACTTCTTTGAGACGCGCGTCACGGAGTATCAGACGGGCGGGGCGTTGAGCTGGGATTGACCGGCTGGGAGGACAAAAAGGCGCAGGGGACTGCGCCTTTTTTATTTCCAGCTACCCCACGATTGCGTTAACTAAGCTTGAACCAGTTTGGCTAAAAAACTATGGCATTGCTAAATAACGATCCGATGACTCAATTGGCTTTCTCGGTATATGAGAACAAGGGAGTGTTTGCGGTATTGATTGGATCGGGCCTGTCACGCTCCGCAGAAATCCCGACGGGCTGGGAAATCACCTTGGATTTAATTAGGCGAGTGGCCATGGCACAGGGGGTTGCAGAGCAACCAGACTGGGCAGCATGGTACAGAGACAAAACGGGCGGGGAGCCAAATTATTCTTCGCTACTGGAAGAGATTGCATCATCTCCCGAAGAACGGCGCTCCGTACTGCACAGTTACATCGAGCCAACTGAAGCAGACCGAGATGAGGGGAAAAAAATACCGACCAGTGCCCACCTTGCCATCGCGCAATTGGTTCGCTCTGGTTTTATCAGAGTGATCATCACGACCAACTTTGATCGTCTGATGGAGAACGCCCTACGCGAGCATGGCGTCGAACCGACAGTTATTTCCTCAATAGATGCACTCCAAGGGGCCGAGCCCTTGACCCATAGCCAGTGTTACATACTGAAACTTCATGGCGACTACAAAGATGCGCGTATTCTGAATACTGATGGGGAACTGAGCGCCTACCCAGAAGAGTACAACCGCCTACTCGACAGAATCTTCGATGAACATGGGTTGATAGTCTGTGGTTGGTCTGGTGAATGGGATCACGCTTTACGAAGCGCAATTCTTCGCGCGCCCAATCGGCGGTACCCAACTTACTGGGCAACGCGCAACAACCTAAACGATGGTGCCGACGCAATAGTCGCGAACAAGCATGCGAAAGTAATTCGCATCGCGAATGCAGACGATTTATTCGTTACGTTGAAACAACGTATTGAGACCCTGGAGAAGACGCATCGGCAGAACCCCTTGAGTACAGAACTTCTGGTCGGCAGTGCTAAACGCTATCTAGCCAAACCAGAATACCGCATTCAACTCGATGAATTGTTTTCCCGGGAGATGGAGCGACTCTTGGCTCAGCTTGAGTCTGCGAGTTTGGAGGCTCACACTTCATGGACATCAATAGAACTTAGCGAACGGGTACGGTTGTATGAGGCGATTGCTGAGCCTATAGCACGTATGGCAGGTGTCTTGGGACGCTGGGGAAACGGCGATGATCTAGGCCAAGTGCTGGATATCATTTGGGCGCTATACGCTGAGGCTGAGAAGGTCGGAAACGGGCTTACTGTCTGGATAGGTATGCGCTCTTACCCTGCCGTTCTGGTTTTTACAGCCTATGGTCTTGGATTAACTAGAGCGCAACGTTGGCAAACGTTACATCAACTTTTTTCGGCTTCGTTATCCCGCGAATACCATGAGCCAGAAACGATCGTTTCGGCTCTTTTTCTTTGGTCATGGAAAGGGGGTGATAACGATGCTTGGAAGCACTATGAAGGCTTGACGAACCGTAAGACAGCGCTTAGTGACCACTTGCTAGAACTCATGTCCGAATGGAAATCCAGCTTTATCGGAATCGAACCGAATTATGAAGTTTTGTTCGAGCGGTTCGAATCGCTAGGTTCCCTAGCCTGTTTTGAGGAAAACGATGAGGCAGACTTAGAAAAAGCCAAAGCAGCCAGACCCAATGAAATTTTTGCGAGAATGCCCGTTGGTCGTATTGGATGGCACAGCTCGTCGTTCAAACGTATTGAACAAGAATTTGGAAATGAGGCAACGATTCAAGTGCTTCTCAACGCCGGATTTGCCAAAGGAAAGCGCCGAGTTTTCGATCTGTTCCTTGAGAATTTCAGGCGGGCTGCGGATCGAATGAAGTGGTGAATTCAAAAAAGTTAACAGCATGGACTGATGTAATAGGGGACGTACCACGGTTTCATGTGGCAATAAAAGGGGCCAGCTGGCCCCTTTTATTGCTTTAATTCACCTGCCAATTCACCGAATATGGCTACAACGCAAACGCCCGAATGTTGGGTTTCCCCGTGCGGGGCGATTACCGTTGCGCAAACCCAAGCTGCGTGTTGGCGTAAGGCGTTGCGCAACCGTGCGCAAATTCATTAGCTGCAGGTGCCCTGTTTGGCCAAATCCAATTCCATGATGTCCTCTTTCCCTTCTTTTTCGTCGACCAATTCCAGCCCCGCCCCGCCGACAAACAGGCCCATCTTGATGAAACCAACGATGGGGTCAGGTCTTTCAATATCATATGATTTAGAAAGACCTGACCCCAATCTCGCACCTTAACCGATGCAGTGCAGGCTATCGATCGAACAAAACCCATTCATTTTTCGTAGGCCCTATTTCAGGTAGAGTTGATCTATCACCTATAGAGATGGCGAGCCATGATCGGGCACCTCGATAAATTTCCCTATGCGGATGCTAAAGGTTTTCTCGACCAAACAGAGGACGCACAAGTATTGCCGTTCTTAATTGATATCGCGCCATTCATGGACGAGCAAGAGTGGCTGGCGCTGCTCAATGCGACCTGGCCGCGTATCAAGAACGCTGACGAGTATCGAGACGCGCTACTCCAAACGCCTTACGGTCAACACAATTAAACGTAAAATCAATAAGGGACAGCAACTGTCTTGATTCATGCGTCTGGCGCGCCCTGATTCGCGCGCTGAATCACTCTCGCGCGCCCCACGGCCGTCAACTTTCCGCCGTGAGTTTGTCGTCGAGCGATTTCGCCAACTCATTCACGTCGGTGGCCTTTGCCAACTCATGTTCTTCCTCGCCTGGGTCGGCGATTCCGAGGTGGTGGCAAATCTGCTCCAGCATTTTCAGGGTGGCGGTGCTCTCCTGCTCCGCGAGCATGTTGATCTGCAGGTCGAGGTGGGCGCGCTTGTCGGCATCCTGGGTCAGACGGTTCTGCGCCATCAGGACCAGCAGCGAGAGAAAAATCGCTTCGAGCGAAACCACCAGCGTGAGTAAGCTGAACGGAAATGGGTCCCACGCGGGGATCGCCGGTACGGCGCCGAGGTTGAGGAGGATCCATGTGCCGAACCAGACTACGTGCAGGATGATGAAGGGCGTATTGCCGGCAACGCGTGCGACGAGGTCCGCGAGACGTTCTGCGCCGGAGTGGTTTTTTTCCGCCTGCTGCTGCAGCCGAACGATGTCCTCGATGTTTTGTTCCGTGGTTGCCATGATGATGGGTGCGAAGGGGCGCGCTCGCCCAAGCAATAACATATTTCTAGTAGCACTTGAACTTATTTCTAGTATCACTTGCGGCAGGATTGTCGCCATAGCGGCGCGCGTCAAGGTAGTTGTCGCCTCACACATGCAGCCAACAAACCTTGGGGTCTTGCATTAACATATTTCATTGCAAGACCCCAAATTTTCTGCTGATCCCATTTGTCCCATTGCGTGTTGGGGTGTTGCTCGACTCGAAAGCGTTAAATGCCCGTCAAGCGAGGCCATATGAAGTTACTTGAGTTTCCTCACTCTCACTACTGCGAAAAAGCGCGCTGGGCACTCGACTATAAAGGCGTGCCATTTCAGGCTGTGGCGCTTTTGCCCGGACTTCACAGGATCACAGTGCGCAAGTACGCCCCCGATACGTCTGTTCCCGTGTTGTTGAGCGATGGCGAAGGCGTGCAAGGTTCCAGCGAAATCATCGATTACCTCGACCGGAAGTTCCCTCTGCATTCATTGACGCCCGTCGATCCTGATCAGCGCCAGGCGTGTCTGGAAATCGAACGCAGCATGGATACAAGGCTGGGGGAGAATATTCGCCGGGTCTTGTACGATCGGTTGCTGGCTTACCCTGAATTCATACGCCATTGCTTTACCCATCCGATGCCGGGCGTGAAGCAGTTCATCTTCAGGCTGTTTTATCCAGTTTTGCGCAACAAGATTTATCAAATCTATGTGGTTTCCCCTGCGAAGGTCGAACAATCCCGGCGCGAATTTGATGCGGCAATGAGCGAGCTGGAGCAAACAGTCAAACAGGGACAGTATCTGGTTGGGGATCAATTTACCCGCGCCGATTTGTCAGTCGCATCGATGCTTTCATTGCTGGTTATGCCTGCGGAACATCCGTTTCCATGGAGGGGTATTCCCGACCCGCAAACCCGATTATTTTATGATGCGTACCGAGATCATCCGGTGTCCAATTGGGTCAGAAAAATGTATCGAGAGCATCGTTTGCGTAAGGGGTAATAGGTCGGACACAGATACTGACCCCTTTAACTCGCTTTGCTCACGCGCCCAGAACAGATGCCGTTTTCTGGGCGGCCACAATTTGGTTGCGCCCGCAGCGTTTGGCTTCATATAGCGCGATGTCTGATGTGCGGATCAGATCGGCAGGCGAGGAGACGGAAGCAAGCTCGGACGAAGACACGCCGAAACTCAGGGTGACATGGCTGGCCACGGGCGATGCTTCGTGGGGAAAATTCAAGGCCAGGATACGCTCGCGTATCTGCTCGGCTACGGCTATCGCGCCGCTCAAATCAGTCTGCGGCAACAGGAACGCAAACTCTTCGCCGCCGATTCGGGCCACTACATCGCCAGGGCGGGACAGCGCGTGGTGCATGGCCTGCGCAACTTCTACCAGGCACAGGTCGCCGGCCGGGTGCCCATAGTGGTCGTTGTATTCCTTGAAGTGATCGATATCGGCCATGATGAGTGAAAACGGCGCATGGTTGCGTTTAGCTCTTGCCCACTCCTTGCTGAGTTCTTCCTCGAACAGCCGTCTGTTCGGGATGCCGGTGAGACTGTCCAGGCGGACCAGATATTCCAGCGCCCGCTCCACCTCGATTGCTGAGTACAGCTCGCGGCGCAGTTTTTCAGCGTCGCGAAACAGGCGCTGGACCTGGATGGACGTGGCGAGCATGGTGAGACCGAAGATGACCATCATCAGGCCCATGACAAGATGGATGCGATCGCCCACCCACATAAGTCGTATGCTGATGGGTACCACGATCGGAATGGCGAAGCACCAATAGGCGTGGCGCACAGACGACAGCAGCGGAACGGCGCCGGCCACCATTCCCCCCAGTACAAAAGCGAGAACGACCTGGTGCGGGAAGGAACTGGGATGAAACAGGAGAATTCCGGACAGCCCCCACACCACCCCGGCAGCGCATGTGCCTGCCAGGAAATACTTGGTCCAGTAAGCATGATCGGACTCGCTGCTGGGGGAGGCGTTTCTAAACGCCCGCAAGGTGAGGAATCGAGCCCCCGTGACGGCGATGAGCAAGCCTGACCAGGTGAGCAGGATGGGCGTGGGCATGGCGTTCCACAGAACCGCTGCAAGAATGAATCCGTTTGCCAGGTTGACGATCAGCGATATGGGGAGCTGACAAAAGCTCTGCACAATCTGCGGCACAAGGAGGCCCGGATCCTGGGAATCTGAAGAGGGTCGGGCAGGGTTATCCAAGGACGAGCTCCCGTGACGAGGTTTCCGGACGCATTTCGCCTGCGCACAAGCGTCTGTCCAATATACGCCAAGCTGCGTGGATCATGGTTCGGGCATACGCATGGGGGATTTAAAGGGGCCGGGCTCGATTAAGCCTTCGAACCAGCGGGCCGGTTTGGACAGACCAGGAGTCAGGCCACAGTCTCCCTGGGATTCAGCGCTTCAAAAATCGCGAAACCCATAGGGGAGGACCACGGTGTCCGGGAGGCAACCGCTGATTGCGGTAACCATAGGGCAGTGAATCCAGGGGCTGGACTCGAATGGACGCCACGCGCTTGACGGGTCCCGGGTCTCGCGATGTCCAAATTCTGTTCTTCGCGAGATGCGCCGGGTTACACTTTCTGCTCTGTGGCCTTCTGGCCAATCTGGGGAAATAACCGACCATGTCCCAACAGCATCCCATCATTGCGGTCACCGGCTCGTCCGGTGCTGGCCTGTCGACGATACGTCACGCGTTCAAGTTCATTTTCGAGCGCCTGAACATCCAGCCCGCGATCGTTCATGGCGACGGTTTCCGGCGTTATTCCGATCGGCAGTTCGCCGCCTTGCTGGAGGAATCTCGGGGCAGCGGCAGCAAGGTGTCCTGGTTCGGGCCCGAGTGCAATCATTTCCCGGAGCTGGAATCGTTTTTCAGGACCTATGGCGAATGCGGCAGCGGGGTGGTTCGCCAGTATGCGCACACGGCCGAGCATGGCGAGGCATTGGGCGTGCAACCGGGCGAGTTCACGCCTTGGGCGCCGCTGCAGCCGGGTAGCGATCTCCTGTTCTACGAGGGGCAGCACGGCGGCCTGGTAGCCAACACCTGGACGCGCCGTAAAGTCGACTCGCGCCAATTTCCGCCTGAAATAGACCGTCGCGCGGGACGCCAGGGCATCGATGTGGCCCAGCATGTGGACCTGCTGATCGGCGTGGCGCCTGCCATCAACCTGGAGTGGATACAGAAAATCCACCGCGACTGCAAAAATGGCACGTGCACGCCTGAAGAATCGGTGGAAACCATCCTGCGCCGCATGGACGACTATATCCATTACATCGTTCCCCAATTCGCCCTGACCGATATCAATATCCAGCGCATGCCGCTGGTGGATACCTCCGACCCATTCATTGCGCGCGACGTGCCGCTGGCCGACGAGTCGCTGTGCATCATCCATTTCCGCGACCGCGAGCGCCATGATTTTCCCGATTTTCTCAGGCGCATTCCCGACTCCTACATGTCGCGCCCGACCACGATGGTGGTTCCCAACAATAACCTGCGCCTGGCCCTCGGCGTGATTTGTGCTCCGATTCTGGCCAGGTTCATGGAGGCGCGCAGCGCAACGGCGTAATCAAAAGGGGGCAGGCGCGAATTGATTTCGCTGTCAGGAAAACTTGTGAATCCCGGGGTCAGGGATGCGTCTGCGGTATCGGGTGTCAAACAGGAATTAAAGGGACCAGGCACAGATTGTTTTCGACATTGGATATGTCAAACTGACGCGAACCCACCCCTTGGATTCTAACGCCCCAATACTCATGGATCCCTTTCTCGACAAACTGGTAGCGGCCGTATCGGACAGCGACGATCTGGAAAGTCTGGTGCGTCCGCTTTTGGGGCTGCTGGAGTCGGTGACGGGCATAGAGTCGACGTATCTGACGACGATCGATCTGCAGCAGAATGTTCAGCATATCCTCTTTGCCCGCAACACGCAGGCGTTGACTATTCCGGAGGGGCTAAAAGTGCCCTGGGGCGATACGCTGTGCAAACGTGCAATCGACGAGGGCCGTCCCTATGTGGACGATGTGGCGGGCTGCTGGGGCGATTCGGAAGCGGCGCGCGCACTGGGCATCACTACCTATTTGAGTGAGCCTGTGCATGTGGCGGCGGGTGAACTGTATGGCACGCTGTGCGCGGCCAGCGGGGCGCGAATTCAGATTACAGATGACACGCGTCGGCTGCTGCAGATGTTTTCGCAATTGATTGCGCGACAGCTGGAACGCGACCGGCTGCTTGCCCGCTTGCAGGACGAGAACCGCATGTTCAGCCAATATGCGCTGTCCGATCCGCTCACAGGGATTCCCAATCGGCGTGCACTGATAGACGAGCTTGGGAGGGCGCTGGCCAATGCCGAACGCTCGGACACAGCGGTTCATGTGGCGTTTGTCGATCTGGACGGTTTCAAGTCGATCAATGACCAATATGGTCACGATGCGGGTGACCGCTTTTTGATTGGAATTGCCAAGGCGCTTATGGGTGGTATGCGCGATGGCGATTTTGTGGCGCGCTATGGCGGTGACGAGTTTGTGGTTTTCGGGGTTGCATCCTCCGCATCCCATGATGCGAGTCGCGTGGCTATTTGTGAACGGCTGGAACGCCTGACCACCGGCCAGTTTATGATCGGCGCGACTACACTGGACTACACGGGCGCGAGCGTAGGGGTAGTGAGTTCGGACCCTCATGAGCTCGATTGCGAGGCCGTGTTGGCTCGGGCAGACGAGGCCATGTACGCGATCAAGAAGGCCCGTCGGGCGGGCCTCAAGGGGGCCAGGCTGTAATTAACGCCATCGGAAAATTCAGGTTAAGCTTGATACTCCAATCAGGAAAACTCAATCAACATGACCTCTCTGCCATCAAAGGGGTCAAGCTAGAATTGATTCCAACCCGAGTTAACGCAGACACCTTTTCTCGCATTAAAAGCTGACCTTCTCTGTGTTTTTCGTCTTCCAACAGGTGGGTTTCATGCTATCCGTTTTTCCATCGGTTGAACCGTCAGCCAATTCTGCAAGAACAATGCGGGCGACTTTTAACCGAGCGTCGAGTGCAGCCGCTTCCGGTTGTAAAACACCTCGATAGACTCGAAGGCCGTGGCGGTCATGACCTCGCGCGTCGCGAAGCGCCAGCCATGCACGCGCTCATTCTTGAAGCTGTTGAACCAGCTTTTGGTCGGTGCATTGCACCCCGAGGGCAGGCTTCGCGCTCCCAACAGTTTCCCTTGCGGCTCATCGAACACGTCATGCCGTATTCAGTGAGCTTGTCCTGAAACGCATGGCTGAGCGTGCGGCCCGTACGGGACGCAATCCGCGCACAAGCGATCCCATAAAATCAACGCGGCCAAAGTACCCAAATTCAAGGCAGGCAAGGGGCTGAAAGAATCCATGAATAAAAAGTAAAACTTACAATTTATGTTTGGCAAATTATTAACAATCGATATATAATTTCGGCCTTCGTAGGGTGCTTAGCTCAGTTGGTAGAGCGTCTCCCTTACACGGAGGATGTCGGGGGTTCGAGCCCCTCAGCACCCACCAGCAGTAAAAATAAAAAGCAACCAGATAATTAAGTATGCTGTTCTTTTAGCATAATGGAGTGGTAGTTCAGTTGGTTAGAATACCGGCCTGTCACGCCGGGGGTCGCGGGTTCGAGTCCCGTCCGCTCCGCCAACACAAAAAGGCGAACGAAAGTTCGCCTTTTTTCATTTCTGATTTCGAGCGATCAAACAAACAATTTGACTGGATTAATTCCCCACGAGTGAAGACGCGCGAAGCAAAGTGCGCGAAAATCTCATTTGATGTTTTTCTGGAGTAGATGCCGTGCTTGAAGCAATCCGCAACCACGCACAGGGCTGGTTAGCTAAGGTCTTGTTGGGTTTAATAGCACTTTCCTTTGCACTGTTTGGACTGGACTCTTACATGTCGGGAGGTCAGAGCAATGGCGAGATTGCCAAAGTCGGTGATGTTGGGGTATCACGCGAGGAGCTTGCGCGCGAAACGCAGGGTCAGGCTGATCGGTTGCGTGAGTCACTTGGCCCCTCGTTCGATCCTGCTGTTACTGAGACAGCTGAATTTCGCAAGCAAGTACTTGATGGTTTGATCGACCGAAAGGCTTTGTTCCAGGATGCGCAAAAACTTAAAATCATCGCGCCTGATGCCTATGTTGCCGCTGTATTGATGCAGATTCCTGCTTTTCAGCAGGATGGTAAGTTTTCACCGCAGCGTTATGAGGCTGTTCTCCGCCAAAATAACCGCACACCGGCTCAGTTCGAGAGCGAATTGCGCCAGTCTTTTATGCTGGAAACTGTCACGAGCCCCGCATCGCTCGCAGCGTTTCCTTCCGCGACTTCCTTGAATCAAATTGCTCGTTTGGTGGCTCAGCAACGTGAAATTTCATGGGTCGATTTGCCTGCTTCAACCGTGATTGCTCAAATCAAGCTAAAGCCGGATGACATAGTTAAATATTACGCGAACAACAAATCAGCCTTTACCGAGCCTGAGCAGTTACGTGCAGAGTATCTGGTGCTAGACAGGGCCAATGTAGCAGCCAGCATGACTGTCAGCGACGATGATATTTCTAAATACTATGCATCTCATAAGGCAGAGTTCGGCTTGCCCGAGCAACGCAGCGCAAGTCATATCCTGATTGCTGTTGAAAAAAATTCAGATGCTGCAACACGTGCTAAAGCCAGAGCGAAAGCAAATGAACTGTTTAAGACGGTAAAAAAATCTCCCGAGCGCTTCGCCGAACTTGCGCGGTCGCAGTCGCAGGATCCGGGCTCTGCCGCACAGGATGGTCATCTCGGAAGCTTTGGGCGCGGCATGATGGTCAAATCTTTTGATGATGCTGTGTTCAGTATGCAGCCTAATGAAATTCGCGGGCCGGTGGAAAGTGATTTCGGCTATCACGTTATTCGTTTGGATGGTATCCAGGCGGCGCAGACCGCACCTTTGTCTGACGTCCGTGTGGCGGTGATTGACGCCCTGCGCAAGCAGAGAGCGCAAAAGATTTTTGCAGATCTGGCCGATAATTTTGGCAACCTGGTTTATGAAAATGCTGACTCTTTACAGCCGGCTGCAGCGGCCACCAAGCTGACTATTCGGCAAAGTGGATGGATGACGGCCAAAAACGCCTCCGCCCCCTTCGATCATCCTGGTTTGTTGGCGGCTGTATTCAATACAGAATCCGTTAAATCAAAACAAAATACGGAAGCGATAGAAGTTCAGCCAGGTGTTTTAGTGGCTGCGCGGGTGATTGAACATCGTCCAGCACGGGTGCGTCCGCTGGCTGAGGTGAGGCCGGAGATCGAAATCCGTTTGCGTGAGGAGCAAAGCGCACGTTTGTTGGCAGGGCAAGGGGCGATGATGATTCAAAGCCTCGTTAAAGGGAATGAGGCAGGCCAGAGCTGGTCGGCTTTCCAGATTGTTGGGCGTCAACCTTCAGCCATGCTGGACGCGACAGAAGCTAAGGCGGTATTTCGGGTTGCCGCCGAAAAACTTCCGGCTTACACCGGTTTTATGCGGCCCGACGGCTCTTACCGTATCGTGCGGATAAGTCGAGTGCTGGATGCGCCAGGTCTTGATTCACGCTTGCTGTCGTCAATTGAGGCAGGCGTAATGCAGGCACAGCAGCAAGCAGATATGCAAGCGATGCTTGCATTGGTTAAGGCTGGACAAAAAGTGAAAATTCAGCCCAACGCAATCGAAGGCAGGTAATTTCGATCGTACACGTTGCATAAAGCCAGACATTCTCTGGACTTTTGCCTGTTATGGGCATCTCCGTTTGCGTGGGCTAGAAACGCTACTTTTATTTTTCTGGTTGGGTCATCCTGAGGGGTGACCGCGCTTTACTCGTACAAGTTTTTCCTCAATCAGTTTTTTCGTTCCAGCTTGACGGGAGTTTTTTACCCGGGCAGATTCCTTGCCGCTGATCGGAGCATACAAGGCAATTCAGAGAATGAGTCAACTCGTCCGCCCTCGCTGCTTTGATGCTGTCGATCTGGAATCAGCCCGGCAAGCTTTAGCGCGTGTGTTACCGGTAGCCCAGAACGACACTACTTGGTGTGCGCTGGATTATGCGCATGCTCACCTTGAGAGCAGGTTTTTTTCGCATAGTGTTGGGGCGGCATTGATTGTTGCAGAGTTGAAGGTCGGAGCGGACGCTGTAGCTGCTGCCCTGTTGCATGACTGTTTGCACGCCACCCCTGATTTTGATGCGACTTTTGGCACTGCAGGGCGACTGGCGCGCGGGGTGGCAGCCATGGCGCGTATCGAAGCCCTTGCCACCAGCGCGACAGACAAGCGCCTAGACCCACATGCCCAACTTGAGGCCCTGCGTCAGATGGTTTTGGCGATGGTGGAGGATATTCGTGTCGTGCTCGTGAAGTTGGCCGAGAGGACGCACGCACTGCGTTGTGCTTCAGGCAAGGACCCCG
>NCHD01000047.1:13737-16244 GCA_002257045.1 Hydrogenophilales bacterium 16-61-112 | reverse complement strand
AATCGCGTCATTGGCGTTGCGGATGGCAATGTTCGTGCCGCGAATTTGTTTGTCGTAACCGGTGGCAATGCCGAGGCCGGTTGCGTCGTCTTTGGATGTGTTGATGCGCAGACCGGAAGACAGACGTTCTTGTGCGGTTTGCAGGCCGATCGCCGATTTGTTCAGAGCTGCGCCAGCGAACAGAGCGCCTACGTTGGTGTTGATTACTTGTGCCATGGTATTTCTCCTGAATTAAGTTCTTAACGCAGCAAAGTCAGCACGGTTTGCGGTGTCTGGTTAGCCTGCGCCAGAACCGCGGTACCTGCCTGTTGCAGGATGTTGTTCTTGGCCTGGGAAGCGGTTTCGGCCGCGTAGTCGGTATCCATGATGCGGCTGAAGGATGCCGACAAGTTGACCGAAGTGGTCTGCATGGTGGCCACTGCTGAGCCGAACCTCACCATGTCTGCGCCGTAGTTGGCGCGTGAGGCGGTTACGTTGGTGATGTCTGTACCGATAGCGGCAACCGTCACACCGACTGGGGCAGCAATCGCCGCGCTGACACCGGTAACCTGCGTGCCTGCGCCATCGACCGTCGTAGCCACGGCAGCAGTCGTCAAGCCTGCGATACGTGAATTTTCAGCGAGCAGCGCGGTGGTTTCAGCGCCAGAAGCGGTGCCGCCCAGTTGTAAATCGCGTCATTGGCGTTGCGGATGGCAATGTTCGTGCCGCGAATTTGTTTGTCGTAACCGGTGGCAATGCCGAGGCCGGTTGCGTCGTCTTTGGATGTATTGATGCGCAGACCGGAAGACAGACGCTCCTGAGCGGTCTGCAGGCCGATGGCCGATTTGTTCAGAGCTGCGCCAGCGAACAGAGCGCCTACGTTGGTGTTGATTACTTGTGCCATGGTATTTCTCCTTAAGTGGGTCGATTGATTCGGCTTTTATTCCCGGAAGCGGGTGAGTGCCGCCAACTTTGGTTTGCCCGCTTGGGCTACATGCACCGCCGTTGTGTGATGAATCGTCGTGGGTTGGAGAAAGTTAAGGCCGATTTGAAAAAAACTGTATTCATTTCATGTCGAGCCTGGTGGGCATGGCGAATCAGGGTGTTCATGCGTTTGCAGCGGGCGCATCGGGCGCGGTGCAGACGCGGTTTTTACCGGTTTGCTTGGCCTTATACATGGCGGCGTCGGCGCGGGCGATGCTGGCGTCCTGCGCTTCGCCCTTGGCACGCAGCGCGACCCCGGCGCTGAAGGTGATCAGCAGCTGTTCATTCTTGTCGAGGAAGAATTTCTTGGTCAGGCTGCGCTGCAGGCGGGTGATGATCTTGATCGCGCCTTCAAGTGGCGTATTGGGCAGCATCACCAGAAACTCTTCGCCGCCCATGCGCGCGATATGGTCGGTCAGGCGCAATTCTTCCTTGGCCACGGTAACGAGGTGAATCAGCGCATCGTCGCCGGTATGGTGGCCGCGCGTGTCGTTCAGCGCCTTGAAGTTGTCGATGTCGATGACGGCGATGCAGAACGGGGAGTTGTGGCGATCGGCACGCGCGGCTTCGCGGGCGAACTCGTCTTCCATGCCACGCCGGTTGAGGCTGCCGGTGAGCGGGTCTTCACGCACCAGCGAGCTCATTTCGGTGAGCTGGGTTTCCAGCTGCTTGATGCGCGCTTCGGCCTGCACAGCGCTATCGCGTTCGTGCACGAGCTGGTCGTGCGCGCGGCGATTGTCGGCCTGCGCGATGCGGGTTTCGTTGATCAGGCTTTCCAGGATGCGGTTGAGCTCCAGCACGTCTTCGGTGCCCTGGATGCGCTCGACGTGGGTGGTAATCTTGTTCTGGTATTCGTCGTTGGCGGCCAGGGTGTCACTGAGGCGGCTGACGAAGGTGGTCATGGTGGCCTTGAGCCGGGTGGTGGCCTCGCGCAGGCCATGCTTGACCATGCCTTGCTTGTAGATGACTTCCTTGAGGCGCTTTTCCCAGGTGTCGTCGTCGAGCAGCTCGCCGATGTTTTCCACCAGCAGCAGCAGGATGCGCTTGAGGGTTTCCTGCTGCTCGTGCATATCGCTGCCTTGCAGCTCGATGTTGACCCAGAGGTTTTTCAGCTTGCCGGCAGCGTCGCGCAGGGTGGCGTCGCTGTTGGCGATGCGCACATCGGCGCCGAGCTGCAGGGCTTTTTCGGCCAGATGCGGGCTGTGCGCGAGTTGGGCGGCGACACCGAATTCGAGGGTCTTGGCCAGCAGCTCGCGCAACAGGGTGAGGTTGTCTGCCGGCGATGTGACCACGGCGGGCGCGCTTTTTTCGGGCTTTGCGATCAGCTGCCGGCTGATTTGCCCCAACTGCTTGCGGCTTTGCGCCCAGTCGCCCTTGCGGATGGATTGGTCGAGCGCATCGGCCGAATCGGCGAGCTGCGGGTGATGCAGGTTGAGGTCCATGACCAGCCCGGCCAATACGGTTGCGGCACTGGGGGTGTTGGCGGGCGGCGTGGTGGGGCTGCCGGTGATCTCTTCGAACAGGTTCTGGTAATTGTCCGGCGT
>NCHD01000047.1:0-13730 GCA_002257045.1 Hydrogenophilales bacterium 16-61-112 | reverse complement strand
CGCAGGGTTTCGCGCGCCACCTCGGACGGGTTGTTCAGGTTGATCTTGTCGCTGGGTTCGGCCATGTTCGCATCCTGATTGCGGTGCGATCTCACTGGATCATCACCTTGCTGCAGCATGGTAGGGCGGACGGGGCTTACGGCAAGGGCGGATTAAGGCAGTAAAAGGGCGTTACTTCTACGCTAACCGTCCGGTCGGCACGCCGCAGCCATTCACCCCAGCAGATTGTGTTTGAACGCGTAGTGGGTGAGCTCGGCGTTGTTCTTGAGCTGCATTTTCTTAAGCAGGCGGGCGCGGTACATGCTGACCGTCTTGACCGACAGCAGCAATTTTTCGGCAATGACCGAAACCGGCAACCCAGAGGCGATCATGTGCAGGGTCTGGAATTCTCGGTTGGACAGCGTTTCGTGCGGCAGGCCGTCGCGTTCGCCGCTGATGGTGTTGGCCAACTCCTGCGCGACTTCTGCGCTGATGTATTTTTTGCCCGATGCCGTCAGCCGGATCGCCTCGACGAGCTGGTCGGTCGTGCAGCGCTTGTTGAGGTAGCCTGCCGCGCCGGATTTGAGCGCGCGCACCGCATAGTGCGATTCACGCTGCATCGACAACATCAGAATTTTAAGCTCCGGCTGCTCTTTCTTCAGCAGATCCAGGGTTTCAAGGCCGCTGCGATCAGGGAGGTCGATGTCCATCAACACCAGATCCCAGCTTTCCTGTCGGGTCATCTGCTGGGCGCGCCGCGAGCTGTCGGCTTCGCCAGCGACCTGAATGCCGGCGACCTTGGCCAGGATGTGCTTGATCCCCTCGCGCATGAGGGCATGGTCGTCGACGATCAGGATGCGATAGGGTTTGGCTGCAGCCACGGATATTCCCGAATCAGACAGTGCCCGGATTATGCCGCTATTTTGTTGTCCTGGTCGCGGCGGCATGCCGCCTCGGGTTACAGCTTCGACAGGCTCGTTTCACGGCGTCAGCTTGCGGACTCCCTGCCGCGTGCCATATCGATATAGAGCGCCTCCACGCGCTCCCGCGCCCATGGGGTCCGACGCAGAAACGTGAGGCTTGACGCAATGCTCGGGTCATGGGTGAAGCAGCGGATCCCGATTTTCCGCCCCAATGCGTCCCAGCCATGGAATGCAACCAGTTCGTTCAATAACTGCTCGAGCGTGATGCCGTGGAGCGGGTTGTTGGGCTGTTTCGCGTGCATGGTTAAAAAACCCACCGGGCAAGGGTGGGTTGGGCGGGGCGAAACCCGGTCAGGCTTGGGTGGGGCTCACTGAGTCGCCACGCGCATCCTGTCCAGCTTTTCGACCACCGCCTGATACAGCTCCACGTCGGATTCAGCGTTGCGGTCAGGGTGGTTGGCGCTACGGATCTTTTTAAGCGCCGCCATATCGTCGGGCAGGTCATGCACCTTGGTCACCCGGTCGCCGTTCTTGACCATCTCGCGCTGAAGCTCGGCCTCTGCGCTTTCGCGTGTGTCGTGCAGTTGCTTGCTGCCAAGACGCCAGCCATCGTGGGTCTTGCGCGGGGATTGATGGGTCACGCCATCAAACCAGATCCATTTGCCGGTATTGGGATTCAGCTCAAAGAGAACCGTCGTGATGCCGTAGGTGTAAACCGGTGGCTTGAGATCCTTGGCGAACATCCTGAACGTGCCGACCGTATTCACTACAGCCAGGTAATACGCGCCAGTGACGTCGCTATGTGAAGAGTCCGTTTCAGCCTTGAGGCTGGCGAGCCATGCGGCCCGGCGTTGTGCGTTGGTCACTGATATTGCTCCTTGATATTGGTTGAAACCCACTGGGTTCACCCCTCGCTGAAGGGATCACCCGCTGGACTCCCGGGCCGCCAGCACAGCCTCGAGCGCGTAAATGCCCTGCGCCCGGGTCTTACTGAATGCAGCGTCGCTTGCGATCCGGGCCTTGATCCGCTACAACCGGATCGGCCCGGCAATCGCGCTTCGTGTCTAGTCGGAAGCGGCGCTTTTATTGGCGCCGGCTTTTCGGCCTGGCGCGACCGGCGGCACATAGCCCGAAATCCTGCACTGAAAACCATCAATGCGCTTGTTGCCATTGAAATGAGTGACGCTACACTGGGAGATCTCTCCGCGTGACGTCAGGTCAGCCAGGACCTTGCGCACTTGGGCTAGCGCAATCCCGGTTGCTGATGCGATCTCCAGGTCGAGTAATTGCCCATGTTTTTTCAGGTGGCTTAAAACTTGGTCTGTTTGCATGTCGATTCCTTTGACGTGTGGATGAGTGCGTGGCCCGGGGCGTCCCCCGAACGGATACTGAACACTCCGGAAAAGCAAAAAAGCCACCCCGAAGGATGGCTGAATGCTTGAATCTGGCTCCCCGACCTGGACTCGAACCAGGGACCTGCGGATTAACAGTCCGTCGCTCTACCAACTGAGCTATCAGGGAATGGAAAGCGGGCATTCTATGGATGAAGGCAGGGTTGGTCAAGCGTATTTACCTGATTCCGTCCAAAAAACGGGTTCAGTGACGGTAAAACAAGTGGAATCGTCAAGAAGAGGCCGTTGTTTTCCGTAATGGGTATGCGCGCGGTAAATCGACATTTGTTGGGCGGGTTCGTTGCAAAAAAGGGGCGTCAGCGACGGGGTATCGCTGAACACAAGGATGATGAGGGTGTTTGTATGACTGATCGCAACTATCGGCTAATTCTGGGCCTGGCCATTCTGCTGATTCTGTATTTTGACTTGACCCGTGCCATGTACGGACTGATCGGTTTGTTGTTTGCCGAGGGCATCACCAACTGGCGTATTCCGCAGTTGGTTGGGAAGTTGACGCGCCAATCCGATGCGCCACCAATTGAACCGTTCGATTTTAAATGGCCGCTGAACGAAGAGCGGGCCTGGCGCCTAGTGGTTGCCGTGCTGTTACTGCTAACAGCGGTGCTATTCAATGAAATTGCATGGTTTTTACCGTGGTTCATGGGCTTTGCCATTTTGGGTGCCGGCGTGAGCGGGGTGTGTCCCGTGCTGCTGGGTTTGCGCTTTGCCGGGTGTCGGCGTTGAACCAGCCTTCCGCTCCTGCACCCATCTCTCACGAAGCACCGTTCTCAATATACGGTGGATTGCCTGCGCGTATTACCGGGATTGTATTTTGGGGCATGGTGCTGGCCGGTCTGTTGATTGTGCTGGTGACGATTCAGGCGTGGGAAGCCGATCTGGAAGACGCGCAACCGGCCTATCTGGCGCAGGCTGCGCTAACGCTGCAGTCACAGCTCGAAAGTCAGGCTGAATGGAGCCCGACCGGCAACTCGAAGCCTCCCGCAACCCTCGAGCAGATCCGTCAGCGCTATGGTTTCAGTGCGCTTGAGGTCATCGGTCCAGCCGGGCTGTGGCGAACCGGCAAGCCTGATGCCGCGCATGCGACCTATACGCAAATCCTGCTTGTTCACAAGCCCGATGGTTCGCATCAAACCTTGCGTATGCTTGCCTACGTGCCCGATCACTCGGCTTTCATCAGTGAGGAGCGCAAGCATGTGCTGCTGTTTACCGGCCTGGTGGCGATGGTGTTCGGCCTGATTTTGCAGGCAATCCTGTATCGCATGCTGTCGCGGCCGTTTCTGCATATGGTGGGTACGGCACAAAATTTTGCGGCAGGTGACAAGACGGCGCGGTTCGATGTGCAGCGTAGTGACGAGTTCGGGTTTCTGTCGGGGTTCATCAATCAGGCGCTCGATGCGGCGAATCGCTCCGAGACGGCGTTGTCACAGGAGAAAGCCCGCATTGAAGTGATGCTGTATTCGATTACCGACGCGGTGATCGCCACCGATGCGAACGGCCGCGTGCAGTACATGAATCCGGTCGCGCAGGATCTGGTGGCCTATTCCATCGAGGCGGCGCGTGGCAGGCCGCTGAGCGAGCTGGCAAGGTTCGTGGATGAGCAGACGCGATTGCCGCTAGCGGACCCAGTCCGCAGTTGCCTGCTCGATGCCCAGATCGCGATGCTGCACACCGGTAGCGAGTTGTTCGTGAATCATCTGGGGGCAGAAATTCCGGTTGCGGGAACCGCCGCGCCGATGCGTAACGCAGAGGGAAGCGTGATCGGGTGCGTGGTGGCTCTGCAGGACGTGCGGCATGCGCGTGAGCTGATGCGCCGCCTGACCCATCAGGCCAGCCGTGACAGTCTGACCGGGCTGTTCAATCGTCACAGTTTCGAAAGCCAGGTGCGCCGCGTGATCGACGAGGTGGATGGGGGCTATGCCAACCATGCCTTGTTCTATCTTGATCTCGACCAGTTCAAGATCGTGAACGACACCTGCGGCCACGTTGCAGGCGATGAACTGCTGCGCCAGTTGGGCGAGGTCCTGCATGAAGCCCTGCGCAGCGACGACATCCTGGCCCGCCTCGGCGGTGACGAGTTTGGCGTGCTGCTCAGGCGCTGCTCGATCGACCAGGCAATCAAGATTGCCGAAAATCTGCGTTTCAGCGTGGAGGCGTTCCGCTTCATCTGGGGCGACAAGGTCTTCCAGATTGGCGTCAGCATCGGCGTGGTGGCGGTCGAGCCCGGCGTGGCCGATCTTGCCACGCTGTTGAGCGCGGCGGATGTGGCGTGTTACGCCGCCAAGGAGGCCGGCCGCAACCGCGTCCACGTCTACGAGGAATCGGACGACACGCTGGCGCACCGCTACGGCGAAATGCACTGGGCGACCAATCTCACGCGCGCGCTCGACGAGGACCGCTTCGAGATTTTTGTGCAGCCTATCGTGGCGCTGGCAGTGGATGACCCGCATCGTCACTGGGAGGTGCTGCTGCGGCTGCGCGCGGGCGAGGATGACTATGTGAACCCCGGCACGTTCATGTCGGCCGCCGAGCGCTACGGGTTGATGCCGCGCATCGACCGATGGGTGATCGAGCGCGTGTTCCGGACCTTTAGCGAAATGGCGTCCCGGAGTGCGACGGACTGTTGCCACGATGTGGTTGCGATCAATCTGTCGGGCGCCTCGCTCAACGACGCCAGCCTGATCGAGTTTGTGCGCGAAACGCAGGCCAAAACCGGCATGCCATGGAGCCGGATCTGTTTTGAAATCACCGAGACGGTGGCGATCCGCAACCTGCACATGGCGACTTGCCTGGTGAACGAGCTGCGCAACCTGGGCTGCAAGTTCGCGCTGGACGATTTTGGCAGCGGCTTGAGTTCGTTCGCTTACCTCAAGAACCTGCCGATTGATTATCTCAAGATCGATGGCAGCTTCATCATGGATATCGTCAGCGATCAGGTCGATCGGGCGATGGTCGAGGCAATCCGCGAGGTCAGTCAGATCATGGGCGTGAAAACAGTGGCCGAATGGGTGGAAAACGAGGAAACCGCCGAAGTGTTGCGCAAAATCGGCATCGATTATGCACAGGGGTATTACTTTGGGCGGCCCGGCGCGATCGACCAGTGGTCGCAGAATTGCAACCTGTTGCGTCGGCTGCCCGGACCCCCGGCGGTGTGATTCAGCCAGGCAGCGGCCAGCGTTCAAGCACTTCGTAATGTGCACCATCCGATTGCGGGTCCGACGCCACCAGTACAAATTCATCGACGCTCCATCTGACCGGCAGGCAGGCCACGGTCTTACCGCCGTGCGACTTGCGCAACAGGGTGACATGCGGCGTGTAGGGCCGATTGTCGAAAGGAATGGCCCGTTCGCCCAGCTGATCGCGCAAGGCCTGAACCAGGGCTTCAAGCGGCGCTGAAGGCTGGCTCAGTCCGAGCCAGCCGATGTGGTTGTGGAGCCAGTAGCCGGGCCGATCGAAACTGAGTTCAAACCGTTTGATGGCGATGGCCTGGATGTCCAGCAGCAGGACGTCAAGCTGCGCCGCCGGAACGTCGCCGAGAAAGCTCAAGGTCAGATGCAGGGTGTCGGCACGCATGCGGCGACCGCCCCAGTGTCGGAATAGCCAGAGGCCGGTGCGGTTGAGCGCGTCGCGGGTGGTGGCGTCTGGCCAGAGGGCGAAAAAAAGCCGGCGGGCGCCGGCTTGGGTGGGGGCGGTCTCAGTCACGCTTGATGAGGCACACTGCTTCGGCGGCGATGCCTTCGCCACGGCCGGCAAAGCCGAGTTTTTCGGTGGTGGTGGCCTTGACGTTGACGCGGTCGATGGCGATGCCGAGATCGTCAGCAATATGCGCCGTCATGCGCGCGATGTGTGGCGCCATTTTCGGCGCCTGCGCGATGATCGTGGCGTCGACGTTGCCGACATGCCAGTGGCGCTGCTGCAGCTGTTCGGCGACGCGGCGCAACAGAATGCGGCTGTCGATGCCGGCAAATGCCGCGTCGGTATCGGGAAAGTGGCGGCCGATGTCGCCCAGCCCGGCCGCACCCAGCAGCGCGTCGCAAATCGCGTGCAGCAGCACGTCGGCATCGGAATGCCCGGCCAGCCCCAAGTCGTGGGGGATGTCGACGCCGCCGATGATGAGCTTGCGATTTTCAGTCAGGGCATGGACGTCGTAACCATGGCCGATGCGAATGTCAGACATTGAGTTGCCCCACGATCAGGCCGGCCAGCTCCATGTCCTGCGGCCAGGTCACCTTCATATTGCGGCTGTCGGACTCAACCAGAAGCGGTTGCAGGCCGAGTTGTTCGATGGCCGACGCCTCGTCGGTGATGTCGCTGTCCGCTGTGCGCAAGGCTTCGATCAGCTTGCCGTGACGAAACATCTGCGGCGTTTGCGCCTGCCACAGCCCGGCGCGCGGCACGGTGGCTTCGACGCGCGCGCCCGAGGTCGTGTCGGCCGCTGCGCGTTTGAGGGTGTCGGCCACCGGCACCGCCAGCAGGCCACCGACCGGGTCGTCGGCCACTTCATTGATCAGCTTGCTCAGCATCTCGTCCGCCAGGCAGGGGCGGGCGGCATCGTGCACCAGCACCCAGTCGTCCGCATCGCATACGTTGGCCATCGCGCGCAGCCCGTTCAGCACGGTTTCGGCGCGGGTGGCACCACCGCAACGCAGCACTTGCAGGCGGTCTTCCCAGCCGCGCCATTCGTAGTTGTCCCACCAGGTGTCGTCGGGCGACAGCACCACGAACAGCTTGCTGATGCGGGGTTCGCGCGCCAGCACCATCATGGCGTGCGCGATCATGGGCACGGCGTTGAGCGCGGCGTATTGTTTGGGCGATGTGCTGCTGCCCATTCGGGATCCGGTTCCGGCTGCGGGAATCAGGGCGTAAAAGTTCATGCGTCACCTCCAGGTGCGAGTACTTCGCGGTTGCCGTTCGACTGCATGGACGACACCAGGCCGGCACGCTCCATGTCTTCGATCATGCGCGCGGCGCGGTTGTAACCAATGCGTAATTGCCGTTGCACCGATGAAATCGAGGCACGGCGAGTTTTCAAAACATAGGCGACGGCCTGGTCGTAGAGCGGGTCGGCTTCCGCCGCCTCGCCGAATTCAGTGCCACCATCGCCGCCTTCCTCGGGGGCATCGAGCATGCCTTCGATGTAATCCGGCTCGCCCAGGGCTTTCAGGTAATCGACCACGCGGTGCACTTCGGCATCTGACACGAACGCGCCGTGCACGCGTTGCGGCAAGCCGGTGCCGGGCGGCAGGTAGAGCATGTCGCCTTGTCCGAGCAGGGCTTCGGCACCCATCTGGTCGAGGATGGTGCGCGAGTCGATCTTGGACGATACCTGGAAGGCGATGCGGGTCGGGATGTTGGCCTTGATCAGGCCGGTGATGACGTCGACGCTGGGCCGCTGAGTGGCCAGGATCAGGTGGATGCCCGCGGCACGCGCCTTTTGCGCCAGGCGCGCGATCAGCTCCTCGACCTTCTTGCCCACCACCATCATCAAGTCGGCGAGCTCGTCGATCATCACCACGATCATCGGCAGGGTTTCCAGCGGCTCGGGGTTGTCCGGCGTCAGGCTGAACGGATGCGTCAGGGGCGAGCCGGCCTTTTTGGCATCGCGCACCTTCTGGTTGTAGCTGGCAAGGTTGCGCACGCCGACCGCCGACAGCAGCTTGTAGCGTCGCTCCATTTCGCCCACGCACCAGTTGAGCGCAGCGGCGGCCTGCTTCATGTCGGTGACTACCGGCGCCAGCAGGTGCGGAATGCCTTCGTAGATCGACAGCTCCAGCATCTTGGGGTCGACCATGATCATGCGCACCGCGCTGGGGTCGGATTTGTAGATCAGCGACAGAATCATCGCGTTGACACCGACCGACTTGCCCGAGCCGGTGGTGCCCGCGACCAGCAGGTGCGGCATTTTGCCGAGGTCGGCCACCACCGGATTGCCGGCAATGTCCTTGCCGAGCGTGACGGTCAGCGGGCTGGTGCTGTCGTGATACGCGGTGGAACCAAGAATTTCGGACAGCCGCACGATCTGCCGTTTGACGTTGGGTATTTCCAGACCCATCGTGTGCTTGCCGGGAATGGCCTCGACCACGCGGATGCTGATGACCGACAGGTTGCGTGCCAGGTCCTTCGACAGATTGACGATCTGGTTGCCCTTGACGCCGACGGCAGGTTCGATTTCATAGCGCGTGATGACCGGGCCGGGCGAGGCCGACACCACTTTCACCTCGACGCCGAATTCGGCCAGCTTGCGCTCGATCATCAGCGAGGTGAACTCCAGCGATTCGGGGCTGGCGGTCTCGACCACTTCGTCGGCGGGATCAAGCAGGTGCAGGGGTGGCAGGGGCGAGTCCGGCAAATTGGAAAACAGCGGCGTCTGCTGCTCGCTGACCGCGCGCGGCGATTGCGGAATTTCCTTGACCACCGGCTCGATGCGGATCGGCGGCGCTTCGACCCGTTTCTTCTTTTCGACCGAGACGATGGCTTCGCGCTTTTGCAGCGCGGCCTCGCCGAGCTTGCGGTCGCGCGAGGCCTGCCAGGCTTCACGCAGCTTAAGATAGGTGGTTTCGGTCCAGTCGCCGGTGCGTTCGGCCATGCTGAGCCACGACACCCCGGTGAACAGGCTGAAGCCCAGCGCCATCAGCAGCAACAGGATCAGCGAGCCGCCGGTAAAACCCAGTAGCGCGCCGGCCGCGCCGCCGATGCCCATGCCGAGCACACCGCCGTGAGCGTCCGGCAGCGCCACCGACCAGTGCCAGGTGCGCAGCCATTCGACCCCTGTGCTGGCCAGCAGCAGCAGCAGAAAGCCGCCGAGCCTGACCCAGCGCTGGCGGCCCTTGTTCTGCGGCGGTTCGTCCAGATTACGGAAGGTGTGGATGACATACGCGGCGGCCAGCCCCACCCCCCACCATGCCGACAGGCCGAACAGCATGAGCAACACGTCCGACAGTTGCGCGCCGATTTGCCCGCCCAGGTTGTGAAGGGTGCCGTGGGTCCCCGTGTCGCTGAAACTGGGGTCGGATTCATCAAAGGTGAGCAGAATGGCGGTGAGGAACAACGCCGCAAACCCGACCAGCAGGGCACGGGCTTCGCGCAGCAAACGCAGCATGCGGGGGGGCAAGGGGGGGATGGAACGGGGTGCGGGACGCGCCATGGATGCAGGGGTCTTGAAACGGCCAAATGTGGTCCCGATTATAAACGGGGCAAGCCCGCCGGACAGGCAACCCGGACAGGCGGCATGGAAATGCCGTCATCAAGATTGGTTAGAATAGACTGCTTTCGTTACCCCACCCGAGAATCTCCCATGAGCACTGCACACCACAAACTCATCATTCTGGGCTCCGGCCCTGCCGGTTACTCCGCTGCTGTCTATGCCGCGCGCGCCAACCTGTCTCCCGTCGTCATCACCGGCATGCAGCAGGGTGGCCAGCTGATGACCACCACCGAAGTCGACAACTGGCCGGCCGACGTCGACGGCGTGCAGGGTCCCGAGCTAATGGATCGTTTCGAGCGTCATGCCAAGCGCTTCAACACCGAAATCATCTTCGACCAGATTCATACCGCCAAGCTGACCGAAAAGCCGTTCACCCTGGTCGGCGATTCCGGCACTTACACCTGCGATGCGCTCATCATCGCCACCGGCGCCTCGGCCATGTACCTCGGCCTGCCGTCGGAGCAGGCGTTCATGGGCAAGGGCGTGTCGGGCTGCGCCACCTGTGACGGCTTTTTCTACAAGAACCAGGATGTGGCCGTCATCGGCGGCGGCAACACCGCAGTCGAAGAAGCGCTGTATCTGGCCAACATCGCACGCCACGTCACCGTGGTGCACCGCCGCGACACCTTCAAGTCGGAGAAAATCCTCGTCGACCACCTGATGGAGAAGGTCAAGGAAGGCAAGATCACGCTCGAACTCGACCATACGCTGGACGAAGTGCTGGGCGACAAGACCGGCGTCACCGGCATGCGCATCAAGAGCACCAAGGATGACGGCGCCACCAAGGATCTTGCGCTGACTGGTGTTTTCATCGCCATCGGCCACAAGCCGAACACTGCGATTTTCGAAGGCCAGCTCACCCTGGAAGGCGGTTATATCGTCACCCAGAGCGGCAACAAGGGCAACGCCACTGCGACCAATATCGAAGGGGTGTTCGCGGCCGGCGACGTGCAGGATCACATTTACCGCCAGGCTGTGACCAGCGCCGGCACCGGCTGCATGGCCGCGCTCGACGCCGAGCGGTACCTCGACGCGCTCGGCAAGGCCTGACCGCCGCTCGGTATCGACGGGTGTTGGGGAATGAAGCGCGCCAGCAGCAGCCCGCTTGCCGCCGCCTCGTTCGAGGCGCTGGCGCGTGTGCGCCGCACGCTGCGCGAGCAGACGGCAGCGGCACCTGAGCCGGCGCCGCAAGCCACCCAACCCCAACCAAAACAACCCGTTGACGGTCCGCTGCTGTTCCGACGCGCCGTCGCCGACGTGATTCCGCTGCCGCCCAATAATCGGGTGCAATTGTCGCAGCGGCGCCCCAAGCCCATCGCCCGGCAACGGCTGGCTGACGAAGCGCAGGTGCTGGTCGATGCGCTGGCCGACCCGTGGGACTGGGATGCCGCCGTTGCCACTGGCGAAGAGCTTTTTTTTGCGCGCCCCGGCATTTCCACTGCCGCAATGCGCAAGCTGCGGCGCGGCGGTTGGGTCATCCAGGGCGAACTTGATCTGCATGGTCTCGGCGGCGACGAAGCGCGCGTGGCGCTGGCAGCGTTTCTCAACCGCTGCATGCTCGAAGACCGGCGCTGCGTGCGCGTCATCCACGGCAAGGGAAACGGCTCGAAAAACCGTCTGCCGGTGCTGAAAAACAAGGTGCGCCACTGGCTGATGCAGCGTGAAGAGGTGCTCGCGTTCTGCCAGGCGCGCACCGTCGATGGTGGCGCAGGCGCGGTCGTCGTGCTCCTCAAATCTTCCACCCGTTAATTGCCCAGAAAGGCGAACCATGAGCGATCCCGTTATCTCCGACTTTGAATTGCCCGCCACCAGCAACAGCACGTTCAAGCTGTCCGAACATCGCGGCAAAAATGTCGTCGTGTTTTTCTATCCCAAGGACGACACTCCGGGCTGCACGCTGGAAGGCCAGGAATTCCGTGACCTGTACGCCGACTTCGGCAAGGTCAACACCACCGTCGTCGGCGTCTCGCGCGATACGCTGCAGTCGCACGAAGACTTCAAGGCCAAGTTCGAGTTCCCGTTCGAACTGTTGGCCGACACTGAAGAAAAGGCCTGCGAACTGTTCGGCGTGATGAAGCTGAAAAATATGTATGGCAAGCAGGTGCGCGGCGTCGAGCGCAGTACCTTTGTGTTCGATGCGGAGGGCAAACTGGTGAAAAGCTGGCGCGGTCTGAAAGCGCCGGGTCATGCGGCCGAAGTCCTGGCGTTCGTGCAGACGCTATAAGACGACTTAATCAGCCGAATTCGACGGCTTGTCGCTGTCGGGCGGCGGGGTCGGCGCGAGCGATGGGACCTTCAGGTGCAGCGCGGCCTTTGCCAGCAAATGCGCGCTCACCGGTGCGGTGATGAACAGAAACAGGGTGACCAGCACTTCGTGTAGGCTGGCGCCTTCATCGCGCACGCTGAAAAACACTGCTGAGGCGATCAGCAGGCAGCCGACCCCCAGCGTGGTGGCCTTGGTGGGGCCGTGCAGGCGGGTATAGAAGTCGCGCAGCCGGGCCAGTCCGAGCGAGCCGATGAAGGTGAAAGTTGCGCCGGTGAGTATCAGCAGTGAAAGCAGGATGTCGATCAGGGGGGTCATGGTCTTACTCGATGATGTCGCCGCGCAGCAGGTATTTGCACAACGCCACCGTGCCAACGAAGCCCATCATGGCGATCAGCAGGGCGGCCTCGAAATAGATGGCGCTGCCGAGATCGATGCCGAGCAGCACCAGCAGCGCGATGGTGTTCACGTACAGCGTGTCGAGCGCGAGGATGCGGTCGGGCGCGTCAGGGCCTTTCAGCAGCCGCCAGAAACTCATTAAAAAAGCCAGACTGACCAGCACATAGGCGACCGGGATGACGAGGTTCAGCATCATTCGGATCCTTCTTCAAAAATCTGCCGCAGCGGGGCTTCGTAGCGCTGCTTGATTTCGGCGATCAGCGCGTCGGCGTCGCCGGTGTCCAGCGTGTGGACGATCAGGGTGCGCCGGTCCGTGCTCAATCGTGTCGATACCGTGCCCGGCGTCAGTGAAATGGTGTTGGCCAGCAGGCTGATGGCGAGATCGGTTTTGAGCGCGAGCGGCACCGGCACGAACGACGGACGCAGGCGGACGGGGTTCCGCAGGATCAGATGCGCGACATGAAAGCTGCCGCGCACGATGTCGATGATCAGGATGCCGAGATAGCGCAGCAGGGCGAGCGGGTGGCGGATGCGGGTCTGTTCCGGCCAGAAGCGGGCGGTGGCGAGAGGAATCAGCCAGCCTAGCAGGGCGCCCAGCACCACGTGTCCGGCGGACACCTGGTTCACCAGCAACAGCCACAAGCCGGCGAGGACGACACTCAACAGGGGATGCGGCAGCAGGCGTCTCATGGCGCAGCCCCCAGTACGGCTTCGATGTAAACCCGTGGTTGCAGCAATTGCGCCGCCGTGTCACGGGTGTAATCCGATAGCGGCCCTGCCCACACCACCATGCCGATGAGCAAGAGTAGCAACCCGGCGACGGGTGCCAGCGCGGTGACGGTCAGCGTGACAGCCACGGAATCGTCGGATGCCCCAGGCGACGCCGCTTCACTGGGTGCCGGGACACGCGAGGAATCGTGCCTGCCGCGAGTGTTGTAGAACAGCACGCTGCCGCTGCGGGCCAGCGCGATCATGGCGAGAAAACCGGAAGTGAGCACCACGCCCCACACCCACGGCAGCAGCGGCGACGCCAGCGCTGCTTTCAGCAGCATGAACTTGCCGAGAAAACCCGACAGCGGCGGCAGCCCGGCGATGGCCACGGCGATGGCGAAAAACAGTCCGCCCAGCACGCGTGCGCCCGGCATGACGAAACCGGGTTCGAAACGATCGGCGTATGCGCCGCGCGCCCGGCTGATCAGGTCGGCCAGCAGAAACAGTGCGGCTGCCGAAAAAACGGAATGCGGCAGGTAATACAGACCGGCGGCGAGGGCATCGCGGGTGCCGAGGCCAAACGCCAGTAGCAGCGTGCCGATCGAGGCCACCACCAGATAGGCAGTCTGTTGCCGCAGTGCGGTGCTGGCCACCACGCCGAGCATGCCAAGCGCCAGCGTGGCCAGCGCCAGCGGTGCCAGCCAGGCGTCGAGCAGATTCGTGACCGCCCCGGCATCGTCACCGAACATCAGGCTGTAGACGCGCAGGATGCTGTAGGCGCCGACCTTGGTCATGATGGCGAACAGCGCCGCAACCGGCGCGCTGGTATTCGCGTAGGCGGC
>NCHD01000187.1 GCA_002257045.1 Hydrogenophilales bacterium 16-61-112 | reverse complement strand
GGTGAACGCCTTGATGGTGTTCATCACTTCATGAATTTCGCGCATCTTCACCGTCGAGGAAGCGGTGATGTTGACCAGCACGCCGCGCGCGCCGGCCAGATTCACGTCTTCCAGCAAGGGGCTGGCGACGGCCTGCTCGGCAGCGATGCGGGCGCGGTTTTCACCGCTGGCCTGCGCCGATCCCATCATCGCCATGCCCATCTCGGACATTACGGTGCGCACGTCGGCAAAGTCGACGTTGACCAGACCGGGGCAGTTGATGACTTCGGCGATGCCGCCGACCGCGCCGTGCAGCACGTTGTTGGCTGCCTTGAACGCGTCGAGCATCGACACATCTTCGCCCAGCACCTGCATCAGCTTTTCGTTGGGGATGATGATCAGCGAATCGACGTGCTTCGACAGCGCCTCGATGCCGGCGTTTGCGGCGCGCACGCGCTTGCCTTCGAACATGAACGGCTTGGTGACGACTGCAACCGTCAGAATGCCGAGTTCCTTGGCGACTTCGGCCACCACCGGGGCAGCGCCGGTGCCGGTGCCTCCCCCCATGCCGGCGGTGATGAACAGCATGTCGGCGCCGTCGATCAGCTCGGCGATGCGTTCGCGGTCTTCCAGCGCGGCCTCGCGGCCGATGTCCGGATTCGCGCCTGCACCCAGACCCTTGGTCACGCCATTGCCCAGTTGCAGCTGCAGCTTGGCCTGGTTGCGATTGAGCGCCTGCGCGTCGGTGTTGATAGCGATGAATTCCACGCCGGTCAAACCCGAGGTAATCATGTGATCGACTGCATTCCCGCCGCAGCCGCCCACGCCGATGACCTTGATCACTGCATCCTGGGTATCTACATCCATCAGTTCAAACATCTTTATTCCTCCTTATCGAGCCAAATCAAAAAACCAATTCCATTGGCGTGTCACCCGAGATGGGTTCAAAGCATCCGGTACGTGCCGCCAAATCCCGTTTCAATGTCGCGTCGCAGTCAAGCTCGCTGCGCGGCATCAGAAATTCCCTTTAAACCAACTCTTCATGCGTTCCAGAATGTCCTTCAGGCTGCTGCCGGTCAGCTTCGGCGCGTCGCGTCCACGTGCTTCCAGCCCGGCCAGCAACAAGCCCATGCAGGTGGCGTAGCGCGGGTTGCGCATGACGTCCGACAGCCCGCCTTCGTAGCGCGGCCAGCCCATGCGCACCGGCATGTGGAACACTTCCTCGCCGAGCTCGACCATGCCCTGCATGCCCGCCGAGCCGCCGGTGATGACGATGCCGGACGACAGCAGCTCCTCGAATCCGCTGCGGCGCAGTTCGGCCTGCACCAGC
>NCHD01000046.1 GCA_002257045.1 Hydrogenophilales bacterium 16-61-112 | reverse complement strand
GGAGGAATGCGAGGTTTGTCACGGCAGCGGCGCCAAGCCCGGCACCACGCCCACCACTTGCACCACCTGTGGCGGTCATGGCCAGGTTCGCATCCAGCAGGGCTTTTTCTCGGTCCAGCAAACCTGCCCGCGTTGCGGCGGCACCGGAAAAATGGTGAGCGATCCCTGCACCGCGTGCCATGGGGAAGGCCGGGTCAAGAAGCACAAGACCCTGTCAGTCAAAATCCCCGCTGGCGTCGACAATGGCGACCGCATCCGCCTGGGTGGCGAAGGCGAGGCCGGCGTCAACGGCGGACCTGCGGGAGACTTGTATGTCGTCATCCAGTTGAAAGAGCATGCCGTCTTCAAGCGCGACGGCGATGATCTGCATTGCGAAATGCCGATCAGCTTTGCCACGGCAGCCTTGGGCGGCGAAGTCGAAATTCCCACCCTCGACAGCCATGCCAAAATCAAGATTCCACCCGAAACGCAGACCGGCAAGGTATTCCGCCTGCGCGGCAAAGGCATCAAGGGCGTGCGCAGCCAGGCGCCCGGAGACCTGATGTGCCACATGCAGGTGGAAACGCCCGTGAACTTGTCCGATCGTCAGCGCGAACTGCTGCGCGAGTTTGACGACCTGAGCCCGGGCCGGAACAACAATCCGCGCGCGCAGTCGTTCATGGACAAGGTGAAATCGTTCTTTGGCTAAGGATCGGCCCTCTGCGCTGCTCCTAATAACTGAGTTGCAGCGACGCGTACGCTGCGGTCTGATCCGGCTGGTTGGCGATATTGCCGAGTTGGGCATAAGCCAGCGTCAGCGAGACTGACTTACTGGGCAACCAGACGAGAAACACATCGCGATAGTCATCTTCACGAAAGGCGCTGAGATTATCCGGCTTGTGCCGGTATTCCATCCCCAGCGCCACGGCATCATTTAGAAAAACCGCCGCCGAACCCTCAAAGTGCGCCTGATAGTGGTTGGCACGATCGCCGCCAAAACCCAGCAGGCCCATCTGGTTGGCACGCGTGCCGCGCAGGGTTGCATTCAACAACACGTTGCGTCCCAGCAAACCAGCCAGATAAAGCTTGGTTGCACTGGCATAAATGTCGATGCCCCGATCATCCCGCGCGCCCAGTGCGCTCGGCACGAAGTCAAAATCCCGGTTGCGCTTGTATTGCAGCCCCAGGGCGACTTGCGGAACCCAGGTGTCCTGATCGAACACTGCATCTCCCAGAACCTTGAGTTTCAGCCCGACGATGTCCTGCTCGATGGACTCGCCCGGCACCGTGCTTCCCAAGTCCAAGCGCTGGCGTGCAAACGACAGTTCCACCCGATCGTAAAAACCGATCGCCACACCCGCGCTGTGCAACCTGAAGTCGCTGATATCAAGATACGTTGCAAACGCTGTCACGCCAACCTCATCACGCGTACCGGTGCCTGCAATCAGCGCCCACGGCGTCAAACCGCCGCCTGCTGCCCCCTCTAACTGGCTAACACCCCCCGTAGCCAACAGACGTCCGCCTGCGTGAGCGGTATGGACTGCGGCCAACGTCAACGCTGCAACAACAAGCAAGATCCTGTACTTCGTCATTCGAAGATCCGGGTAGAGGGAGGATTTTCAGATAACGGCGAGAAATTTAACAAATGAATCCCTCAAGCCCCGGATTCAAAAACCGATATCTCTCTGGTAGCCCTTAGCACCCGACAGATAAAAAGCCATGCGGAAAATTTTGTTAGTGAGCGTCATGCTGTCCGGCATGGCAGGAAGTGTCTCGTATGCATTCGGTGCCGAGTCGCTGTATGCCCGTATCGGGGGACAGCCCGTCGTTGCTGGCGTGGTCGATCAGTTGGTCGAGACGGTCGCCCATGACCCTACCGTGAATCAGTCTTTCGACAAGGTCAATCTCAAGCGCCTGAAAGCAAAGCTGGCCGAACAGATTTGCGCGCTAAGCGGAGGCGGCTGCGTTTATACCGGCGATGACATGATACGGGTCCACAAGGGGCTCAGGATCAATGAACGCGAGTTCTTTTCCCTGGTAGAGGCGCTGCGTGGAGCACTCGACTCCCACGGCGTTGCCCAGCGTGAGAAGAACGAACTGCTGGCGATTCTTGCCCCGATGAAACGTCTGGTTGTCGAAAAATGAAGCGTGCTTGCGCGTACGTCACCCTGTTCCTGTCGGCGCTGGCCGGCATCCCACCTGCACATGCCGTCACCCTGACGCTCCAGATACGGGATACCAGGGGCGCTGCAGTGGAAGATGCCGTGGTCTACCTGATGTCGAATCAATCGCACCGCATGCCGGTGAAAAACACCACCCTGCGAATTGATCAGGTCGACAAGACCTTTGTCCCGCTGGTCTCGGTGGCGCAGACCGGCACCCGCGTCAGTTTTCCGAATAAGGACAACATCCGGCATCACGTATATTCGTTTTCAAGCGCCAAAAAATTCGAGATCAAACTGTACGCCGACACCCCCAGCCAGCCGGTCCTGTTCGACAAGCCCGGCGTGGTCGTCATGGGCTGCAACATTCACGACAACATGGTGGCGCATCTGCTGCTGGTGGACACGCCCTTTTTTGCCCAATCGGACCGCCAGGGCAACGCACGAATCGACGGCCTGCCGCCCGGCGATTATTCGCTGATTGCCTGGTATTACATGCGCCCGGACAAGGATGCAGGGGAGATTCCGCTCAGCCTTAAAACCGACACGACACGGACCCTCACCATCACGACCCGGAATTTGGAGTAAAAGCCGCCGTGAAATTTCTACCATTCAAAACCCTGCAGGGCCGGATCTTTGGCTTCTTCTTCGGCCTGCTACTGATCACGCAGCTGGGCAGCATCCTCATTACCAGCACGATCGGCTACTCCATCATGGGGCGGATGCTGGGGGACGAATTGCGCAGCGGAAAGCAGGTCTTCATGCGCCTGTTCGAACAGAACACGGCATTTCTCGGTCAGGGCGCCCGCATTCTGGCTGCCGACTATGGTTTCCGCGAGGCGGTCGGCAGCAACGACGCGGACACCATCGTGTCTGCGCTGGACAATCACAGTGCCCGCATCAAGGCTGATCTGATGCTGTTCATTGGCCGCGACGGCGAGGTGTACCAGAGCGCGGTCAAATCCAGAAAAAACATTGATATAAGCGGTCTGCGCTGGCTCGATCCCACGCAACCACCACGTGACGCGCTCGCGCTGATCGAGCGCATTGACGGCCAGCTTTATCAACTCATTGCCGTGCCGGTCACTGCACCCTTGCCTATCGGCATCGTTGTCGCAGGCTTTCGCATCGACGCCACGACGGCAAAAGATATCGGCAATATCACGCACACCGAAGTCAGCTTTATCAGTCATGGCAACAGGTCAGACTGGCAGATCAACGCAAGCACGCTGCCTGCTCCCCTCGCTGCAACCCTCGGCCAGGCGCTCAACACCAACCAGATCGGCGAAAAAACCATCGACGAGTTGCAGACGCAACAGGGGCGCTATCTTGGTTTGCGAGCCTCGCTGCCCTCGCCCGATGGTCAGGCAGCTGGCGTCGTACTGCAAAAATCGCTCGATCGGTCACTCGAACCTTTTTACGATTTGCGCAACAAGCTCCTGATCCTCGGGGCCATCGGCCTGATTCTGTCTGCCCTGTCGAGCCTGGCGATCGCACGTGGCATTTCGCGCCCGATCAAGGCGCTGGCGGGCTTCGCAACGAAAATCGCCCAGGGTGACTACGGTGAAAAACCGCTCATCGCCAGCACGACTGAAATCGCCGAACTGAGCGATGCATTCGACTACATGAGCCGCGAAATCGCATCGCGCGAGACGCACATTCTGCAACTCGCCTACAGCGATACGTTGACCGGCTTGCCCAATCGCGCCATGTTCCATGATCGCCTGCAGCAGGCCATCATCATGACCGGCCGCGTGGGCAAGCCACTGACGGTGATGTTGATGGACCTGGATCATTTCAAATACGTCAATGATTCGCTCGGCCATCACATTGGCGACCTGCTGCTGAAGGAAGTCGCTAGTCGCCTGAAACACACCCTGCAACGCGAATCGGATACCGTCGCCCGCCTCGGCGGCGACGAATTCGCCATCCTGCTGCCCACCGCCGATATCCCCAACGCACGCAAAGTGGCACGCGCGCTTTTATCCGCACTGGAAGCCCCCATGACGCTGGACGGCCAGATCATCGACGTGCGCGGGAGCATCGGCATGGCGTCCTCCCCTCAGCATGGGTCGGACATCACCGCCCTGCTGCGCTGCGCCGATGTCGCCATGTATCAGGCCAAGCGCAACAGCTCCGGATTTGCCGAATACGACACGCACTACGATCACAACACGCTGGAGCGGCTGTCGCTGATGAGTGAACTGCGCGAAGCGGTGGAACACAACCATCTGGTGCTGTATTACCAGCCCAAGGTCGACCTCAAGACGAGCCTGACTTACTCGGTCGAAGCACTGGTGCGCTGGGTTCACCCGCAGCGCGGTTTGGTCCCCCCCGATAGCTTCATTCCGTTTGCCGAGCAAACCGGCTATATCAAGGCCATCACCAACTGGGTGCTAAACGAAGGCGTGAAGCAATGCGCGGCCTGGAAACGCGACGGCATCGACGTCAACATCTCGATCAACATCTCGGCACGCGACCTGATGAACGCCGATTTGCCCGTGTATTTTGCGGCGCTGCTGCAGGAATATGGCTGTCCGCCCGAACGCATCTGTCTCGAAATCACTGAAAGTGCGATTCTCGATGATCCCGCGCACGCGATGGAAAATCTGCGCCGACTGGAAGACATCGGCTGCAAACTGTCGATCGATGATTACGGTACGGGATATTCATCGCTGGCGTATCTGAAGCGCCTGCCGGTGGGCGAACTCAAGATCGACCGTTCATTCGTCATGAACATGATGAACGACCCGAACGACGTCATCATCGTCCGCTCGACCATCGATCTGGCTCACAATCTGGGGCTGCGCGTGGTGGCCGAAGGGGTTGAAAACGAAGCCATTCTCAACCAGCTCTGCAAGCTGGGCTGCGACCAGGCGCAGGGCTTTCTGTTTTCAAAGGCGGTATCGGCCGACGACTTCACCGCCTGGATCAGCACGCAGCTTTGGCGAGACCAGGTGAAAGTGGCCTGCCGAATCTGATTTTTCCGGCTTGAACCGGATCAGGGGCGGGCCGTCGAAAACAGGCGAAAGAAGTTTTGCGTGGTGGCGTCGCCGACCGCCTCGGCCGTGATGCCGCGCAGCCGCCCGATTTCTTCTGCCACATGCTTGACATACCCTGGCTGGTTGGTCTGTCCGCGATGCGGCACCGGCGCCAGATACGGCGAATCCGTCTCGATAAGTATGCGTTCCAGCGGAATCGCCGCCGCCACTTCGCGCAGCGCCGCTGCGTTCTTGAACGTGACGATGCCGGAAAACGAAATATAAAAACCCAGGTCTATTGCCGCTTCGGCGACAGCCAAACTCTCGGTAAAGCAGTGCATGACGCCCCCCGCCTCGCCTGCCTGTTCCTCGCGCATGATGCGCAAGGTGTCGTCGGCCGCCGCGCGGGTATGGATCACCAGGGGCTTGCGGCTTTTCCGAGCAGCACGGATGTGGGTGCGGAAGCGCTCGCGCTGCCATTCGAGGTCACCGGTCAGCCGAAAGTAGTCCAGCCCGGTTTCGCCCATCGCCACCACTTTGGGGTGGTCAGCCAGTTCAAACAGTTGATCCACCGTGGGTTCGGTGCAGTTCTCGTGATCGGGATGCACGCCCACCGAGGCGTAGACATTCGGATAGGTCTCGGCGAGGCGGCGAATTTCGGGGAATTTTTCCAGTTCCACGCTGATGCACAGGGCGTGGCTCACCTGGTTTTCCTGCATCAGCGCGAACAACTCGGGCAGTTTGTCGGAAAAATCGGGGAAATTGATATGGCAGTGCGAGTCGATGTACATGGGTCTGATCAAGGCTCAAGTTACACGATGCAAGGCTCTTGAAGGCGCCATGGTTTTAAAAGGGCCTGGCGCCGCCGTGTCGCTTGAGTCTTGCACCCGTCTACATGGTGTGGGTGGGTCGCAGGGATTTTAACGAACCACCGAGAAAGCCTTCAATTTTCTTTTGCGCGGCCCGCCCGCTTTCGTTCGGCGCGAACTGAACGCCTACACCCTGCGTGCGTCCGCCGTGCGAACCTGCTGGCGTCAGCCATACCACCTTGCCGGAAACCGGAAGTTTGGCCGGATCATCCATCAGCGTCAGCAGCATGAAGACATCCTCACCCATCTTGTAGGTCTTGTTGGTCGGGATGAACAGCCCGCCTCCATGAATGAAAGGCATGAAAGCTGCGAACAAGGCAGACTTTTCCTTGATCGAAAGGGACAGCACGCCTGGGCGAACCTGTCCGGTAACATCATTTGGCATTGCACTCATGATCGTTTCTCTTCGCTGTATCGCTTCAATCAAACATATGCCGGTACTGGATCAGCCAGGCCTGCAACTGCAAGCTGCGGTTGAGCGGATGGGCCAATGTCCGGCCTTCCGCTGCCTGCATTTTGGCCAAGGCCAGCAAACCTGCCAAATCAGCCCGTTTGCCCAACTGTTCCAGTTCGTCCGAAAAATCGCGGTTAAACCGGATTCCGCCCTGCAATTTCACGGCCAGCAAATCGCCCAGCCATTTGTACACGACCTTGTGCCAGGTCTGCGGACTGATCGCTTTCCAGCGCTCGCCCTGACTTACAGGGTCCATCTGGTCCGGTCGCGTCAGCCCTTCCAGAATGCCGCGGCGCTCGTCCAGTTCACCGCTGCCCACCCAGCGCTGCGCATCCAGCGGTGACCCTCCAGCCAGCGCCAGCAGATTCGCTGCGTCATCCACGCCCTGACGGGTCAACCATTGCGCAGCCTGTTCAACCGGCGGCAAACCGATTTCGACCCGGGTGCAGCGGCTGCGGATGGTTGGCAGCAGGCGGCGCGGCTGATCCGACACCAGCACGAATACTGTATTTAACGGCGGCTCTTCCAGTACCTTTAACAAGGCGTTGGCCGAGGCGAGATTGAGCGTGTCGGCCGGGTTGACCAGCACGACGCGATACCCTGCCCGATACGTCGACAAACGGACAAACTCGACCGCTTCGCGCGCCTGATCGACCTCGATCGCGGTCGCCATCCGCGTCTCGCCCTCTTTGGTGGTTTTTTCCAGCAGGGTGACCCGCTGAAAATCCGGGTGCGTTCCGGCCTCGAACCAGTGACAGGCCGGACAGCTGCCGCAGGCCCTGCCATCGGGTTGGGGGGATTCGCACAGCAGGGTTTGCGCCCACGCTTGTGCCAGCAGGCCTTTGCCGACGCCACGCGGGCCTGCGAGCAACAAGGCCTGCGCCGGGCGCGCCCGGCTCGCCAGCAAACGCTGCCAGGAAGACTCCAGCCAGGGATACGGTGCGTTCATGCCAGTTCCTGCAGCAGCCGGGTAATTTCAGCCTGCAGCTCGGCAATGGTGTGGCGCGCATCCAGCACCCGGATGCGCTGGGGATCCGCTTGTGCCCGGTCGAGATAAGCCTGACGCACCCGGTTGTAGAAAAGCTCGGCTTCACGCTCGAAACGGTCGGCCGCGCGCGCAGCGGAACGACGCGCTTCGGCCACCTCGGGCGGCACATCGAACAGCAAGGTCAGGTCGGGAGAAAAGCCGCGCTGCACCCAGGCTTCCAGCGCGGCAACGCGTTCTGCGGCAATCCCGCGGCCGCCGCACTGGTAGGCGTAGCTGGCATCGGTAAAGCGGTCTGACAGCACCCACGCGCCGCGCGCCAATGCCGGCAAAATAAGCTGCGCCAGATGCTCCTGCCGCGCAGCAAACATCAGCAACAACTCGGTGTCCGCGTCCATGTCGCGATGCAGCAGCAGTTCGCGCAGCGTCTCGCCAAGCGGCGTACCGCCGGGCTCACGGGTGACGATGACTTCCCTGCCCTGCCGGCGCAGCCAGTCGGCCACAAAAGCGATATGCGTGCTTTTGCCAGCGCCATCGACGCCATCAAGCGTAATGAATTTACCGGTCATGTTCATCGTTGGTAGCGGTTTACCGCCCGATTATGGGCGTCGAGGCTGCTGGAAAATACGTGGGTGCCGTTTCCCCGCGCGACGAAATACAAGGCTTTTGTTTTGGCAGGGTTGAGCGCGGCGCGGATGGCGGCTTCACTCGGCATCGTAATCGGCGTCGGCGGCAGCCCGGCACGCGTGTAGGTGTTGTACGGCGTGTCGCGCTCCAGGTCGGCGCGGCGCAAATTGCCGTCAAAACGCTCGCCCAGCCCATAAATTACGGTGGGATCGGTCTGCAAACGCATGCCCAGTCTGAGCCGGTTGATGAACACCCCGGCAATCTCGGGGCGCTCGAACCCCGCGCCGGTTTCCTTTTCGACAATGGACGCCATGATCAGCGCCTCGTACGGCGTGCGATATGGCAAGTCCGGTGCGCGTTCCGCCCAGGCGGCCTCAAGCTTGTCGCGCTGCAGGCGATAGGCCCGGCGCAGCACGTCGAGGTCGGAGGTATGCGGCGTGTAGAAGTACGTGTCAGGGAACATCAGTCCTTCTGGATGACTTTCATCTGCGCCGATCGCACGCATGAGTTCGGCATCGGTCAGGTCGGCGCTGTCATTTTTCAGCAAGGGCTGAGCAGCCAGCGCCGCGCGTACTTCTTGCCAGTTCTTGCCTTCGATGAACTGGATAACGGCCTGCGAGACTTCGCCGCGCTCGAGTTTTTCGTATAGCGCCAGCGGCGTAAGCGGCTTGTCCAGCGTATACACCCCGAGTTTGAGTGTGCCGGCCTTGCCCGTCACGCGTCCGAGCAACCAGAATACCGGCGCGTTGCTGATCACGCCTTCGCGTTTGAGCATCGTGCTCAGGCTCCGCAAATTCGTCCCTGGCGTCACGTTTAGGGTTTGCGGCAAAGGCGCTATCCGCAAGGGTTGCGTTGCATACCATGCCAGCCCACCTGCTCCCAGCAGGGTAACCAGAAGCGTCAACAGAATTAGTCGTTTAATCCAGGTTTTCATACAAGGCCTCATTCAAGCGAGGGGTCCATCCCGCGGGCAACCAGGTCGTGTCATCCAACCGCGCGACACGACGCACGCCGATGAGGCTGTTGCAGATCATCACTTCGTCAGCGGCGAGGAGGTCGTCAGGTGTAAAACGATCGACATGGACCCGGATGCCCTGGCGGGCAGCGGCACGCAGCAAGCGCATTCTAGCCACACCGGCAACGCCGCATTGATTCAAATCCGGGGTAAACAGTTCGCCCTGCTTCGCCCAGAACACGTTGCTCATTACGCCGCTGACGATGGCGCCCTGATCGTCGCACAACAATCCTTCAAAAATATCCGGTTCATCCCACTCTGCGCGAGCCAGCACATTTTCCAACCGGTTCAGATGCTTGACGCCGGCCAACCGCGGCTGCCGTGCCAGCTTGAGTTCGCACCAGCGCGCGCGGATGTCGTCAAACGATTTTGCATGCTGCGGCATGGCTGAAGCCAGAACCACACGAGTAGTCGCATTGGCTTCAGGCACGGCATAACCACGCACCCCGACTCCCCGGGTCAAGATGATCTTGACGACGCCTTGCCCGGCTTCGGCTACCTGGCACACTTCGTCGCGCAATGTGTTTTGCTCCGGGCAGTCCAGCATCAGCGCGGAACAGTCGGCTTCGAGCCTGGCGTAATGATCGGCCCACCACATGGGCTGGCCGGACGCGGTGCGCAGGGTCCGAAACACGCCGTCACCATAGGCCAGTCCGCGATCCCGTGCATGAATGCTGTCGATGACCAAGCCGTTGACGCGGATCATGCCACCCCCAGCGTGCGCAGCAGCCCGCGCGCCTTGGCACGGGTTTCATCCAGTTCGCGGTTGGCGTCCGAGTCTGCCACGATGCCTGCACCGGCACGAAACTCCAGCTCGTCCCCGCGCAGCAAAAAACTGCGGATCAGGATATTGAAATCAAAGCTGCCATCGTGATTGATATAGCCGACGCTACCGGTATAACTGCGGCGTGGCGTCTGCTCAAGCTCCCGAATGATCTGCATCGTGCGGATCTTGGGGCAGCCGGTGATGGTGCCGCCGGGGAACACGGCACGAAGCGCATCAAACACGGTCAGCTCCTCGCGCAATGTCCCGCTTACGGTCGATTCGATGTGGTGCACGTGCCGATAACTGGCAACATCCATCAGCGCATCGACCTTGACGCTGCCGGCCACGCAGACCCGCCCCAGATCATTGCGCTCAAGGTCGACCAGCATGACGTGTTCGGCACGCTCCTTGGGGTGCGCATGCAGACGTGCGCGCAACGCAGCGTCTTCCGCCGGGTCTTCGCTGCGAGGATGGGTGCCGGCAATCGGCCGGGTTACCAGCCTTCCATCGGCCCCTAGACACACCAGCCGTTCGGGTGAGGAACTCACAATGGCCCACTCCCCCATCTGCAACAGCGCAGAATAAGGCGCAGGATTGCGCGCCATGAGACGCGCAAACAGGGCCGACGGCGCAACGGGCCCGGCAAACCCGGCCTGCCAGCCACGCGACAGATTGACTTGAAAGACGTCACCTGCGCGGATGTAATCCTGAATGCGGGAGACGCCCGCCAGAAATGCTGCGGGTTCGTCTTCGCGCAGCACACTCAATTCGGGGATATCAGGAACAGGATTTGGCGTGCGATCTAGATCGCACGCCAGCACATCGAGCAGCGTGCGCTGGCCGGACTCGGCCGCCAGCACACAGCGTCCGGTGTTCCGCTCGAACAGAACCGCAGCCGGGATGCGCACCAGCCAGGCCAGCGGGAAATCCGCCTCGCCAGACAGTCCAACATGGGGTTCGAATGCGCTGCCCAATTCATACGACAACGCGCAGAGCCAACCGCCCGTAAATGGCAGGCCCGACTGAACAGATTGAATCAAGCACGGTTGAAGCCGCATTGCCGGGTGCGCCTGCAAGGATTGCAGATCAGCGGCGGAATCGATTCGTGTCACGTCCTGCGGAAAAGCAAACAACACATCCCATCCTGAATCGCCGCTGCTCAAAAACAGCCCTGGATAGCGCTGGGGATTCGATGCCTGCAAACCTATCAGGTCAGGATGGCCAGACCACTCCCGGATTTCCGGCATAGCCTGACCGTGTGTCGTTGACGTCAAACGCGTTTGAAAATGAGTGAGCCGTTGGTGCCGCCAAACCCGAAATTGTTCTTAAGCGCAGCTTCGATCTTCATGTCGCGCGCAGTATTGGCGCAGTAATCCAGATCGCATTCCGGGTCTTGCGAAAAGATATTGATGGTCGGCGGCGAGATTTGATTGTGCACCGCCAGAACGGAGAACACCGACTCAACGCCGCCGGCGCCTCCCAGCAAGTGGCCGGTCATCGACTTGGTCGAATTGATCACCGCCTTGTAGGCCGCATCGCCCATGGCAAGTTTGATTGCGTCGGTTTCGTTCTTGTCGCCGAGCGGTGTCGAGGTGCCGTGTGCGTTGACGTACTGAATCTGGTCGGGATTGAGTCCCGCGTCTTTCATCGCATTCACCATCGAGCGGCGGGGCCCATCGGTGCTCGGCGCAGTCATGTGATAAGCGTCGCCACTCATCCCGAAGCCTACGACTTCGGCATACATCTTGGCGCCACGTGCTTTGGCATGCTCATACTCTTCGAGCACGAGCACCCCGGCACCTTCACCCAGCACAAAGCCGTCCCGATCCTTGTCCCACGGCCGGCTGGCGGTCGCCGGATCATCGTTGCGCGTCGACAGCGCACGCGCAGCCGCGAAGCCGCCGACGCCCAATGGCGAGGTCGCACATTCGGCGCCCCCCGCAACCATCGCGTCAACATCTCCATACGCGATCATGCGAGCGGACAAGCCAATGGCATGCAGGCCTGTGGTGCAAGCTGTCACCACTGCAAGGTTGGGGCCCTTGATGCCGAACTGAATCGACAAATTGCCGGAAATCATATTAATGATGGAACCCGGAATAAAGAAGGGAGAAATCTTCCTTGGGCCGGACTCCAGCAATAAACCATGGGTGTCTTCGATCAGCGGCAGGCCGCCAATACCTGAACCGATATTGATGCCAATACGCTCGGCATTGGCATCGGTGACTTCCAGGCCCGAGTCGCGTATCGCCTGGATTCCCGCAACCATGCCGAACTGGATAAAGGTATCCATGCGGCGGGCTTCCTTCGGGTTGATATATTGCTCAATCTCGAAGTTTTTGACTTCGCCAGCAATTTGCGAAGCAAACGACGTGGGATCAAAACGGGTTATCCGGGCGATTCCGGAACGACCAGCGACCAGGTTATCCCAAGCCTCCGGAATGGTATTGCCGACAGGGGAAACAATCCCCAGTCCGGTAACAACAACGCGACGTTTGGACAAAAGTCAGTCCTTCTTGCTTGGTGAAAGATCAGCTCGAATGGCTGTTGACGTAGTCAATTGCCTGCTGGACGGTGGTGATTTTTTCTGCATCTTCATCGGGAATCTCGCAGCCGAATTCTTCTTCCAGCGCCATCACCAGTTCAACCGTATCGAGCGAATCCGCACCCAGGTCGCCCACGAAGGAAGATTCGTTCTTGATGTCTGCTTCGTTAACGCCCAATTGCTCTGCGACGACTTTAAATACACGCTGCACGTTTTCCATTACTGATTCCCTCTTAAAAAAATGAGGCTTCAATCAAACTTGAAGCCATGAAACTGAAACCGCTCAAAATGGCAGCC
>NCHD01000045.1 GCA_002257045.1 Hydrogenophilales bacterium 16-61-112 | reverse complement strand
CGGCCTTCGATGGCGCGGCGGCTTTTCGACTGGATGATGCCGAGGATGCGGTCGGAGTCGCGCACCGACGAGACTTCCGGGTTGGTGACGACGATGGCCACGTCGGCGAAGGTCAGCGCCATGATCGCGCCGTGCTCGATGCCGGCGGGCGAATCGCAAACGATGTAGTCGAAGCCCTGGTGTTCCAGTTCCTTCAGGATCTTCTCCACGCCTTCCTCGGTGAGCGCATCCTTGTCGCGCGTCTGCGAGGCGGGCAGCACGAACAGGTTGTCGCAGTTCTTGTCCTTGATCAGCGCCTGGTGCAGGTTGGCATCGCCCTGAATGACGTTGACGAAGTCGTACACCACGCGGCGCTCGCAGCCCATGATGAGGTCGAGGTTGCGCAGGCCGACGTCGAAGTCGATCACGGCGGTTTTGAAGCCGCGCATGGCCAGGCCGCTGGCGATCGATGCGCTGGTGGTCGTCTTGCCGACGCCACCCTTGCCGGAGGTGACGGTGATGATGGTGGTCACAGAGCTTCCTTTATTGATTGGGGATTAGAGGGATTCGATGATGATCTGGCTCGCGTCGGTGAGGCGGATTTGCGCAGGCTTCTTTGCCACGGACGCATCCAGCGCGGTGTCGAAGGTGCGATACACGCCTGCGATCGAGACCAGTTCGGCTTCAAGGTGGGTGGTGAAGATCCGTGCCGAAGTGTCGCCGCGCGCGCCGGCGAGCGCCCGGCCCTTGAGTGGCGCATAGACGTGGATGCTGCCGTCGGCGATGACTTCCGAGCCGGGGTTGACCGCCGCCAGCACCACGATGTCGCCGCCCGCCGCGTACACCCGTTGGCCCGAGCGCAGCGGCTTGTCGATGATGAGGGTGGTCGCGGCGACAGGCGCGGCGGGTTGCTGCTCAGCGTGCACGGCGGGTTCGGAGTCCGGTTCTGGCTCCGCTTCGATCGAGACGGCGGCCGGCGCAGGCGCTGCGGCATTGAGCACCAGCAGCCCCGCCTGCGTGGCGCTGGCGGCCAGTTCGGCCGATGCGTTCTGCACCGCAAAGGGGTTGAGCCCGCGGCTTTTCAGTTCCTGCGCCAGCCAGGCCCAGTCGGGCGAGGGCGCGTCGGCCGGCAGCCGGCCGCATTCGAACACCGCCGCCTCGCCGCCGAAAAAGTCCGGCGTCGCAGCAAACAGGGTGCTGATGTGAGCGGCCAGCACCGCATGCTCGGCGCTGTTGAGGATGACTTGTATGCCAGCGAGCCGCGTGGTTTTTAATTCCAGCGCGGGCGCGGGGCGGGAGTCACGTCGGCGCGGCATGGGGAGCAGGGGGAGGGAAATTCACGAGACAGGCAATCGAAAGCAACCCGGCGAGTCTAGCCGCACCTGCAGCGAGGAGCAACAGCAGGCTGCGCCAGATGCCCGCGCCGACTAGTGCGTTTGCGAAAGTAGATCGGCGACCATGCGGCGGAACATCAGCACCACACCATCGCGGTCGATGTCCGGGTTGCGGATGGCGCGTATCCGCAAGCCTTCGAACATCGCTGAAATGGCCTCGACCATGCCAGCCAGTGTGACTTCGCTGTCCTGGTGGCCGGCGGCCAGCCGTTGCGTGCGGATGGTCGCGGTCAGGCTTTCGCGACATTGGCGGTCGGCAGCCTCGACGATTCCAGCAATGTGCGGGTTGCGCGAGGCTTCGGCAACGATCTCGAGTTGCAGACCGGCCGATCGCGGGTCGAGGTTTTCCTGCACCCCGATCACGGCGCGCTCGATCATGGCTGCCTTGACGTCGCTAGCCGCGCGCAATTCGGCGGTCAGGGTCAGCAGGCGTTGCAGGTCCTGCGCGACGATGTCGGCAATGATCGCTTCCTTGTTTTCGAAGTAGTGATAGATATGGCCGGTGCTCATGCCGGCGACTTTTGATATCTGCGCGATGCTGCTGCCGTGAAAGCCGTGCTGGCGAAAACACTGTGCGGCGGCGGTGCGGATCTGGTCGCGCCGTGCGTCGGCGCGTGGGGTATCGGCGGGAAGGGGGCTGGCAGCGTTCATGTATTTCTCCGGTGATGTGGCACTAAATTCGATGCCAGTGATCAAAAATCTTGTGCATTATTGAATAATAATATAGATTGAATATTCATTCTAAGTTTTTATTGCCGATCCAGTTTGCTGTGTCGTTAGCTATAGATCTAACGGCAAAGAAGAATAGCCAGGCGAGCCAGCGCCCATTTACGAAAGGTTTTCCATGCAGACCCCACGCATCCTGCCATTCCTGACAGCCGGCATCGCCTTGTCCGCAGCCTTGCTGCTCAACGCCTGCGGTGACAGCCAGAAGCAGCCGCCCGCCGGCGGGCCGCCGGGCACCCCAACGGTTACGGTGGTGACGGTGCAGCCGGAATCGGTGGCGCAGATCGCCGAATTGCCGGGGCGAACGGTGCCGTATCAGGTCGCCGAACTGCGCCCGCAGGTGACGGGCATCGTCAAGGCGCGCCTGTTCAAGGAAGGCAGCGAGGTCAAGGCAGGCCAGGTGCTGTACCGGCTCGACCCGGCAACGTATCAGGCCGCCTACGACAGCGCGCGTGCCGGCCAGGCGCGCGCCGAGGCCAATCTGGAAGCCGCACGCTTGAAGGCCGGCCGCTATGCCAGGCTGGTGAAGATCGAGGCGGTGAGCGCCCAGGCCAACGACGAAGCGCAAGCGGGACAAAAACAGGCGCAGGCCGATGTCGGCGTGGCGAAGGCAGCGCTCGACCGCGCCCGGGTCGATCTCGACTACACCCGCGTGACTTCGCCGATTGCAGGTCGCATCGGCCGCTCGAGCGTGACCGCTGGGGCGCTGGTGACGGCGAACCAGGTCGCGGCGCTGGCCACGGTGCAGCAGCTTGATCCGATCTATGTCGATTTGACGCAGTCGAGCACCGAATTGCTTGCCCTCAAACGCGCGCTCGACGCAGGCACGCTGACACGGGCGGGCGGCACCAGCGTGCCGGTGCAGCTGGTACTGGAAGACGGCAGTGCCTACGGCGCCGAGGGCAAGCTGGAGTTTTCCGAAGTGACGGTCGATCAGGCAACCGGCAGCGTGACGTTGCGCGCCGTTTTCCCCAACCCCAAAGGCGAACTGTTGCCGGGCATGTATGTGCGCGCGCGGCTGACTCAGGGCGTCAACCGTGATGCCATGCTGGTGCCGCATGCCGCCGTCAGCCGCGACCCCAAAGGCAATGCGACCGTGATGGTGGCCAATGCCGAAAGCAAGGTCGAGGTTCGCGTCGTCAAGGCGGTGCAGTCGAAAGAGGACAACTGGGTGGTGACCGAAGGCCTCGCCGCCGGCGACCATGTCATCGTCGAAGGCCTGCAGAAAGTGAAGCCCGGCGCGCCGGTGCAAGTGCAGGATGCGGCCGCTGCTGCGGCTGCCCCGGCTGCCGCCCCTGTGGCCAGGTGAGGTAGGCGACCATGGCTAATTTCTTCATCGACCGGCCCATTTTCGCGTGGGTCATCGCCCTCGTCATCATGCTGGCGGGGGCGCTGTCCATCCTCGGCCTGCCGATTTCGCAATATCCCGCCATCGCGCCGCCGGCCATCGCCATCAACGCCAGCTATCCCGGCGCGTCGGCCAAGTCGGTGGAAGACTCGGTGACCCAGGTCATCGAGCAAAAGATGACCGGCCTCGACGGCCTGCTCTACATGAACTCGTCGAGCGATGCCAACGGCCGCGCCACGGTAACGCTCACCTTCAGCGCCGACACCGATCCCGATATCGCCCAGGTGCAGGTACAGAACAAGCTGCAGACCGCACTGCCCTTGTTGCCACAGGCGGTGCAACAGCAAGGCGTGCAGGTGGCAAAATCGGCGCGCAATTTCCTTATGGTGCTGGGCTTTGCCTCGACCGATGGCAAGCTGAACGCGAACGACCTGTCGGACTTTGTGGTGTCCAACCTGCAGGATCCGCTGTCGCGCGTTACCGGCGTCGGCGAACTACAGGTGTTCGGCTCGCAGTACGCCATGCGGGTGTGGCTCGATCCGGCCAAGCTGAACAGCTTCACTCTCACGCCCGCCGACGTCAAGGCCGCGATCCAGGCGCAAAACACGCAGGTGTCGGCCGGCCAGCTTGGCGGCACGCCATCGCTGCCGGGCCAGGGGTTCAGCGCGACGATCACCGCGCAAAGCCGCTTGCAGAATGCGCAACAGTTCAATGCCATTTTGCTGCGCACCTCGGCACAGGGCGGCGAAGTGCGCCTGGGCGATGTGGCCCGGGTCGAGATCGGCGCCGAAAACTACGGTACGATGGCGCGCTTCAACGGTGAGCCCGCTGCTGGGGTCGGCATCAAGCTCGCCGCCGGCGCCAACGCGCTGGAAACCGCCGATGCGGTGCGTGCCAAGCTCGCCGAGCTGCAGCCCTATTTCCCGGCCGGGGTCGAGGCCGTGGTGCCCTACGACACCACGCCCTTCGTCCGCATCTCGATCAAGTCGGTGGTCATGACGCTGGTCGAGGCGGTTGCGCTGGTGTTTCTGGTGATGTTCCTGTTCCTGCAAAACCTGCGCGCCACGCTGATTCCCACCATCGCGATCCCGGTGGTGCTGCTCGGCACCTTCGGCGTGATGGCGGCGTTTGGCTTCACGATCAACACCCTGACGATGTTCGGCATCGTGCTGGCGATCGGCCTGCTGGTGGACGACGCCATCGTGGTGGTGGAAAACGTCGAGCGCGTGATGACTGAGGAAGGCCTGTCGCCGAAGGCGGCGACCAAGAAATCAATGCGCCAGATCACCGGCGCGCTGGTCGGCATCGGCCTGGTATTGTCGGCGGTGTTCGTGCCGATGGCGTTCTTCGGCGGCTCCACCGGCGTGATCTATCGCCAGTTCTCGATCACCATCGTCGCCGCCATGGCCTTGTCGGTGCTGGTGGCGATCGTGTTCACCCCGGCGCTGTGCGCGACGATGCTCAAACCGGTGGAAAAGGGCCACGGTCACGATGAAGGCCGCGTGCTGGGCGGCTTTTTCCGCTGGTTCAATCGCATGTTCGCGCGCAACACGCAGCGCTACGAAACGGCGGTCAGTGGCATCCTCAAGCGCAGCGTGCGCTTCGTGGGCATCTATCTGGCGATCGTCGTGGTGCTCGGCCTGTTGTTCGTGCGCATGCCGACCTCGTTTCTGCCGGAAGAAGACCAGGGCATCCTGTTCAACCAGATCATGCTGCCTGCCGGCGCCACCCAGGAACGCACGCTGAACGTACTGAAAAAAGTCGAGCGGCATTTTCTGCAGGATGAAAAAGACACGGTGCGCGCGGTGTTCACCGTGGCCGGTTTCAGCTTTGGCGGTGGCGGCCAGAACATGGGCATCGCCTTCGTCAACCTGAAGCACTGGGACGAGCGCAAGGGGCCCGGCATGGACGTCAAGTCGGTGGCCGCGCGGGCGATGGGCGCGTTCTCGCAAATCCGTGAGGCGATGGTGTTCGCCTTCGTACCGCCGGCGGTGATCGAGCTCGGCACCTCGAGCGGCTTCAATGTGCAGCTGCAGGATCGCTCCGGCCTCGGCCACGACGCGCTGATCGCCGCGCGCAACCAGTTCCTCGGCATGGCGTCGCAGGACAAGCGGCTGGTCGGCGTGCGCCCCAACGGTCAGGACGACACGCCCGAATACCAGCTCGAAATCGACCACGCCAAAGCCGGCGCGCTCGGGGTGACGGTGGCCGACATCAATGACACGCTGTCCACCGCCTGGGGCGGCACCTATGTCAACGACTTCATCGACCGCGGCCGCATCAAGAAGGTCTACCTGCAGGCCGACGCCGGCGCGCGGATGACGCCGGACGATCTCGGCAAGTGGTATGTGCGCAACAAGGCCGGCGAGATGGTGCCTTTCTCCGCCTTTACCCAGGCCAAATGGAGCTTCGGCTCGCCGCGGCTCGAACGCTACAACGGCCAGTCGTCGGTCGAATTGCTGGGCCAGGCCGCGCCCGGCCTGTCGTCGGGCGAGGCGATGCTGGCGGTGGAGGAAATCATGGCAAAGCTGCCGCCCGGCTTCGGCTACGAGTGGACCGGCACCTCATTCGAGGAACGCCGCAGCGGTTCGCAGGCGCCGGCCCTGTATGCGCTGTCGCTGCTGGTCGTGTTCCTCTGTCTGGCCGCGCTGTATGAAAGCTGGTCGGTGCCGTTCGCGGTGATGCTGGTGGTGCCGCTCGGCGTGCTCGGCGCGCTGCTCGCCGCCACCGGGCGCGGGCTGTCGAACGACATCTACTTTCAGGTCGGCCTGCTGGCGACCATCGGCCTGTCGTCGAAGAACGCGATCCTGATCGTCGAATTCGCCAAGGCGCAGATGGAAGAGGAGGGCAAGGATCTGCTCACCGCCACGATGGAGGCCATCCGCATGCGCCTGCGCCCGATCCTGATGACCTCGCTTGCCTTCGGCCTCGGCGTGCTGCCGCTGGTGCTCGCCACCGGCGCCGGCTCCGGCAGCCAGAACGCGATCGGCACCGGCGTGCTCGGCGGCACCGTGATCGGCACCGCGCTCGGCATCTTTTTCGTGCCGCTTTTCTACGTGATGATCAAGCGCATTTTCAAGGACAAGCCGCACCCCGACAGCAACGTATCGGTTGCGGCGCCACAGGAGGTCAAACCATGAGCACGCTCCGCACCCTGAGCATCGTGCTCACCGCCAGCCTGACCGGCGCCTGCACCCTGATGCCCGACTATCAGCGCCCCGCGCCACCGGTGCCGACCGCTTTCCCGCAGGCTGCATCAGCAGCAGGGGAGGCCACACCGGCTGACGCCATCGCCTGGCGCGACTATTTCGCCGATGTAAAGCTGCGCGAGGTGATCGCGCTGGCGCTGGCCAACAACCGCGACCTGCGCATCGCAGCGCTCAACATCGAAAAGGCGCGCGCCCAATACGGCATCCAGCGCGCCGACCTGTTTCCGGCTGTCGGCGCCAGCGGCGGGCAAACCGCGCAGCGCCTGCCGGGCGACCTCACCGTCAGCGGCAACGCCCAGATCAACCGCCAGTACAGCGCAACGATTGGCTTTTCCGCCTACGAGCTCGATTTTTTCGGCCGCATCCGCAGCCTCAATGCAGCGTCGCTTGAAACCTACCTCGGCACCGAAGAGGCGCGCCGCAGCGTGCAGATCAGCCTGGTGGCCGAAGTCGCCAACGTCTGGCTGACGCTGGGTGCCGACCGCGAACGCCTCGCCCTGGCACGCAGCACCTACGAGACGCGGCTGAAGTCGCGCGACCTGATCCGCCGCAGCGCCGAAGAAGGTGCCGTCTCGGCGCTCGAATACAACCAGTCGCAGATGCTGCTGCAAGGCGCGCGTGCCGATGTGGCGCGTTTCACCACTCTTGTTGCGCAGGACGAGAACGCGCTCGCGCTGGTCGCCGGCGCAACGGTGCCCGCCGAATGGCTGCCCGCCACGCTGACCGACCACATCAGCGCCGTGACCGAGCTGCCGGCAGGCGTGCCGTCCGACGTGCTCGCCCGCCGGCCCGACATTCTGCAGGCCGAGCGCAACCTGCGTGCCGCCAACGCCAGCATCGGCGCTGCGCGCGCCGCCTTCTTTCCCCGCATCAGCCTGACCGCTGCTGCCGGTACCGCCAGCAGCACGCTGGGGGGGTTGTTCGATGGCGGATCCGGCACCTGGAGCTTCATGCCGCAGATCCGCATTCCGATCTTCGAGGCCGGCCGCCTGAAGGCGAGCCTCGACGTCGCCGAAGTGCAGCGCGACATCAACGTCGCGCAGTACGAGAAAGCCATCCAGACCGCATTCCGCGAAGTTGCCGACGCCCTCGCCGAGCGTGCCACGCTCGCCGAGCAGGTCGATGCGCGGCGTCAGCAACTCGACGCCACGCAGGCGGGCTTCCGCTTGTCGGATGCGCGCTACCAGGGCGGAGTGGACAGCTACCTTGGCCTGCTCGACGCCCAGCGCACGCTCTACCTCGCCGAGCAGGATCTGATCATCGTGCGTCTGGCCGACGCCGCCAACCGCGTGATGCTGTACAAGGTGCTGGGCGGCGGCTGGCAGTAAGCCGCCGCTTGCTGCGGGCTGATGGGCGGCCGGGACGTCGGGTCCTGGCCTTCCGGCGTCCGGCAGTCGCAGGCAGCTTTCGCCGTTGATTCCCTCAACCAGCGTCTTGTTTGGCGCGATACGCGCCAAACAGTCTGCGATTACCTATATTGAATATCCCAACCCGTTTAAAGGAGTGTCGTCATGCGTCCACACATCACAGTGTCGTTACTTTTGGTGGCAAGTCTGGCCGGCGGGTGTGCGGAAATGGGCAGCCTGGGGGGAACGCAATATGGCGAAACGAACAGTTCAACGGCCAGCCAGTCGGATCGGAACGGCACTATCGTCCAACTGGAAACCATCCAGGTCGATGACAAGTACAAGCTCGGCGTCGGCACAGCCGCAGGCGCGGTGGCGGGTGGTCTGCTGGGTGCCGGCATAGGCGACAGCACCACGGCCACGGTGGCGGGCGCGGTGCTGGGTGGCGTGGCGGGCACCTATGCCGAGAGCAAGCTGGGTCAAAAACAGGATGCCCAGCGGATCATCGTCAACATGAGCACCGGTGGAAGCGTCACGATTACGCAGCCGGTGGACAACCGTTTGCGCGATGGCATGCGCGTGCGAGTCGAGGGCAGCGGAACGAATGCCCGTGTCGTGCCGCGGTAACTTGCGTAGCCCGGGTCTCGGTGAGAAACGCCTGTAAAGGAGCAAGCCAGCCCCCCCGCGGGAGACCCCGGAGCGCCCGGCAAGGTCGCTTCACAGGTATTTTGTACCAGTCAAACAAGCACCTTTGACGGTATACATGACGGCATCGGCAGGATTAGGATGACTGGGGTTCATCTTCGGTCGATTCTGCCATGGCGCGTGCTGCAGTTCCTCTCACAGTCAGCTTGATCCGCAACGCCAGGCCGGCCAGCAAACCGCTCAAACTGGCTGACGGCGGCGGCATGTATCTGCTACTCAAGCCCGCAGGATCGCGCTACTGGCGGCTCGATTACCGGTTTGAAGGCAAGCGCAAAACGCTGGCGCTGGGGGTGTACCCCGACGTATCGCTCAAACAGGCAAGAGCACGCCGCCAGGCAGCCAAGGCCTTGCTGGCGCAGGGGCTCGACCCCGCAGCCGTGCGCAAGGCAGGCAAGACGAACGACCCATCCCTCCACCCGGACCACCAGGCCTACGCACTGGCGATCAGCGGCGAGGGCGTCTGGCACTGGGAACTGGGCAGCGGGCGCATCGTGCACAACCCGCAGTGGGCACGACTCATGGGGCTTGACCCGCGCCTGCCCGAACACCCCTGGCAGGACGCGCTGGCCTGTGTGCATCAAGACGAGCGTGATGGCGTGATGGCGGCAATCCAGGACTGTCTCACCGGCCATGCCGCGTTTGAGTACGAGTGCCGCATCCAGCGTGTGGACGGCAGCGTGATCTGGGTGCAAAACCACGGCGAGGTGATGGCGCGCGACAGCGACGGCAAGCCATTGCACATGGTGGGCAGCCTGCACGAAATCACCCGGCAAAAGCGCGAGACCCTGCTGGCCCAGGGACGTAACCAGTTTCTGCAGACGATTGCCGCCGTCAATGAAATGCTCATGCAGGATCTGCCCGAGCAGGAGTTGATGGCGGGTATTTGCCAGGAACTGGTTCGGGACGGTCTGTTCCGCATGGCCTGGATCGGTATGCTGGATCCGGATGGTGTGCAGGTGCGGCCGCTGGCCGAAGCGGGTTTTGTCGAGGATTACCTGGCCCGGCTGGATGTCCGCTGCGACGACTCGCCGCAGGGGCAGGGGCCGACCGGCACCGCCATCCGCAGCGGCGCAACGGTGATCAACGACGACACGGAAAACAACGCGCGGTTTGCCCTGTGGCGGGAACGCGCCCGGGCTCAGGGGTACCGCTCGTCGGCGGCAACGCCGCTGCGGGTGCAGGGCAAGGTGGTCGGCTCACTCAACGTGTATGCCGCCGAACCCCATGCGTTCGGGCCGGAAAAACAGCTACTGCTGGAAAAGCTGGCCGTCGATCTGGGCGTGGCGTTCGGCCATCGCGCCGCGTTGACGGCGCTGCGCCAGAGCGAGGAGCGGTTTCGCCTGCTGCTGGAGGCGTCACCCGAAGCGATTTTTGGCGTCGACATCCAGGGCGTCTGCACGTTCGTCAACCCGGCCTGTCTCAGGATGCTGGGCTACACGCAGGACGAATTGCTTGGCAAGCGCATGCATCCGCTGATTCATCATTCCTATCCGGATGGTCAGCCTTATCCCGTCGAACAGTGCCACGTCCGCTGCTCAACCCTGGAGGGCAGGCCCACCCATATCGAAAACGAGGTGCACTGGCGCAAGGACGGCAGCAGTTTTCCGGTGGAATACTGGTCGCACCCGGTTTTTCGCGATGGCGCATTGGTGGGGGCGGTGGTCAATTTTGTCGACATCACCGAGCGCAAGCGCATGGAGCAGGCGCTACGCGCCAGCGAGGAGCGCTACCGGCTGATTTCCAATGTCGCGACCGACCTGCTGTATTCCTGCATCCACTCGGATGACGGGTTTGCCGCCATCGACTGGGCGACGGCCTCGACGGAGCGGATTTTCGGCTATACGCTGGACGAAATCCTGGCCCAGGGCTGCTGGCGTCATTTTGTCCATCCGGACGATCTGCCCGAATTCGACCGCAACATTCGCTATCTCGTGGCAGGGCAGCGCAGCGAATGCGAGTTGCGCATCCTGGCGCGGGACGGCTCGATCCACTATGCACGGGCCTATTCAAGGGCAGTGGAGTCGGACGCGTCCGGGAAAACCCGCCTCTACGGCGCCTGCCAGGACATTACCGGACGCAGGCAGGCCGAGGCGCGCATCGAGTTTCTGGCTCACCACGACGCCCTGACCGGCCTGCCCAACCGCGTCCTGCTGCGCGACCGTTTTGCCCCGGCGCTCAGCCTGTCGGAACGCGCCAAAACCCGGATCGCGGTGCTGTTTGTCGATCTCGACAATTTCAAGGTGGTGAACGACACTCTCGGGCATGCCTCGGGCGACCGGCTGCTGCTGCAGATGGTGACGCGCCTGTCGCACTGCACGCGCGAGAGCGACACCATCAGTCGCCAGGGCGGAGATGAATTCATCCTGCTGCTGAACAATATTCCGAATCAGGAAACGGTCGAGCGAATCGCCGGCGAAATCCTCCGGCGCCTGTCCGACCCGGTGGAAATCGACGGCCATGTGCTCAACACCTCGGGCAGTATCGGCATCGCCATGTTCCCGGAAGATGGCCGCGACTTCGACAGCCTGCTGCAGAAAGCCGATACCGCGATGTACAACGCCAAGGGGGCAGGGCGCAACGCCTACCGTTTTTACAACGAGCAGATGAACGTCCAGGCGCATGAGCATCTGCTGCTACAAAACCGGCTGCACCAGGCGCTGACCCGCGCCGAGTTTTCTCTGCATTACCAGCCGCAACTGGCGATCGCCAGCGGCAAGGTGATCGGCGTGGAAGCCTTGCTGCGCTGGAACAATTCCGAACTGGGCGAAGTCGCGCCGGCCCGCTTCATGCCCGTCGCGGAAGACTGCGGCCTGATCGTGCCGATTGGCGTCTGGGTACTGGAAGAAGCCTGTCGCCAGGCGCAATCCTGGCGTCAGGCCGGATGGCCCGAACTGGGCATCGCAGTCAATTTATCCGCCCTGCAGTTTCGCCGTCCCGGCCTGGTCGACACCGTGGCGGGCGCGCTCGAACAAAGCGGCTTGCCGGCCCCTCTTCTGGAACTGGAACTGACCGAATCCATCCTGCTGCAGGACGCGGAAAACAATCTCGAAACGGTGCGGCGACTGAAGGCGCTGGGCGTTCGCCTGTCGATCGATGACTTCGGTACGGGCTATTCGTCGCTCAGCTACCTCAAGCGCTTTGCGGTCGACAAACTCAAAATCGACCGCTCGTTCGTGCGCGACATCAGCACGGATCCGGACGATGCCGCCATCGTTCGCGCGGTGATCCAGCTGGCACGCAGTCTGCGCCTTGGCACCCTCGCAGAAGGGGTCGAAACAGAGGAGCAGCTGGCATTTCTGCGTGAGGAAGGCTGCCAGGAAGCCCAGGGGTTTCTGTTCAGCCGGCCGCTTGCAGCACCAGCCCTGAAAGCCTTCTTGAGCGATCGGATGGCCACCGCGAGCAAAGCCGGGGGGAACTGATCGCGTGCCGGCTTGTGAAAGGGCAATGTGTAACGGGTATTAACCCTGATCACCTCACGTGATCCAGGTTGCTACAGGTTCAATCCTTTTCAGGAGCATTGCTTATGACCAAACCCAATCGTTTTGCCACTGTACTTTCTGCTTTTCTGCTGGCTTCTCTCGTGGGCTGCGCTTCGACGTCCAAACAAGAAGGAACAGGTGAATATATTGACGATGCGGTCATCACCACCAAAGTGAAGGCAGCCATCTTCAATGAACCCACGCTGAAATCGACCGAGATCAATGTCGAATCTTTCAAGGGCGTGGTTCAACTGGGCGGCTTCGTCAATTCCCAGGCCGACATCAACAAGGCGGTCGACGTTACGCGCGGCGTGAGTGGTGTCGTTGGCGTCAAGAACGACATGCGGCTGAAGTAAGCGCATCAAACCGCTCGCCGGCAGTCGCTCGTGCAACAAAGGGCATAACGTGACCATTTGGTCACGTTATGCTTAACGGCACACCAACCGAGAACGGTTGGTGTTTCAATATTGGTGGAGGCGGCGGGAATCGAACCCGCGTCCGAAGGCCCTCTACAGACAGATCTACATACTTAGTCCGGTGATTTATTGCTTTAACCTGGGTTACGCCCGCCGAACAGGCTGAACTTTGGCGAGTGGCCTTGATTTAATGTCTGCCCAAGCCACCCGGACAGCCACGATCATACTGAGATTACCCTACTGCCGGTTGCCCGGCCCAACCCGTATGCTGGCTGGTGTAGGGTCTAGCGCAATTAAGCGGCTAGAGCGTAAGTTTCGTCGTTTGCGTTTAAACGATTTTCAGTTGGATTTACGAGGTACTCTGACCCTCGGTATGCCCTGCGCTGCTTCGCGACCCCCGTCGAAACCAGGTCGCCCCCTTGTGTTGCTGTTTCAAGTGTAATGCATTGAGCCGTTCCCTGAATAAAAGTTCTCCGGGCTTTTTACATCGATGCCGGGGATCGAGAAGAACGCACTCGCCGTTTGGCTTGGAGAGGCGGGTTCTCGCCTAGAATCCTGCCTTGTCCTGCTTTTCCACTTCAGTACTTGCGACGCCATCTTTTCCTTCTCGTATTGCTGTCCCTGTTCGGGGTGGTCTCTCCTGCCGCGCATGCGATGGAGGTGCAGGTTGATGCGCCTGATGAATTGAGACCGATGCTGCAGCAGTACCTTGAAACCGCTCGCGCGGCGCGCCTGGGGGGGGACGTGACGGCGGAGGAGTTGCTGCGCCTGCAGCAGGCCAGCCTGAAAACGGCGCATGAGTTACTGGCGACTGAGGGCTATTTTTCTCCCCGGATCAGTTCGGTTATCGAGAGTTCGGGTGCAGCTCAGGTCGTGCGCTATTCAGTGGAGGCAGGGCCGCGCACCTCGATCGAGGGAGTCAGCATCCGTTTCGAGGGAGCCATTGCCGGGGAGGGTCCAGCTGAGACCAGTCAGGCCAGGCTGGGCGCGCGCAACAAGCGTTTGCGTGAACGGATCCAGACCAACTTTGCGCTGAAGCCGGGTATGCCTTTTCGCCAAGCGGATTGGGATGCGGCCAAGTTGGCTGCGTTGCGACCGCTGCTGCAGAATGTGTATCCGGCGGCACGCCTGGCCGGCAGCGAGGCCAAGGTCGATCCGGCGACACAGCGCGCTACGCTTTCGCTGGTCGTCGATAGCGGCCCGGCGTTTTTTTATGGTCCGCTGCTAATCAGCGGCAACGAGCGTTATCCCGACAGCGTGATCCAGGCACTGAACCCGACTGTGCCTGGCGAGCCTTACCGCCAAGTGCAGTTGCAGGACTTTCAGCAGGCGCTGGAGGCCAGCGGGTACTTTACCCAGGTGATCGTGCAGGTTGACCCTGATCCAGCGCAGGCGACGGCGGTTCCGATCCTGGTGTCGGTGACCGAGCGCAAGGAAAAGCAGGTGAGCCTGGGTGTCGGCTACAGCACGGATACCGGCGCCCGGGTGCAGGCGACGTATCTGCACCGCGATATGTTCGATGCAGGGGTGCGACTGAAGCTGGGACTCAAGCTGGAGACCGGAGAAAACTCCGGGCTGGTCGAGCTGGCCTGGCCACGTTCGGCCCGGGGCTATGAAAACCGTGCTTTGGTGTCGTACATCCAGAAAGATATCGAAGGCCTGGTCACCGAGACCTGGAAAACCGGGGTGAGCCGCAATCGCAAGCGCGACCGCATCGATGCCACGCTGTCGCTGCAATATCAGATTGAGAATCAGACACTGGGCCAGACGGCGAGCACGCAAAATCAGGCGCTCAGTCTGGGCTATGCATGGACGCACCGGACCGATGGGCGGGCGTTTTATCCGGTGCGCGGTCATATCACGCATTTGCAGGTGGCGGGGGCGTCGGACGCGCTGCTGTCCGACGCCAGCTTTGTGCGGCTGTATGGCCGCCATACCGAGTTTTTCAGATTGGGACCCCGGGGGCGGCTGATCCTGCGCGGCGAACTGGGCGCAATACTGGCGGACGGCCGTGACGGCATTCCCTCCGATTTCCTGTTTCGCGCCGGCGGTGAAAACTCGGTGCGCGGCTATCAATACCAGAGCCTGGGCCTCGACGTGCCGGGCGGGGTGGAACCGGTTCGCAATCTGGCGACTGCCAGTGTGGAATACAACTATTTCTTTACCCCGACCTGGGGCGCGGCGGTGTTTGTCGACGCCGGCGATGCGGCGGACAGTTTCAATGAACTGGTGCCGGCCTTCGGGGTGGGCGTCGGCGCGCGCTACAAATCGCCGATCGGTCCGATCAATGTCGATCTGGCCTACGGAAAGGAAACCGGCAATGTGCTGCTGCAGTTCCAGCTGGGGGTGGCATTTTGAAGCGCCTGCTGTGGACTTGTGTCGCGCTCGTCCTGCTGCTGCTGACCTTGCTCGGCGGGCTGGGCTGGCTGGCTACGACTCCGGACGGGATACGCTGGCTGACCCACGAACTGTCGAGCGTGAGCCAGGGCACACTCAAAATAGAAGGCGTCGAAGGCCATTTGCTGAGTCCCTCGCTTGCCGTGCGGGCCCTGGAATTCAACAGCGCCACCCAGCGCATCCGGGTTGAACAGGCGCGTCTGGACTGGCAGCCGCGTGCGCTGTGGCAGCGCCGTCTGGTGATTCAGCAGCTCAGCGCGCAGCGGGTCGAGGTGGAGATGCTCAAACCCAGCGTCGAGCCGTCGACGCTGCCTGTCAGCCTGCACTTGCCGTTCGGCCTGGTGCTGGAACCGGCGCGTATCGAACTGGCCAGGCTCGACATCCTCAAGGCCGGCCAGACCCTGCGTTTTGCCGATGTTCTCCTGGGTGTGGCGGGAACCGGCGCGCGGTGGCAGCTGCAACTCGAGTCGCTGGTGACGCCCTGGGGCAATGTGCGCGGGCAGGCGAGCATCGCGCAGGACGCGCCGTTTGCCTTGAGCGGCCGCTTCGACGCCGTGCGTGGCGACCCCTTGCCGGCGCAAGCCGGGCTCGATCTGCAGGGCCGGCTGGAAGCAATCCAGTTCAAGCTGGACGCCACGGCCAAGGACATGAACGCGCTGGCGTCGGGCGAAGTTGCGCCGTTTGCCGATCTGTTGCTGCCGCGCCTGCTGGTGGCAGGGCAGGGCATCAATCCGGCGCAATGGGCAGCGGGCGCGCCGACCGCCCGGCTGGCGTTTTCGGGCGTATTCGAGCAGCAGCCGGGCCAGCGCCTGCTGGGCAGTTTCAGTTTGAGCAACACCGATGCCGGCAAACTCGATAGCGGCCGCTTGCCGCTGGTGCAACTGGTCGGCGCGGTGCTCGGCGATGCCCGATACGCCGATTTCAGCGCGCTGGAAATCGACCTCGGCGCGGCGGGCCGGCTGGCGGGCGACGGCCAGTGGCGCGGCGGCCGGTTTACGCTGAACCTCGACAGCGATCAGCTGAATCTGGCCGGGTTGCACAGCAGCCTGTATGCCAGCCGCATTCAAACGGCGTTGCAGTTGAGCGGCGACAGCGCCCGCCAGCGCCTGCACGCCCGAATTGACGGCAACTATGGCCAGGGGCAATTCGCGCTGACGCACGATGCGGGCTCGCTGCTGCTGGAAACGCTAGATTTGAGTGGCCAGCACGGCGGCCAGGTGGCGGCGTCGGGACGCATGAATCTGGGCGGCACCCAGGCTTTCAGCGCCAAATTCGATATCGCGCGCTTCAATCCGGCTCGTTTCGGCGCGTTTCCGCAGGCCCGGCTCAATGCGCGGGGCGAGGTTTCGGGCACGCTGAAACCGGGCTTCAGCCTCAAGGCGGGTTTCGAGTTGCCGCCAGGCCAGCTGGAAGGCCATCCGGTGGTGGGCAAGGGCCGGGTGAATTTTGCCGCTGGCCGTCTGTTTGATGCCGAGGTGGATGTGAACCTGGCAGGCAATACGGTGCAGCTGAGCGGCGATTATTCAAAATCCCGCGTTCAGGCAACGTGGCTGATTCACGCGCCGGCGCTGAACCGGCTGGCGCGACTGGGAACACGCTATCTGGGCGTGGCACTGGCTGGTCAACTGGACAGCGCAGGCAAAGTGTCGGGCAACCCCAGGCAACCGCAGATCAAGATGAATGCGCAAGCGCGCGGGTTGCGGCTGCCCGGTGGCATTGCTGCCAACAGCCTGGACCTGCGCCTCGACATGCAAGCGTCGCCAAGTGGTGTGTTCAATGGCGAGCTGCTGGGCAGTGGGCTGGCGCTGGGCGGGCAGACGGTTTCCTCGGCCCGCGCCGTGGTGCAGGGGCGACGCAACGCCCACCGCATCGAACTCGATGCCCGACTGCCCGACTGGCAGCTCATGCTGCGCGCGCAAGGCGGACTGGACGCCGCGCAGGTGTGGCATGGCCGTCTGCAGCAGGCGACGCTCGACGGCGCCTGGCCGCTGCGCCTGCTGGCACCCGCCAGTCTGAGTCTGGGCCGCCAGGCACAACGCATCGACGCGGCCGCATTCAGCCTGGCGGGGGGGCGCATCACGCTGGACAGCCTGGCGCTCGAGGCCGGCCAGATCACAACGATCACAACGCGCGGCAAGCTTGTCGACCTGCCGATCGCGCCCTTGCTGGATCTGCTGGACCAGCCGCCGCCGCTGCGCACCGACCTGCGGCTGAGCGGCGAATGGGATATCCGGCTGGGCAACGCGCTGGATGGCCGTGTGGCATTGCGCCGCCAGTCGGGCGATGTGACGTTTACCGACCCGGTGCTCAAGCTCGGCTTGACCGCGCTCAGTCTGGACCTGCAGGCGGCGTTGAATCAGGTCAGCGCCCGGCTGGATGTCGAGACTGCCGCAACCGGGCGATTGCATGCAGAAGGCCGCACCCGCCTGACGCGGGAGGGCGCCAAGCTGGTTTTGCTGCGCAGCGCGCCCACGAACTGGAGCGCCCAGGCAATGCTGCCGGACCTGCGCGCGCTGCGGCTGTTGTTGCCGCCGGGAATCAAGGCGGATGCGCGAGTCGCGTTCGATCTCGCCGGTAGCGGCACGCTGGCGGCACCGGTACTGAACGGCACGCTGGCGGCCAGCGGCATCCGCTTCAGCATGCCGGAAGAGGGCATTCTGGTACGCGACGGCACCCTTAAGCTCAGCCTGGACGACAACACCGTCAAGGTGAGCGAAGGCATCCTGTTCGGGCAAAGTGGCCGCATTTTGCTGACGGGCGAAGCGTCCTGGCGCAACCCTGCTGGCGGCCTGACGCTGAACTTCGAGCAGTTTGCGATGTTTACGCGCAGCGACCGCATGCTGTGGCTGTCAGGCAACACCCGGCTGGGCTATGCAGACGGGCGCGTGACGCTGGACGGCGATCTGCGTGCCGACAAGGCGCGCCTGGAGCGGCCGGAAGCGAGCCGTCCGCAGCTGTCGGACGATGTGGTGGTGGTCGGGCAAGCGCCGCGTTCCGAGACCATTACCCGGCGCACCCCGCTGGATCTGAACCTGCGGTTTGATCTGGGGGACGATTTCCTGTTCAAGGGCGCCGGACTGGATGCCCGTCTCGGCGGCAACATCCGCGTGTTCACCCGCAACGAGTTGCTGCGCGGCGAAGGCAGCATCCGGGTGGTCAAAGGGCGTTACTCGGTGTATGGACAAACGCTCGACATCACGCGCGGCATCCTCAGCTTTACCGGACCGCTCAACAACCCCAACCTCGACATTCTTGCTGTGCGCAAGACCGGCGACGTCATTGCCGGAGTAAAGGTCGACGGCACGGTCGAGCGGCCACGGGCCCAGCTGTATTCCGAACCCGCCATGCCGGATACCGAAACGCTTTCGTGGATGGTGTTCGGGCATGGGCTGGACACGGGGGACAGCGCGCAATTCGGCATGCTGCAGTTGATGGCCGGCGCGCTGTTAAGCCAGGCGGAATCCGTCAGCCTGCAAAGCCGCCTGGCCGAGGCATTGTCCATCGACAGCTTCGAGATACGCGAAGGGAGCAATCCGGAAGACCTGGCGACCACCGTGGTGAGCGTGGGCAAGCGCATCAATTCCAGGCTGATGATGAGTTACGGGCAAAGCCTCGATGGACTGGAACAGGTCGTCAAGGCGATTTACCAGCTCTCGCCCAAACTCCGGGTCGAGGCGACCACCGGCACGGCTACCGGAATGGATATTTTTTACACCATTGAATATGACTGATTTGCGGGTTGGCCGGAAATGGCCGCCGGGAATGCGCTGCTGGCTGCAGCAAACGGCCCCGATGCCCGGTTCAGACTGAATCAACTGCAGCCCGGTGTTAGAATCGCCCGCATGTTTGAAGCCCGCTTTTTCTCCATGAATGTCCAGCATAGCGAGTCTCCCCAGCCGCGAGGCACCTGCTGATGCGCATCCTGCTTTCCAATGACGATGGTTATTTTGCGCCGGGGCTGGCTGCGCTGGCCGACGCGCTGCGCGAACTGGCCGACCTTACCGTGGTGGCGCCCGAGCGCGACCGCAGCGGTGCGTCCAATTCGCTGACGCTGGACCGGCCCCTGCTGCTGCGCCAGGCGCCGAGCGGGTTTTATTACGTTAACGGCACGCCGACCGATTGCGTGCATCTGGCCGTCACCGGCATGCTGGACCATCTGCCCGACATGGTAATTTCCGGCATCAACCACGGCGCCAACATGGGCGACGACACCATTTATTCCGGCACGGTCGCCGCTGCGACCGAAGGCTATCTGCTGGGCATTCCAGCGATTGCGGTCTCGCTTGCCAGCCATGACGCCCGGCATTTCGATACCGCCGCGCGCGTAGTGGCCGATCTGGTGCGGCGCATTCAGGCGCAACCGCCGGCCGAGCC
>NCHD01000044.1 GCA_002257045.1 Hydrogenophilales bacterium 16-61-112 | reverse complement strand
GCCGGCAGCTACCAGTATCTGGCCGAGTCGATCCGCATGCATCCGGGGCAGGAAGAACTCAAGACGATGATGGAAACCGCGGGATTCGCCAAGGTCAGCTATCACAACCTCACCGCGGGCGTCGTCGCGCTGCATAAAGGCTTCAAGGTTTGATTACCGCAGGCTTGATCGAGCGCAGCCTGAATCACCTGCTGCGCCAGACGCCCGGCGCGTCTGAATCACTGTTGCGTCATGCCGGCGCCAGTGTCCGTTTTGACCTGTCGCTGGTGCAGGTGGATTTCCGGATTGCCGACGACGGCTATTTTTCCGAAGCGCCCATCGACGCTCCCGACGCCGTCATCCGCCCCACCCCTGCGCTGCTTGCCCGCCTGCCGTTTTTCGGACGTGACGCGCTGCGCCATGCCGACTACAGCGGCGACCCGGCACTGCTCGCCACCCTCGACCGCGTGTTCAAGCAGTTGAGCTGGGATATCGAAGCCGACCTCGCGCCGCTGGTCGGCGACATCGCTGCGCACCGCGCGCATCAGTTTGGCCGCGATATTCTGTCCCACGCCACCCAAGCCTTCTCTGCACTGGGCCGCAACGCCAGCGAATACGGGGTGGAAGAAGCCGAACTGATGGCGCGCGGCGTCGATGTCAGCCGTTTCAATCGCGAAGTGGACACGCTCGCCAACGACGTCGCCCGACTGGAAGCGCGGCTGCGCATTCTGGAAACAGACAACCCATGAAACTGCTGCGCCTGCTCCGCATCCTCAGCGTCGGCCTGCGCTTTGGCCTGGAAGAGTTCTTTCTGGGACATGAACGCGTGCGCCCGCTGCGCTGGCTGGTTCAAGCGCTGCTGTTCTGGCGGCCGCTGAATCAGCCGCGCGGGATGCGCCTGCGGCTTGCGCTGGAAGCGCTGGGCCCGATTTTCGTCAAGTTCGGGCAGATGCTGTCCACCCGCCGCGACCTGATTCCGCTCGACATCGCCGACGAACTGGCGCTGCTACAGGATCGCGTTCCGCCGTTTCCGTCGAATGAGGCGATCGCCTCACTGGAAGCTGCATACAAAAAACCGCTGGCCGAGGTGTTCGCCGAATTCGACGCCATGCCGGTCGCCTCGGCTTCGGTGGCGCAGGTGCATTTCGCGCGCCTGCACGATGGCACCGCCGTCGCCGTCAAGGTCCTGCGTCCCGGCATCGCGCCGGTGATCGCGCACGACGTGTCGCTGCTTTACGCCGCCGCCGGCCTGGTCGAAAAGCTGTTTGCCGACGGTAAGCGGCTGCGCCCGCGCGAAGTCATCGACGAGTTCGAGAAGCACCTGGGCGACGAGCTCGACCTGATGCGCGAAGCCGCCAACTGTTCGCAGCTGCGGCGCAACTTCAAGGACTCGCCGCTGCTGATGGTGCCCGAAGTGTATTGGGACTATTGCGCCCACGACGTCATGGTGATGGATCGCATGGACGGCATTCCGGTGAGCCAGATCGAGCGCCTGCGCGAATCCGGCACCGACATCCCCGCGCTCGCCGCGCGCGGCGTTGAAATCTTCTTCACCCAGGTGTTCCGCGACGGCTTTTTTCATGCCGACATGCACCCCGGCAACATCCTGGTGCGCGCCGGCTCCGAGCAGTACATCGCACTCGATTTCGGCATCATGGGCACGCTGACAGAGGTCGACAAGCAATACCTTGCGCGCAACTTCCTCGCTTTCTTCCGCCGCGACTACAAAGGGGTGGCGCTGGCACATCTGGAGTCCGGCTGGGTGCCACCGGACACGCGCATGGACGAACTCGAAGCAGCGGTGCGCGCGGTATGCGAGCCGGTGTTCGACCGTCCGTTGAAAGACATTTCCTTCGGCCGCGTTTTATTGCAGCTGTTCCAGGCCTCACGCCGCTTCAACGTCGTAATCCAGCCGCAGCTGGTGCTGCTGCAAAAAACCCTGCTCAATATCGAAGGCCTCGGCCGCCAACTCGACCCCGAGCTCGACCTGTGGAAAACCGCCAAGCCCTTCCTCGAACGCTGGATGAACGAACAGATGGGCTGGCGCGCGCTGGTCAACAACCTCAATACCGAAGCGCCGAAGTGGGCGGCGCTGCTGCCGCAACTACCGCGTCTGGCGCACCAGTCCTTGAACGGAAACCGGCTGGCGCAGCTGGAAACCGGCCTCACCCTCATATTGCAGCAACAACACGTCCTCAATCGGTGGCTCGGCGTCATCGCCGGCCTGCTCGCCACCTTAACGACCGCTGCGGTTTACTTCATTCTGCGATAAGGGCTCGCCATGCTGATCGGTTTCGTCATCGCCTATCTCATCGTCTCGCTCGGCATTGGCTTTTATGCCGCCACCAAAGTCCACAGCGCCAGTGACTACATCACCGCCGGGCGTTCGCTACCGATGATCGTGGTGGTGGCGATGGTGTTTGCCACCTGGTTCGGCGCCGAAACCGTGCTCGGCATCCCCGCCACCTTCCTTGCCGAGAACCTCGGCGGCACGATTGCCGATCCGTTCGGCGCGTCGCTCGCGCTGATCCTGTTCGGCCTGTTTTTCGCCCGCCCGCTGTACCGCATGAAGCTCATGACGCTGGGCGACTATTTCCGCGCGCGCTACAACCGGCCGGTCGAGATGGTGATTTCGCTCGCGATCGCGCTGTCCTACCTGGGCTGGGTGTCGGCGCAGGTGGTGGCGCTGGGACTGGTGTTCAACGTGCTGTCGGACGGCATCATCACCCAGGTGCAGGGCATCTACATCGGCGCGACCGTGGTGCTGCTCTACACCCTGTTCGGTGGCATGTGGTCGGTGGCGCTGACCACGCTGGTGCAGATGACGGTGATCGTTGCCGGCCTGCTATGGATTGCCAAACTGGTGGGTGACATGCCCGCGGTCAACGGCGTGGCACCGGTGATTGAACACGCTGCCGCGTCGGGAAAGTTTACATTCTGGCCGCCGCTCGAATGGTCGGCGATTGTCACCTTCATCGCCGGTTTGCTCACCATGGGGCTGGGTTCGATTCCGCAGCAGGACGTGTTCCAGCGCGCCAACAGCGCGAAGAACGAACGCATCGCCGTGTGGGGCACCCTCGTCGGTGGCGTGCTGTACTTCGCCTTCGCCGCCGTGCCGATTTATCTTACCTACGCCGCCACCCTGGTCGACCCCGCGCTGACCGCCAGCCTGCTGGCGCAAGACGCCCAGCAAGTGCTACCCGCCTTCGTCAAGGCGCATTTGCCGCTCTACGCGCAGATCATTTTTTACGGCGCCCTGCTCTCGGTCATCATGTCCACCGCCTCCGGCACCCTGCTCGCGCCGTCCGTCACTATCTCCGAAAACATCATCAAGGAACTCATGCCGCACCACCGCATGAGCCAGACAAAACTGCTGTGGATCACCCGCAGCGTCGTCGTTGTCTTCACCCTGCTGGTCGTCGTCTACTCGCTATGGTCGCTGCAGAGCAATACCAGCATCCACACCATGGTTGCCAACGCCTACAAGATCACGCTGGCCTGCGCCTTCGTGCCGCTGGTGGCGGGGCTCTACTGGAAGCGCGCCAACAATGCCGGCGCCGGCCTGTCGATTGTGCTGGGCCTAGCGGCCTGGATAGCGATGGAATTCATCGCGCCCGAAGCGGCCTTGCCACCTCAGTTCGTGGGCTTGCTGGCCAGCGCAGCGGGCATGCTGGCGGGTAGCGTGGCAAGACCAAAATAGGCAGGCAGATGTCGATAAATTTTACAATCCGCAGGATTTCCCCGGAAATCCCCGTCAAAGCAAATCAATATCAATATGTTTTTAAACGGTTTTTAAAGAAATTATCATTTTGGCATGTCTCATGCTAGTTGTTTTGCATAAGGACTGTGAGACGTATTCACAAGCACACATCTAGCGTCTTCAGTCCCGAATTTTGTTAAGAATTCAATCTTTCAAGGGGGAACCATGAACACACTTAGATTCGCACTGGCTGCGGCCTGCTTAAGCTCATCGGCCGCATTCGCCGGTCCTTTCATTCTTGCGGGAACCGACGCTGATGACCATGGCTCTGCCTCAGGCGGGGTCAATAACGACGGCTGGTTCTTCATGCAGCGTGCACTCGAAAACATCGGTGCGGGCGTAACCAACAGCAATCAAACAGTCGCCGTGCTGGGCAGCACCAGCAGTGCCGCCAGCGCAGCAAATTCTGCGTTTGACCTCTCCACCCTGGCAAGCGGAGGATGGTCGCGCTCCAACATCGCCACCGCTTCGTTTGCTGACTTTTTCGCGGGTGTCGGTTCGGTCAATATCAACAATGTCGGCATTTTGATTATGGATTCTGGCGACAATATTGGCGGGGGCACCAGTGGTTCGACCTATGTTCCCTATGCATCGACCATCAATAATTTCGTCGGCGGCGGCGGCGGTCTTTTCAGCCAAGCCAACGGCTATCAGTGGCTGACAGCTTTGCTACCCGCAGTGACGGTCACGGTAGACCAGAATTCCGGGCTTGCTTTAACTCCCGCTGGCAATGCAGCGTTTCCCGGCCTAACCGATTCCGATCTGAGCGCCGGCCCTTGGCACAATTGGTTTAACGGGTTCTCACCTATTCCGACCTTAGCCACTGGTACAGGTAATGGTGAAATTCGATCCGTGATTATCGGCGGCACCGGCGGTAGCATCACGGACCCCGGTGGTACCGTTCCAGAGCCCGCTTCGTTGGCGCTGCTGGGCATCGGCATGGCCGGTCTGGTTGCCATGCGCCGCCGTAAAACAGCTTGATTGTTTTTCTGCTCCCACAAAAAAGCCGACGCACGCGTCGGCTTTTTTTACACCGGTTTTTTTACGCTAAATCGGCCACCGGTCAACGCAGATAACCTTCGTGCTCCAGTTTGAGCAAAATCTGCTGCACCGCTTCATCGATGCCGAGACCGGTGGTATCAATCGCCAGCTCCGGATTCTCCGGAATCTCATAAGGGTCCGACACGCCGGTGAACTCGGGAATCAAACCCGCCCGCGCTTTGGCATACAGGCCCTTGCGATCGCGGCCTTCGCAGGTTTCGATCGGCGTGGCGACGTGGATTTCGACGAAGCCGCCGACCGATTCGATCATGGCGCGCACGTCGCGGCGGGTCTGGCGGTAGGGCGCGATCGGGGCGCAAATGGCGATGCCGCGGTTCTTGGTGATTTCGCTCGCGACGAAACCGATGCGTCGCACGTTGATGTCGCGGTGCGCCTTGGTAAAGCCCAGCTCGGATGACAGATGGCGGCGCACGATGTCGCCGTCGAGCAGGGTGACGCAGCGGCCGCCCATTTCCATCAGCCGTGCAGCCAGTGAACGCGCCAGGGTGGATTTTCCGGCGCCCGACAAGCCGGTGAAAAACACGGTAAAGCCCTGGCGGTCGCGCGGCGGGGTTTGCCGGTGCAGTTCGGCCAGCACTTCGGGAAAGCTGTACCAGTCGGGAACTTTGAGTCCGGCCTGCATGCGGCGCTGGAACTCTTCACCGGACAGGGTCAGCGTGCGTGCGCCGGCCGGGGCATCGGCTTCGGGCAGATGCTCGGCGCGATCCTCGACGTAGACCATGCGTGGATAGGCGATCAGGCGCACGCCGATCTTTTCCGCCAGTTCTGCGGTCGGCAAATCGCTCGTGGCCTGGCTGAGGTCGGCGCCACGGCGGCAATCGCCGTCTGGCTGATGTTCCCCGCCAGCGATCAACAGTCCGCAGCCGTAATTGCGGGCGACGATGGCGCGCAGCAGCAGCGCACGCACGCTCGCTTCACGCGGGGGCGCCGGCAGCAGCGACAACTGGGTGGACGCCGCAGGAAAGCGCTCACGAATGGTGATGAAGCTGCGCACCAGGCCGAAATATGCCGGCGCATCGGTAATGTCGCCCCCCGCCTGCGGGTGCAGCAGCAGATTGGCTTCGTTTTCGATTGCGGTTTTGAGGCAAAACTCATACTGCGCGCGATGCATCGGCTGGCGCGCCTGCCAGGCCACCACGTTGCGCCAGCCGCGACGGCTGAACAGCGCGCGCAACTCGGCGGGCGTCGCGCGCAACGAGGCAAAATCCGGATGCGGCGGCACCGCGACGCCTTCGACCGCGCCGCCCAGGTGCCAGGTGCCCGCGTCTTCCCACAGATCGCTCACGGTGAGCACGGCCAGCATGAATCCTTCGCCGTCGCGCAGCGCGACGCGGTCGCCGGCTTTCAATGTGGCGGCACTTTTGGGAGGGCAGGCAAGCGTGACCGGCAGCGGCCAGAAGCTGCCGTCATCCAGTTGTTGCTGCGTTTCGACCTGCGCGCATTGCGCGCGGGTCATGAACCCGCTGAGCGGCGAGTAGGCGCCGACCATCAACATTTCGAGTTCGCATTGCTGCCGCCAGTCGAGATCGAGCGAGGGCAGGCCCAGCGCTTCCTGCTTGAGCACCTCGCTTTGCGCCGGCTTGATCAGGTTGATAAGAGTGCCGCCGTAAGGTGCGATGAGCTGGTTCATGTCGGTTCCGGAAAATCAGCGAAAAATATCGAAAAAGGCTGCCGTAAATCGGGCCAGTTCGGCTTCGGGCAAATGGTTGATGCCGGCCGCGCCTTTGCGTCCGCCGCCGGTTTCAAACTGGCTGCACAAGGTGTCGGCGCCCGATTTGGCCACCATCGGTGCGCGCACGCTCACCACATAGCCGCCTTCAGGTTTGGCGGTCAGCACGGCATGCGCCTGCGCGGGCGACTCGACCGCAAGCTGGTTGCCGAATACACCGGAAATCCGCCGCGCCCATTTTTCGGCCGGCAGCAAAAAAACCCGGCCGCTGGTGCGCGCCTCCGCCGCGTTGACCGCAACGGCGCGCGCCATGTCGCTCAGGTAACCCGCGTTGAGTGTTTGATATGCAGCCGACTCGGCGATGAAGGCGAACGGATCGGCGTAAGGCCGCAGCTGGCGATACAACTCGGCCGGGTCGAAAAACAGGTCGTCGAGCGTTTCGCCGTAGCCGTTGTAATTGAGGCATTCGCCCAGGGACTGCAATTGCGCCAGCTGATCGGCGGACAACTCCAGTGGCAGGGCAGCCTGCCGCGCGGCATCGGCGAGGTTGTCGCCAAACGCAGCGGTCACCGCCCACAACACCTGTTTGCCGCCCAGATGCTGGTTCACCAGCAGGCTGGTGCAGACATTGGCATCGGTGTCGATATGCGGTTCGAAATTCGGGTGGGCAGGAATATCGCCAGGCTGGTGGTGGTCGAAATACCGCACCTGCGCGCCGGCTTCGAGCAGGCCGTCGAGTGCCTCGAGGTTTTTCGACAATGCAATGTCGAGTACGGTGACCTGGTCGCCCGCCTGCGCCTTGACCCGCTTCAGCAGGCTGATGTCGCGCTTGGGGCCGGTCACCAGTTCGGATTCGGCAGGGTGATCCAGACGCAGTTGGTGCAGTGCGCAGATGCCATCGGCATCGCCATTAAAAACGTCAATCAGGGCCATGAGAGGGAGAACGCCGGGAGGGTGCGGAACGAAAGAACGGCCATTGTATGAAGGCAAGCGTTGCAATGACAAGCGTGTGCAACACACTGTAACGCAGCCAGATGACAGGCTGGGTGGCGTAGTGCTGGCGATCGCTGCTCAACAGAAACTGCAGGGCTGAAAACTGCTGGCCATATTTATCGATTTCGCCTGCCAGCCCAAAGTGCAACAACCCGATAGCCAAGGGTAGCGAGATCAGCAATCCGATCAAGCGTGCGCTGCGCTGCGCTTTGCTCACGGGAGAGGCAAACAAAGCTGCAACGAAAAACAGGCTGTAGAGCCAGACGCATAATGCGGCAAATGCAAGCGGCTGCGGGGTGGCGACAAGCTCGGTCAGGTTGTCGGTCGCGGCTTCGATCATTACCCCCCAGTAAGCCAACAGCAGCGCCGGAATCGCCGACCAAAAATGCAACGCACCCAGACGCTTTCCACGCCAGAGGCGCACCGTTTGCGCGGCCAGGTACAGCAAGGCACCAGGCACCGCTGCCAGCGCCACCCAGCGCAGCCCGATTTCCCACTGTCCCGGCCAGTTCAGCACCGGGCTGCCGACCAGATCATGCAGGCTTTCAACCGGCACCGCCGTCCATAGCAGCCCAAACACGACAACACCATAAAACATCAAACCAAGCAGCACTTGCCCGGCACGCGTGCCGCCTGACACCTTGCGCCGTGCCAGCCACAATGGCCACACCGCCAGCCAGACGCATGCCAGTGCAAGCAACGGGGCAGCCCACCAGCGGGCATCCTGCCCAAACAGCTCACGCACGTTGTAGGGGACGAAGGGGGCATGTGCTGCGGCCCAAAACAACAGGCTCAAACCGCCGAGTACCAGGAAAAAATAGCCGCGCACGGCAGGTGCAGTCGTGACGGGCACAGCTTCCCGGGTCACGGTTTTCTGCTGGGGCACAAGCTGGCGCGGCGCCCGCGCCATGCGACGCGCCACCCCATAGCCCGCCAGCCCACCCAGCCAGGCCAGCAGAAAATCGGTGGTATCAGCAATTTTGTGCGGCAGCATCACCTGTCCCAGCTCGACCAAGGCAGGCATCCCCGCCAGAACCAGCATCGACACGGCAAACAGCAGACTGCGCCAACGCCATGGCTGGCGCGCCACGCCCCATGCCAGCAGGCCGCCAAGCGGCGCAAAGAACAAGGTCTTGCGCAAGACCTCGGTGATGGCGCGATATTCGGTGCCAAAGTAATACACCTCGAACGGCACCCGCTGTACGAAGTCGAGACGGCTTTTAATAAACGCGCCATCGGTACGAAAGTCGAAGGGAAACCAGAACACGAAGCACAACGCGGCCATCCATCCCGCTGCCAGCGCAAACGGCAGCCAGCTTGCCCAGGGCGGAGGCTGGTCTTGCAGCGCTGTGCGCGTGGCCAACCGGCTCCCCACCAGACTGCCCAGCGCGGCGCCAAGCGCTGCAGTAAACAAGTCAGTCACATCGCTCACCCGCGAAAAAACAAACAGCTGCATGCACTCCAGCAACGCTGCAGTGGCAAGTGTCATTCCCCACACACGCCAGGTGCTGCGTGTGCCATCGAGCCGCCACAACAAGGCCAAAGGAACCCAGATCAAGGCATCGGTGGCGATTTCATACAGCGCATAGGCAGCGTCATCTGGCAACCGGCCAAACGGAATCAGATTGACCTTGCCGTCCTGCCATTTGTGGAAAATCTCAACCAGGCTGATGGTCAGATCGAGCGGCAGGACGTTGTAAACCAGCACGCCCGCCAGATACACCCAGGCCAGGCGTTCAGCCAGCGCAGCGCGGGCATGCTGACGTTGCCAGGAGTGCAGCCATTCAAGAACACGGCTACCCGCCCCCCACCAAACCAATATGCCGATGAGGCCACCCAGGATTTCAGCCAGGATGTCGTTCTGCGATACCGTGCGCTGCGGAAAAAACAGCTGGGTAAACTCGATGCCCACACTCAGGGCGGCTGCGGCGGGAATCAGCGCCAGCGTGACGAGACTAATTCGCAGAGTGCCGGCACCTGCGGTCAACACCCCCATCCACAAGAATGTCAGCGGAATGAACAACAGCAAATTGGCCATCCAGTCGGCCCGCGAGCTGATACCCAGATCAAGAAAAGGGATTGCGGAAAATCGTGACACTGCTTCGCCCCATGGCAACGCGCGGAAATCCAGCGGCACCAAACTGCCGTAGACCACAAACACGGTGTAGGCCAGCGCACCCAGCCACATCAGGCCACGAAGCGGGACTGACGGCGCTGTATCGCGTCTCATGGGGCGGCGCCCACGGTACGCACCAAGGCCGCGGGAAGGCGTGCACCCGGGGTGGGGTTCCCATCCTGAGCCCCGGCTGATTGCCAGTCCGGGTGGGCCGCCAGTTCACGCACGAGCGCATCCGGCAAGCCGCGCGGTGGCGGATGGCCCGCAAGCAAACAGGAGTTCAGCTCAGGCGGGGAGGCGCTCAAGCAATCGGCGCGATAGGCCAGCGCCAGGTTGTGTGCCGTCTCACCCCCCTGAAAAGGGATGGCGGCTGCAACCACATTGCCGATCACGTGCTGACGATAAGCCGTATTCCCTGCACGGCGTACCCGAATCCCGTCCCCCGACGCCAGCACGGTATTGGAAAAAATCGCCATATCGCGTGGCACGTCGTTGTGCGGCTGAATATGAATCGCATCGCCGCTGCCATTGACGAACAGATTGTCGTAAGCCGCAACCCGGCCTTCCGCCTGCAACAGGGCTTCGCCGGGGTTGTGCCAGAAGAGGTTGCCGTAGACCAGATAACGATCCGCGCTGCCCGCCCCGGTCAATGGCAGATGCCCCAGCAGGACATTGGGGCGCACCTGCCCTCTGGCTGGCGCACCCTGTTTGGAAAATACGTTGTACCTGATCAGCGTGTCATGGCGATCCGCGTCTTCTGCCGCACGGATTTTTTGATGTTTGATCTGAAGGCTGTAACCCCACGTGTGGCTGATCCGGTTGCCTTCAATGAGCCCGCTGACAAATGCATCCGAGCCATCAGCATCACCGAAGTACATGCCGGTGCCCACCCGTTCGATACGGTTGCCTTTTACCACCCAGCCGAATGCTGGACACTTGGTCGAGATGCCCACGTTCTGCTGTGACGCAGCATAGTCGTGGATATACAGCCTTTCCAGCGTGATGAAATCGGCAAAACGGCTGTGGCCTTCGGCCTTGACTGCATCCACCGGCAGGTTTTGGCCATCGAGTTCCAGATCGCGCACGCTCACATATCGCACATCGACCAGACTGACCGTATTGACACGCGGCCGGGCGATGAAACGCGGCGGCGCAGCCGGGTTGCCAGATTCAATGACGATGGGATGTCCTGCGCGTCCTGACAGATGGTGTAGCGGCAAACCCTGGTGGTAATCGCCGGGTGCCAGCAACAAACGGTCACCCGGCTGCAAGCGACGCAAGAGGCGACGGTAATCGTCCGGGTTCGCGTGGTAATCGATCGCCATGGCCGGGGCCGCCAGGCAAAAACTCAACAATGCCCAGACGATCCGCCGCATTCAATCCACCCTGTCAGGCGAGGGCAATCCGCTCCGCAACAAATCCAGTTTCCCGTAAAGCACACGCAACATGCCCGACACGCTTTGTCGCCCCGTATCCACCACAATATCGGCAATTTCGCGGTACAGCGGGTCGCGCTGCGCATAGAGTTCGCGCAACCGGGCCAGGGGATCAGCCGTTTGCAGCAGCGGCCGGCTGCGATCGTGGCGGGTTCGCTCGTGCAAATGTTCGGGCGTGCCACGCAGATAAATCACCACGCCGTTTTTACGCAGCCGGTCGCGGTTGTTAGGCGACAGAATGGCTCCGCCCCCTGTAGCCAGCACCACGCCCGACAAGGCCGTCAGTTCGGCAACCGCAGCCTCTTCGCGCTTGCGGAATCCGGCTTCGCCCTCGATTTCAAAAATGACCGGAATCTTGACGCCCGTGTGCGCCTCGATTTCATGGTCCGAATCGAAAAACCCGCACCCGTAATGCTTGGCCAGCAGGCGGCCGACCGTAGTCTTGCCCGCGCCCATCAGACCCACGAGATAAAGATTGTCTTGCTTGCTCATGGCGGCATTGTAATGGACGGCAGCTTTGACGACAGTGCACCAAGCAAGGTGCAATCCGCGAAAAATAAACGAAAAAAAGCGCGGGAGTGACCCGCGCTTTGGATGCTTGCGCAATTAACGCAGCGACAGGCGTTCGTCGAGGATGCGGGGCGTCAGGAAAATGATCAGCTCGGTTTTGCTGTTCGACTTAGTGGTGGTCTTGAACAGATTCCCTAATCCTGGGATATCGCCCAAGAACGGTACCTTGCTGGTCGTTGCATTTTCATCGCCATCAAAAATCCCGCCCAAGACCAGGGTTTCGCCGTTACCCACACGCACTTGCGTCTTGATCCGCTTGGTATCGATCGCTGGATTGTCACCAATGTTCGCGATCTCACGCACCGCGTCTTTCTGAACTTCGACAGTCAGAATGATCGAGTCGTTGTTCAGAATCTGCGGATCGACCAGCAAGCACAGGAAGGCATCCTTGAACGTCACTGTGGCATAGCCACCCAGTTGGGCAGGCGGCGTAATGTAGGGAATCTGGGTACCGTTAAGGATCACTGCCGGCTTCTGGTTCGTGGTCATGACACGCGGATTGGAAATGACCTTGCCCCGGTTGTCTTCCTCCAGCGCACGCAACTCCAGGTCCAGGAAGTTGCCATTGGCAGCATCGATCAGGGTCGTAATTAAGGTAGGGTCGCTTTGACCTATTAAAGGGAGACGCTGCCCATTTCCGCTGAATGTCCTGCTGCCGCTGCTATTCCCTGCCGCAAAACGCAAGCGCGCACCCAGATCACGACTCCAGCCATCGGTTGCCACCACCACCCGCGCTTCGATCATGACCTGGCGCGCAGGCACATCCAGACGGGTGAGCAGTTCACGCACCTCCTGGATCTTGCGTGGCGTATCGGTGATGATCAGCGTGTTGGTTTTGAGTTCATAAGTCGCACGACCACGCTTGGTCAGGACCTTTTGATCACTGTCGCCCTTGCCTTGCTGCGAAGCCTGCGCCACGGCGCCGCCGCCCAGGCCCTGCGCCTGCGCCGAGCAGTTGACGCCTCCGCCTGCCGAGTTAAGAAAAGCGCCCATCGAGAAACCATACAACATGGTTTGCGCTTCATCGGCCCGCATGTAGTTGAGCTGGATGAATTCAGTCGTCATCGGCTCCAGATCGGCCACCGCTGAGCGGGCTTCATACTCGAGCTTTTCCTTAGTCAGCAACTCGTCCTTCGGCGCAATCCATGCAGCACCGAGCGCACTTCGACGTTCTGGAAGTTGAGGGAGAGCTTTTCGCCGGTGTATTTCACCTTGCCGTCAGCGGTTTTCTTCAGCGCATCGTCGCTCTTCTTCACTTCGACAATGAAGTTGTTGTCGGTCTGGTAAGCCGAATATTCCCAGCCGCCCTTGGGCTGAATCACCATGCGGGTGTTGTTGCCCAGCTTGTAGGTTTCGACGATCTGCACCGGCGTGCCGTAATCGGCTACATCCATGCGGCGCTGCAAGGACTTGGGCAAGTCGGTGCCGATGAAATCAACCACCACGCCGCCGGCCTGCTGGCGGATATTGATGCCGGCCTGCGAATCGGAAAGCGTGGTGACAATGCGCGCTTCACCTGCTGCGCCGCGCCGAAAGTCGACTTCACGGATGCTGTGTGCCGCCAAGCCGGGAACCGGCTCGGAAAAGCGCGGGTTGGCATTTACCGGCGCCACGCCCGAGCTGGTGTCACCCAGCGCGATCAACAGCAAATTGCCGTCGATCGAAGCATCGTATTCAACCGATTTATTGAGGTTCAGCACCAGCCGCGAACGCGTGCCGGCTTGAACCACGTTGACGCTGGTGAGCGGTCCGATATTAGCTTCCACGGTATTGCGCCCGAGGGCGTTTCCCGTATCCGGCAAATCCAGTGCAATGCGGGGCGGATTCCCGACGGTAAACCCGGCCGGAATCGCGGTCAGGGCTTTTTTGAGCTTGACCCTCACCACCACCTTGCCACCCGGCAGCGTGGTGGACTCGACGCTTTGCACCGCGTTGCTGGTGGGCGGCACGTCGGCTGCGCGCACGGCAAGCGGCAGCGCCAGGCTGGTTAGCAGGGCAAACCCGAACAAATGGCGGGTCAGTTTCTGGGCAATCTTCGGCAATGCGTTCATGTCAGCCTCTTTAATATTCAGTGCTACAAATCATTCTTGCAAAATCAGGGCGCTGGAGCGCTCGGCCCAATCACCGGCGCTATCCTGAACCGTTTCACGCAAACTGACTTCGCTCTCGCTGATCTGCGTAATCAAGCCAAAGTTCTGGCCCATGTAGTTGCCTTTTTTAACGTGATAAATCGCGTTATCGGGCGTTTTCACCACGGCGTGGATGCTGCCATTCTTTGACAGCACGCCCACCATCTTCAGCGTTTCGAGCGAGAAGGCTTCGAGCGGCTCTCTCGGGCGATTGAGATCGGGCTGCATCCCGCCGCCTCCGCCGGTCGACAGCTTCCTCGGCTTGAAGGGGTCGGGCAGATCGAACGCGTTGTAGGTAAACGGTTCGTAGACCTTTACTTCAGGCAGCGGCTCAATTTTGCCCTGCATGTCCTTGCCGGTTTCGGCAACGAATGCGTGCAGGTCGTCCATGCTGCCGCCGCCGCAACCACTCAAGCCCAACACCACGAACACAATCAGCAAGCGCTTCATTTGGGCTGCTCCTTGGATTGCTTCTTGCTCGCAATCACTTCTTCGTCATCCAGGTAGCGATAGGTTTTGACAACCGCATCCATATTCAGCACCCCTTCCTTGCCGGGTTCCATGACGATGTCCTGCAAGGTCACGATACGCGACAGCTTGGACACGTCGCTGACAAAAGCCGCCGCGTCGTGATAGCCGCCGGTGATCTTGACGCGAATCGGTGTCTCGGCATAAAACTCGGACACCGTTTCAGCTTCCGGCCGGAACAACTCGAACTGCAGGCCACGGCCCAGACCCGCCTGATTGACGTCGGTAATCAACGCGTCCATTTCCTGCTTGTTCGGCAACTGCTTCAGCAACGCGCCAAACGCCTGCTCAATGTCGGCCAGCTGTTTGGTGTAGGCCTCCAGATTGATCGCCTGGACTTTTTTGGTGGTGAATACGCCACGCAGCTCGGTTTCCTTCTGCTTGCTCGCATCCAGCGTTTCCATGCCGCCCCGCCAGTCGAACCACCAGCCTGCGGCAACGATTGCCACACACAGAATGGCCAGCGCAACCAGCTTGCTCGGCAACGGCCAGTCGGCCAGCGTTTTCAAATCAAGTTTATTGATATCGTCAAGGGTCATGCTTTGCCCCCCTTATCGGTTGCGTCATCAAGCTGCTGACGCGTTTGCTTCACCGTCAAAACAAACTCGTTGGCGCGCATGTTGTTCACTGTGGCGGATTTGATTTCGACCAGACTGGCTGCCTCGAACCAGGGTGAGTCGTCCAGTGCGCGCATCAAGGTGGAAACACGTGCGCTTGACTGGGTGTAACCCGAGATTGTGACCACATCGCCCGCTTGCTTGAAGGACTTGAGGTACAAGCCCTGGGGCAGCAGACGGATCATCTGGTCGAACAGGTGTACGACTTCAGTGCGGTTGGATTGCAGCGTTTCGACAACCTGCTTGCGCGCCAGCAAAGCCTGGGTCTGTTCACGGATTTTCTTGATTTCGCCTATCTGGCTATCCAGTTTGGCGATTTCCTGCGTCAGAAAATCGTTGCGTGCATCCTGATTCGACTGCCGGGCAGCAATTACGGCATGCCCCAGGATGACGGTCACAACGCCGACAGCCACGGCAACGCCAAGCAGAACAGTGAACTGGCGACGACGTGAGGCACGTGCCAGTTCGCGGTGGGGGAGAAGGTTAATGCGGATCATTGTGGGTCAAACCTCCGCATGGCGAGGCCACAAGCAACGAAAAGGGAAGGCGCATCAGCAGTCAGCGCCTGGGGCCGGATCTTGGAGCCGACAGCCATGTTGGCAAACGGGTTGACCACCATGGTGGGGGTTCCGGTACGCTGGGCAACGACTTCGTCGATACCCGGAATCATCGCGCCGCCGCCCGCCAGCAGAATCTGGTCGACCTTGCGATATTGGGTAGACGTCGTGAACAACTGCAGGGCACGGCCAATTTCCATCGCCAGCGTTTCGCTGTAGGGCTGCAACACTTCCATGTCGTAACTTTCGGGCAACGTGCCCTTGCGCTTGGCATTTTCAGCTTCTTCACTGCTCATGCTGTAGCGACGCGCGATTTCATTGTTGAGCTGGCTGCCGCCAAATCCGTGCTCGCGCAGGTAAACCGAATCGTTGTCGTGCAGGATGTTGATGTGCATGTTTTGCGCACCCACATCGATGATGGCCACGGTGATTCCTGCTCCGCCGCCCGGCATCAGATGCGAAATCTGCTCATAGGCGGTTTGCGTGGCATACGACTCGACATCCATGATCAAGGCTTTGAGGCCAGCGGCTTCGACAGCGGCCACTCGATCCTCGACCTTTTCCTTGCGCGCTGCGGCAAGCAGGATTTGCACGTCGCCCGGGCTACCGGGCGAAGGGCCGAGAACCTGAAAGTCGAGATTCACCTCGTCCAGCGAAAACGGGATGACCTGATTAGCCTCGGCTTCGACCTGATTTTCCAGGTCGATACCACCGAGGCTGGCCGGAGCGAGAATTTTCTTGGTGATCACGGCAGACGAAGGCAGCGCCAGCGCCACGTTCTTGACCCGCGAACCCAAGGCTTTCCAGGCGCTTCGCAAGGTGTCGGCCACCTGGTCGAGATTGGCGATATTGCCATCCATCACTGCATCCTTGGGCAAGGGTTCGATCACATAGCGCTCGACCCTCAGCATCCCTTTGCCGGCATCAGACAACTCGACCAGTTTGATCGCAGTCGTGCTGATGTCCAGCCCCAGGATGGGTAGCCCCTTGGCGGACAACCAATCTAGATTGATATTCAGGTGCAAGAGTTTTTCCTTTACGCTTCGGTAGGTTGGCGCTTTTTCTTATTAATTTTTTTAAATGCTAGCAACAACACACGGTTTTTAACAGTTTTTTCCCGACCACAAGACGGGCACTCAACAACCGTATCCAATTTCCAACACCACTAACGCCTATAATCGGCGGAAACTTTAGGCTTGTATAAAAGGGATCGGATGTTTTCCAAATGGTGGCATTACGCACTGGCACTTGTTATTAGTCTTGGCGTCGTCGGCACAGCGTTAGCCGGCCTGGCCGCCGCCCTGATCTACCCCAATCTGCCTCCGCTCGAGGCCCTGACCGACTACAAACCCAAGCTGCCGTTGCGGGTCTATACGGCCGACGGCGCCCTGATCGGCGAGTTTGGCGAAGAGCGACGCGCCTTCATCGCGATCGAGAAGGTGCCGGCTTACATGAAGCAGGCCATCATTGCCGCCGAGGACGAACGTTTCTATCAGCACGGCGGCGTGGATACGCTGGGCATTCTGCGCGCGGCGGGATCCAACCTGCTGTCTGGCGGCGCCAAGGAAGGCGCGTCGACCATCACCATGCAGGTGGCGCGCAACTTCTTTTTGTCGAATGAAAAAACCCTGACCCGCAAGCTGTCCGAGGCCATGCTGGCGATGAAAATCGAGCACAGCCTGTCGAAGGACAAAATCCTTGAGCTCTACATCAATCAGATCTATCTCGGCCAGCGCGCCTACGGCTTTGCAGCCGCAGCGCGCACTTACTTCGGCAAACCGATACAGGAACTGTCGCTGGCCGAGTTCGCCATGCTGGCCGGATTGCCCAAAGCCCCTTCGCGCTACAATCCGGTGGTGAATTTTCCGCGCGCCAAAACCCGCCAGGAATATGTGCTCAAGCGCATGGCCACCCTGAAGTTCATTGATGAACCGACCCGGCAGGCGGCCGTGAAGCAAAAGCTGGTGATTCGCCAGGAGCGCCAGCGCACCAGCGTTGATGCGGATTTTGCTGCCGAAATGGTGCGTCAGGCCCTGTTCGAAAAATATGGCGAGTCGATCTACAGCTCGGGCTACAAGGCCGTCACCACCTTGCGCCGCGCGCAACAAAAGGCAGCCAACCAGGCGGTCTGGCAAGGCATTGCCGATTACGACCAGCGGCACGGCTATCGCGGGCCGGAAAAATCCATTCCGCTCCCAGAGGACAAAGAAACCCGTGCAACAGCGATCACCCATGCGCTGGAAGAACTGCCGCCCGTCAGCGACATGCAGCCAGCTGTGGTCATTAGCGCCTCCCCTCAATTGATCCGCGCCCAGTTGCGTGACGGTGAAGTCGCCGAGATCGGCGGCCACTCGCTCAAGTGGGTGGCCAACTGGATGGCGGGCAAAAAAGGGCGGAAGCTGACGGCTGGCGCGGTGGTGCGAGTCCAGGCAACAGGAAAATCGAAGTCATGGCGCCTGGTGCAGCTTCCCGAGGTGGAGGCCGCCCTGGTTGCACTGAACCCGAAGGACGGCGCCATTACCGCACTGGTCGGCGGATTCGACTTCAACCGCAACAAGTTCAATCACGTCACGCAAGCCTGGCGCCAGCCCGGTTCGAGCTTCAAGCCCTTCATCTATTCGGCTGCGCTGGAAAAAGGCTATACCCCGGCGACGCTGATCAACAACACGCCGTTGACGCTCGCCGCCGAAGAAGCCGGTGGCACCGCCTGGGAGCCCAAGAACTATGATGGCAGCAGCAGCGGTCCGGTGCGGATGCGCAGCGCGCTGACCAAATCGCTCAATCTGGTATCGGTGCGGATTCTGCAGGGGATTGGCCCCTATTACGCACGCGACTATATTCGCCGCTTTGGCTTCGACCCGGCGCGCCACCCGCCCTACCTCACCATGGCGCTGGGCGCAGGCAGCGTCACCCCCCTGCAGCTGGCAGCGGCCTACGGCGTGTTTGCCAATGGCGGTTTTGGGGTCAAGCCCTACCTGATCGACAAGGTGACCGACAAGGATGGCCGCCTGCTGATGCAGGCCAGCCCGCAAGTGGTCGGCGGCAAGGCGCCGCGGGTCATCGACCCACGCAATGCCTGGTTGATGACGTCGATGATGCAGGACGTGGTGCGATACGGCACCGCCGCACGTGCCGGCCAGCTGGGGCGCAGCGATCTGGCCGGCAAAACCGGCACAACCAACGATGCACGCGACACCTGGTTTGCCGGTTACACCCCTGATCTGGTGGCTATTTCGTGGATGGGTTACGACCAGCCGAAATCGCTTGGGCGCGGCGAAACGGGCGGGCAAACGTCGCTGCCGATCTGGATCAAGTTCATGGGCTCTGCGCTCAAGGGCGTGCCCCAAAAAACCTGGGCCATGCCGTCCGGCATCGTGACCGCTCGCATCAACCCGAATACCGGCAAGCGCGTGGTGCCCGGTTTGGCCGATGAATTGATGGGGCTCCTGATTGAAGCACCCTCACCCGGCATCACGGAACACTTCTATCAAGAGTTCGTGCCGGCCGAAGATAGTACCGCCGAACCCGCTGCAGACCCGGAGGCGCCAGTCGACCCTGGTAGCCAGGAAGCCGCCGAACCCGGACCGTTTGAATGAAGAACCAAGACATGCGCCGTCGCATCGCGCATGCGGCGGCGCGCATCCTGGCCGAAAACGGAGCGCCTGATTACGGCAGCGCCAAACGCAAGGCGGCGCGCCAGCTCGGTGCGCCCGATAGCGGCAGCCTGCCCGACAACCAGCAGGTCGAAGAAGCCTTGCGCAGCTATCAGTCCCTGTTTCAGGCAGAGGAAACCCGATCGCTGCTGCGCTTGCTGCGGCAAACCGCGATCGAATATATGGAACAGCTGGCCGCCTTCGACCCGCATCTGACCGGCTCGGTGCTCAATGGAACAGCGGGGCCCCATGCCGACATCAACCTGCAGCTGTTTACCGACGAGCAGAAAGAACTCGAGTTTCTACTGATGCAACTGCCCGCGCCCTACCAAGCCGGCGAATACCGGCCGGCCGACAACTCGGCACAGGTCTACCCCCGCTTTCTGATCAACGATCCCCGCGCGCCGATTGATCTGGTCGTTTACCCTGCGGCAGAATTACGCAACATGAAACGCTTGCAAGCGGATGGCAGCCCACGCCGCCTGCGTTTACCCCTGGTCCGGGAACTCGCCTGATCGGGCAGCCACGCCAGCACTGGCATGATTGCTGCTGAGACACACCCTATTACGCACACGAGCCCTCACCGTGATCCGCTTTTTCCGGCACTACGTCCCGCTGAATGTATTGATGCTACTGATGATCGAAGCCGCGATACTGGGCGGCGCCATCTATCTGGGCGTCAGCGTTCGCTTTCTCGGCTTCGGCGTCACCTCGAACGAGCTCGACCCCTTGTTCCCCAAGGCCCTGACGTTCACCACCGTCATGCTGGGCCTGATGACCGCCAGCGGCCTGTATGCATCGGAATGGCGCGGCGGCATTCGCGCCCTGCTGCAGCGGATGGGCCTGAGTTTCGGTCTGGGGCTGATTACCATGAGCCTGCTGTTTTACCTGTTCCCCACGCTGCTGCTCGGCCGTGGGGCGTTCCTGCTGTCGTTTGGCCTGGCGCTGTGCGGCATCCTGCTCAGCCGCGCGCTATTCATTCGCTGGACGCAGGTCGGCGCGCTCAAGACCCGCACGCTGGTCATCGGCACCAGCAGCCGCGCCGCGCATATCGAATCCCTGCTGGCCAAGCTCGGCCACGTCATCATTTCGTCAATCATGATCGTATTCTCGACACCACCGAGCCGCTTCCCGAACTGGCCGAGCGGCTGCAAATCAGCGAAATCGTCATTGCCGTGCGTGACCGCCGCGGCGGCGGCATGCCGGTTCAGGAATTGCTGCAATGCAAGCTGCGCGGCATTCGGGTCCTTGAGCTGTCGAATTTTTTCGAGCGGGAAAACGGCCATTTGCAGCTCGATTCGATGAATGCCAGCTGGATGATCCTGTCCGAAGGCTTTGACCAGGGCTTGCTGCGAGATACCGTCAAACGCCTGTTTGACCTGATCATCAGCGCAGCCATGCTGGCGGTCACGCTGCCCATCATGGCGCTGACCGCCCTGCTAATCAAACTCGAAAGCCCGGGGCCGGTTTTGTACCGTCAGGAACGCGTCGGCCAGGGCTGCCGCAACTTCACCATCCTCAAATTCCGCAGCATGTGCGCCGACGCCGAACAAGACGGCAAGCCGCGCTGGGCCGGGCAGAACGACAGCCGCGTCACACTCACCGGCCGCTTCATCCGGCGCACCCGCATCGACGAGCTGCCGCAGATTTTCAATGTGTTTTTCGGCGACATGAGCTTCGTCGGCCCGCGCCCGGAACGCCCCTATTTTGTGCAGGACCTGACCCAAAAAATCCCCTATTACGGCGTGCGCCATACGGTCAAACCCGGCATCACCGGCTGGGCGCAAGTGCGCTACCCCTATGGCGCGACCGATGACGACGCCATGCACAAGCTGCAATACGACCTCTATTACGTCAAGAACCACAGTCTTTTCCTCGACTTCATGATCCTGTTCCAGACCGGGCAAGTCGTGTTGTGGGGCAAGGGCGTACGCTGAGCGTGCGCTGCCGGTCTCGCATATGCCTGCCGCTCCGCTGATTCTGGCCGCTGTCGGGTATGGACTGGCGGCGCTGGCCTATCTGGCCCTGTCCGGACTGATCGTCGCCAGCTGGCGGCAGCGCGCCCAGGGCCGTCTGCTGGTGCTCGCCACCGTGCTGAGTGCGGCTTGGGGCATGCTTTCAACGTTCACCGCGGTCGGCTGGCTGCCGCCGCAACTCGGGTTGATGGCCGAAATCGCACGCAATGGCGCCTGGATCGGCCTGCTGCTCTACATCCTGCACCTGCGGCTGCCGCCGGGCGCCACCCTGCCCACCCCACTGCGCCTCATCGGGATGATGAGCGTTGCTATCGTTTCGGGCCTGCTACTGATCAGTGTCGTCCCCGCCCTCGCCGCCTGGCTGGGCCTGCCGCTACGCGGGCTGGGCATCATGGGGATGGTGCTGCTCTCGGTGATCGGGCTGGTGCTGGTCGAACAGGTCTATCGCAGTTCCCGCCCGGAGGACCGCTGGGCCATCAAGTTTCTCTGTCTCGGCCTTGGCGGTCTGTTTGTCTACGACTTCTATCTGTATGCCAACGCCACCCTGTTCGGCGCAATCGACCTGCGGGTATGGGCTGCGCGCGGCTACGCCGCGGCGCTGATCACCCCGCTGATTGCCGTCTCCGCCGCCCGCAATCCGCAGTGGGCCGCGCCCGTCGGGCTGTCGCGCAGCATGGCCTTCCACACCGCCAGCCTGCTGGCTGCCGGCGTCTATCTGCTGCTGATGGCCAGCGCGGGGTATTACCTGCGCCTGTTCGGCGGCGAATGGGGCGACGTGGTGCAGACCGTGTTCATCTTCGCTGCCGCCCTGCTGCTGGTGCTACTGATGTTTTCCGGTACCTTGCGCGCGCGCCTGCGGGTGTTTTTATCCAAGCACTTCTTCAGCTACCGCTACGACTACCGTGAAGAATGGCTGAAATTCACCCGCACCCTGACCGAGGGGCGCCCCGGCGAACAGTTGTGCGAACGCACGGTCGAGGCCCTGGCCAAGTTGCTCGAAAGTCCCGGCGGCGCGCTGTGGATGCGTGAAAGTCCGGGCAGCTACCAGCGCACAAGCCACTGGAACTGGGCCGACGTGCAGGGCACCGAGCCAGCTGATTCCGAATTCGTGCAATGGCTCACCCGCACCCAGTGGGTGATGGATCTGGACGAAATGCAGACGCGCCGCGATCTCTACGGCGAGCTCAACGCCCCCGCCTGGCTGCAGCAAACCGATGACGCCTGGCTGGTGGTGCCGCTGCTGTTGCACGACGAGCTGCTGGGATTTGTCGTGCTGAAACATTCGCTGGGCAAAATCAGTTTCAACTGGGAGGTCAGCGACCTGCTCAAGGTCGCCGCGCGCCAGGCGGCCGCGCATCTGGCGCAAATGCGCGCGTCCAACCAGCTCATCGTGGCGCGCCAGTTCGAATCATTCAACCGCACCACCACCTTTGTCATCCACGACCTGAAGAATCTGGTCGCGCAACTCTCACTGCTGCTGGCCAATGCCGAAAAACACAAGCACAACCCCGAGTTTCAGGCCGACATGCTGGACACTGTGGACAACGCCGTCACCCGCATGAACAAGGTGCTCAGTCAATTGCGCCGTGACGGCAATGCAACCCGCAACCACTCGGTCAGCCTGACCGACATTCTGAATGACGCCGTGGCCAGCAAACAGGCCTTCAAGCTGCGCCCCGTCCTCGACCTGCCGCCCGCCCCACTGCGGGTGCGCGCCGAACCCGAGCGCCTGACCCGCGCCATTGGCCACCTGCTGCAAAACGCGCTGGAAGCGACCCCGGCCAACGGCAGCGTCACGCTGCATGCGTTCGAAGAAGCCGGGCAGGCCATCATTGAAATCACCGACACCGGCAGCGGCATGGACGACGACTTCATCCGCACCCGCCTGTTCCAGCCCTTCGACTCGACCAAAGGCGCGGGCATGGGCATCGGCGCCTACGAATGCCGCGAAACCCTGCGCGCGCTCGATGGCAATATCGAAGTCAGCAGCACGCCCGGCCAGGGCACCCGCTTTCGACTCCATTTACCGCTCGACAACGACCTTGAAGGAGACGCCGCATGAGCGACGCCAAACCCAAAATTCTGCTGGTGGAAGACGACCCCGGCCTGCAAAAGCAGCTCAAGTGGAGCCTGGCCGATTACGAACTGGTGGTTGCCGACGACCGCGACAGCGCCATCGTCCAGCTGCGTCGCCACGAACCGGCGGTGGTGCTGCTCGACCTCGGACTGCCGCCCGACGCCGATGGCGCGACCGAGGGACTGGCCACGCTGCAGCAAATCCTGGCGCTGGCCCCGGCCACCAAGATCATCGTCGTCACCGGCAATCTGGATCGCGGCAACGCCGTTCAGGCGATCCGCCTCGGCGCCTACGACTTTTTTCAGAAGCCGTTTGATCCCGACATCCTGGCATTGATGATTGCCCGCGCGCTGCACCTGCACGCGCTGGAATACGAGAACCGCATGCTGCTCGCCAAACAAAGCGGATCGGCGCTGCGCGGCCTGATCACCAGCAGCGACTCGATGCTCAAAATCTGCCGCACCGTGGAAAAAGTCGCCCCGGCCAATGTCACCGTGCTGCTGCTGGGCGAGTCCGGCACCGGCAAGGAAGTACTGGCGCACGGCGTGCACGACCTGTCGCCGCGCGCCGGCAAGCGCTTCGTCGCGATCAACTGCGCGGCGATTCCCGACACCCTGCTGGAATCCGAGCTGTTCGGCTATGAAAAAGGCGCGTTCACCGGCGCCGCCAAGCAGACCGCCGGCCGCATCGAATACGCCAACGAAGGCACCCTGTTCCTCGACGAAATCGGCGATTTGCCACTGCCGCTGCAGGCCAAGTTCCTGCGCTTTTTGCAGGAGCGGGTGATCGAACGGCTGGGCGGGCGCGGCGAAATCCCGGTCGACGTGCGCGTCGTCTGCGCCACCCACCGCAACCTCGCCGGCATGATCAAGGAGGGCAGCTTCCGCGAGGACCTGTACTACCGGCTGTCCGAAATCACCGTCAAAATCCCGCCGCTGCGCGAGCGACCCGGCGACGCCGTGCTGCTGGCGCAGGCGTTTCTCGAGCGCAACGCGCAGGAGCTCAACCGCAACATTCGCGGCTTCAGTTCCGACGCCCTGATTGCGCTCGAAGCCCACACCTGGCCGGGAAACGTGCGCGAGCTGGAAAACCTGGTCAAGCGCGCCACCATCATGGCCGACGGCACCCAGATCACCGCCGCCGA
>NCHD01000186.1 GCA_002257045.1 Hydrogenophilales bacterium 16-61-112 | reverse complement strand
AGCGGCTTCGACAAAGCCGTCGATCAGTTCATCGATGCGCAATTCGTCCTTTTCGACCAGCGCGGCCATGTCCAGAATTTGCTGGATGGTGAGCGGGCACGAAGAAATGGCCATCACCATGTGGCGCAGGCCTTCTTCGATGCGCTTGGCGATCTCGATCTCGCCTTCGCGGGTGAGCAGGTCGACCGTGCCCATTTCGCGCATGTACATGCGCACCGGGTCGGTGGTACGGCCAAAGTCGGAATCGACGGTGGTCAAGGCCTGTTCGGCTTCGGCGACCACATCTTCGTCGGCGACCGCCGGGGCGGCTTCCTGCATTAGCAGGGTTTCGGCGTCCGGCGCTTCGTCGTAGACCTGGATGCCCATGTCGTTGATCATGCTGATCACGCCTTCGATCTGGTCGGCGTCCAGCACTTCGTCGGGCAAGTGATCGTTGATTTCGGCGTAGGTCAGGAACCCGCGTTCCTTGCCGAGAATGATCAGGTTTTTAAGCTGGGTGCGCCGCGCTTCGGCTTCCACCGGCGTCAGCTCTTTGAGAGGGATCAGCGCTTCGGCTTTCTTGGCACCACCACCGGGTTTTCTTCCACGTACAGCCACAGATTCATCTCCGCTCAGGTTCCAGCTCGCGCAATGCGCGCGGGCGGATAAAGTCGTTCAAAAACCGGCAATTATACCGCAATGCCTGCCTTTGTCTTGACGTTTATGGCAAGCTAGGACCGTGCCAAGTCGGTCAGTTCCTGACGTTCACTGGCGTTCAGGCTGCTTAAAGGCCGCAAGGCCAGTTCCTGTTTCCGTCTGCGTCGCCAGTCGTCGTGCAACTGTTTGACGGCGCCATCGAATTCCGCGTTCCAGTCCCAACTGTCGTCTTTGTCGAGCAAGTCGGTCATAAGTTCATTGACCAGGCTTTCCAGCGTGCTGCCGCGGGCGGCTTCGGCGAGCGAAGGCAGGCTGGTGCTTCCAATGCCGTGCAGCCAGGTCATGAGGTCGGTCAGATGCTCGAACAGCGGGTCATTGGCGTCGAGCCATGCCTGGTCGACTTCGGCGACCCGCTGCGGATTCAGCAGCATCACGCGCGCCAGGCTGCGTAGGCGCGAGGGGGCCGGGCGGCGCACCGGGCGCGGCGGTTCGCGGCGGGCGATGCTGGGCTTCACGCCCATTTGCGTGAGTTCGTTGGCCGGTACATGCGCCAGTTCGGCGATTTGCCGCTGGATCAGGCTGCCCAGCAGCGGCGCGGTGATTTTTTCCAGCAGCGGTTTGGCCTGCTTGAGCAGGGAGGCGCGGCCTTCCTGGGTGTCGAGCTTGAGCCCGCTGGCCAGTTCGCGCACCAGAAACGC
>NCHD01000185.1 GCA_002257045.1 Hydrogenophilales bacterium 16-61-112 | reverse complement strand
GCGAAATGGGCGACGCCAGCACTGGTATTGGTGACGCCGAGAACCAGCTCGACCAGTCCGTAGCCGAGCACGAAGGTGCGCGCGGGGATCTGGATGAAAGGCAGGAAAATGAGGCTGATGACGCGATTGGGAAAATACAGCGCGTAGGCCAGCAGCAAGCCGAACACCCCCCCCGAGGCGCCGATCACCGGGCCGGTCGCGTGCAGGAAATAGCCGCTGACGGCAATCTGCGTCATCGCGGCGACCGCCACGCTGAGCAGGTAGGTCAGCAGATAGCGCAGGTCGTTCCAGCGTTTTTCCAGCTCGGCGCCGAACATCCAGATCGCCACCATGTTGAATCCCAGGTGCAGCAGCGAACCGTGCAGAAAACTGTAGGTGATTAACTGCCAATAATGAAACGCGCCGCCTGAACCTGGCGGCCACAGGCCGAAGGTGCGAATGATGTCGGGGCCGGTGAACAGCCCCATGGCGTAAATCAGGACATTCAGCAGGATGAGGGCAGAGGTGATCGGCGGCATGAGGATAGTTTCAAGATTCAAGATGCAAGTTGCAAGAAAAAAAGCAGGCACCACATTTTGCTTGAACCTCGCCTTTGTCTCATGAGCCGAACGAGTCAACTGCCGGGGGCGCCGGTGACATGATGCGACAACATGCGGGGACTAGTCTCATCGATTCACTTCCACGTACAAGGGCTGAGTCATGCATCGTTTCAAACAAGTTCCTCTGGCGCTTGCGCTGGGTAGTCTGTTTTTGTCGGGCATGGTGGTGGCCGACTCCACGCCGCAGGCATTGCCGTTTGCGCAGGACTGGTCGGACAGCAGCCTGGTTTCGGCGAACGACGACTGGAGCGGCGTGCCGGGCATCCTGGGCTACCGCGGCGACGCGCTCACCGGCGCCACCAATACCAATCCGCAGACGATCCTGGCTGACGGCACCGGCGTGCTGGACATCAACGCCAACCAGACGGCGCCCAACACGTTCGGCACCGGCGGCGTCGCCGAGTTCGAGCTGGCCGATCCGACCATCGCGCTGACCGGTTCCGGCACCGCGGATGCGCCTTTCATCCTGTTGAACCTCAATACCAGCGGCTGGCAGGCGATCCAGGTCGACTACCTGCTGCGCGATCTGGATGGCTCGGGCGACAACGCCGTGCAGCAGGTGGCGCTGCAATATCGCGTCGGCGCCAGCGGCGACTTCACCGATGTGCCGGTCGCTTACGTGGCCGACGCAACCAGCGGGCCCAGCCTGGCCACGCAGACCACGCCGGTCAGCGTAATCCTGCCTGCGGCAGCCGACAATCAGCCGCTGCTGCAGTTGCGGGTGATTACCACGAACGCGACCGGCAGCGACGAATGGGTGGGGGTCGATAACATCTCCATTACCGG
>NCHD01000184.1 GCA_002257045.1 Hydrogenophilales bacterium 16-61-112 | reverse complement strand
GCCGGCACCCTCGACCACGCGCTGGCCAGCGCCTCGCTGAACAGCCAGATCGTCGGTGCGCACCACTGGCATATCAATGCCGACGAGCCGGCGATCATCGATTACAACACCGAGTTCAAGCAGCCCGCGTGCGCCACTTGCGGCCCGGATTACTACTCCGCCACAGCGTATCGTTCATCCGACCATGACCCGGTGGTGGTCGGCCTCAGCCTGCTGAAGTCGCTGACCGGCACCCAAGGCCGCGATGTCATCAACGGTACGCCGGGCGACGACATCATCAGCGGCGGCATCGGCGCCGACACGCTCACCAGCGGCGCAGGCAACGACGTCATCGTCTACGCTTCGATGCGCGACGCCGGCGACAGCGTCACCGACTTTGCACCGGGCGTGGATCGTCTCGACCTGTCGGCCTTGCTGGCCAGTCTGGGCATCAACCCGGCCACAGCGCTCGCCAACGGCCACGTGCGCGTGATCGCTGTCAGCGGCGGCGCCAGCGTGCAGGTCGACGCCGACGGCGCCGCAGGGAGCGCCGCCTTCCGTCCGCTGCTCACGCTCAAGGGCGTGAGCGCCGCCACAATCGAACCCGTGCGCGACCTGGGTTTGTAAGCAAGCGGGCGGCCAGCCGTGCCGCCCCGTGCCGGATGCGCATCAGGTAAACCGAATATGCCAAACGGCTCATATTCCTGCTGCGTTTGAAGGCATCCGCTGTAACGGTCGCTCGATAAAGTGTGTTCGTGGCTGCCGGTGGTTGCCGGCAGCTCACTTATCGCAAATTAATCTAAAGGGAGTTCTTCCATGTTCGTTCGCAAGCCACTCAATATCCTGTTGTCCGTCGCGCTGGTCGCAATGGCCGGTGCCGCCCACGCAGCTGTCCCCTACACCACGCCTGTTCTGCCTGTCGGCGACGCCCAGGAAATGACGAGCCCGTATATCCTGGCTGATGGCTGGACCCAGAAAGTCATCGCCAACCAGACCAACCAGAATGCACTGGTGGCCGGCTCCAACTCCGGCAACTGGGACATGATCGATTCCAACCGCACCGGCCCGGACGCCAACCGCTACCTGTTCATGCCGTTTGAAACCAGCACCGCTGGCGTGCAGCGCGTTGACCTGTGGGACAGCAACTACAACACGCGTACCGTTAAGGACTGGCATTCGACAAGGCCAACAACTTCTACTTCATCGACGAGCGTAACGACAGCCACATTTTCAAGTTCACCTCGGCTAACCCCAACGCCACCAGCGGCGCTGACTTCTTTGGCGCGGGCCAGACTTCCGTGCTGCGCGTTGGCGACGGTTCCGTTCAGGAAGCCACTGGCGCCTATACCTGGGTTGCGCTGACCGATGCGAACGGCGCTGCATTGCCTGGCACCATCGTCGGAACGGATGGCGCCGGCCTGACGATTCTGGATGGCCGTGCCACCCCGAACGTGGCAGCTTTCAAGGGCACCGACTTCGACCGCCCGGAAGACATGGAAATCCGCACCCTGGCCGATGGCTCGCAGCAGCTCTTCGTCGCGACCACCACCAACAACAACGTGTTCTCGCTTGATCTGGACGATGCGGTGATCAGCAAGTTTGTCGACCAAACCACGATCGACGGCGAGACGGGCGTGGCGGTGGGTTCGGTCTTCAACAGTCCGGACAATCTGGCGATCGACGAAAACGGCACGATGTACGTCATCGAAGACCAGCCGGGCGGTGTCGAAAACCTCTGGATCGCGGTGGATGCCGACAAGGACGGCGTCGCCGAGTCCATGAGCGTGTTCGCGACGTTGCGCACTGCAGGCGCCGAATCGACCG
>NCHD01000183.1 GCA_002257045.1 Hydrogenophilales bacterium 16-61-112 | reverse complement strand
AGGTTTTAACTTCCAGGTCGTACAATCCGCGTCTTTCTTACGACCTTCCAAAGGTTCCGCCATGCGCTTTCGCTTTCCCGTCGTCATCATTGACGAAGACTTTCGTTCTGAAAACGCCTCGGGTTTGGGTATTCGAGCGCTTGCCGATGCCATTGAAAAAGAAGGTATTGAGGTGTTGGGCGTCACCAATTATGGCGATCTGACTTCATTTGCGCAGCAGCAGGCACGTGCCTCAGCCTTTGTCCTGTCGATCGACGATGAAGAGCTGGCCGGAAGCGCAGAGGACGCCCAGGCTGCACTGCAAAAGCTGCGCGGGTTTGTTGAAGAAGTGCGTTTTCGCAACGCCGAAATCCCGATCTTTCTGCACGGCGAAACCCGCACTGCGCGTCACATCCCGAACGACATCCTGCGTGAACTGAACGGCTTCATCCACATGCTGGAGGACACGCCGGAGTTTCTCGCACGGTACATCCTGCGCGAAGCACGCACCTATCTCGATTCGCTGGTTCCGCCGTTTTTCCGTGCATTGACCCACTACGCTGCTGACGGGTCGTATTCGTGGCATTGCCCTGGTCATTCGGGTGGCGTCGCATTTTTGAAATCGCCCATCGGCCAGATGTTTCACCAGTTTTTTGGTGAGAACCTGTTACGCGCTGACGTCTGCAATGCCGTTGACGAGTTGGGACAACTGCTAGACCACACGGGTCCCGTTGCTGCATCCGAGCGCAATGCTGCACGCATTTTCAATTGCGACCATCTATTCTTTGTGACCAACGGCACTTCATCGTCGAACAAGATGGTGTGGCACGCAAACGTCGCGTCGGGTGACATCGTCGTGGTTGACCGTAATTGCCACAAGTCGATTCTGCACGCGATTATCATGTGCGGTGCGATCCCGATCTTTTTGACGCCGACGCGCAACCACTACGGCATCATCGGGCCGATTCCGATGGACGAATTTCGCCCGGAAAATATCGCCCGCAAAATCGCCGCGCATCCTTTCGCCAAGCACGCAAAGGGCGGTCCGCGCATTCTCACGATCACGCAATCGACCTACGACGGAATTTTGTACAACGTCGACATGATCAAGGAGTTGCTGGGCGACACGGTCGATACGCTGCATTTTGATGAGGCCTGGCTGCCGCACGCGACTTTCCACGATTTTTATCGCGGCATGCACGCCATTGGCAAGGACAGGCCGCGTGCCGAGAATGCATTGGTGTTCGCCACCCAGTCAACTCACAAACTGTTGGCCGGCTTGAGCCAGGCCTCGCAAATTCTGGTGCAGGACGCCCAGAATCGAAAGCTCGATTTCCATCGCTTTAATGAAGCGTACTTGATGCACATGTCGACCAGCCCGCAGTACGCGATCATCGCTTCGTGCGA
>NCHD01000043.1 GCA_002257045.1 Hydrogenophilales bacterium 16-61-112 | reverse complement strand
CATGCTCTAAGGCCCGGCTGGTGTTGACTTCAAAATTCGTTGGAAGTCGATGTCGTAGGCGAATCGCATACAACCTAAGTGCCTGAATGTCTGCTTTCGCAAGAAACACTCAATGACTTCTTGTGGCCGAAATACGTCGCTTAATCCGTTCGATAACGCGGGTGGGTCTGGTGTGATGGCAGGCGTGTTACACGCCCAACATCCATACCAGCCAACCCAATAAAAAACGGGCACTGAATGCCCGTTTTTTATTGCCACGTCGTTACCCGTTTATGCCGTCAGGGTAACTTCCCGCCCCAACTGCTCGGCAATGTGCTCAAGCAGCAGATGCTCCTGATACGGTTTACCCAGATAGACATTCACCCCAATTTCCAGCGCGAGGTTGCGGTGCTTGTCGGCGGTGCGTGAGGTGATCATGATGATCGGCACCGACTTCATGCGTTCATCCGCACGCATCACGCGAGCCAGTTCGAAGCCATCCATGCGTGGCATTTCGACGTCGAGCAGCACGACATCGGGGAGCAGGTCACGCATTTTTTCCAGCGCATCGACGCCGTCTTTGGCGCTGTCCACGCGGAAGCCTTCGCGCGTCAGCAGGCGCGTGGTGATTTTCCGCACGGTGAGCGAATCGTCGACCACCAGCACCATCGGCGGTTGCACAACCGCAATGACGTCTGCTTTGGCGGCGGCGGGAACATTCCGCTCAGCGGCGCTGCGCGGCAAGCTGGCCCAGCGCAGGGCCAACGGCACGGGGTTGAGAATCAGCACCACGCGCCCATCGCCGCGTACGGTGGCGCCGGCGACGCCGGTAATCCGCGCCATCTGCGGGCCAATGTTCTTGACCACGATTTCGCGCGTGCCCTCGATGGTGTCGACCAGCACGGCCGCCTGACTGGCGCCGCTGGCCAGCAGCACCACCGGGTTGTAGCGCAGCACTTCGTGCACCGCGTCGGTCTCGCCCAGCAGGTGCGGCAGATACGACAGCGGATACTTGCCGCCGCGCCAGTTGATTTCGCCTGCCGCCATCGCTTCTTCCAGCTCGTGCGGCTTGAGTTCCAGCACCTGGCGCACCAGCGGTGCGGGCAGGGCAAAGTCGCGCTTGGCTGCCTGAATCATCACCGCCTGCGTCATCGCCAGCGTCAGCGGCAGGAAGATGTTGAAGCTGGTGCCGACACCGGCTTCCGAGCTGATGTCGATGCGTCCGCCCAAGGCCGAGATTTCGCTCTTGACCACATCCATGCCGACACCGCGCCCGGCCACTTGGGTGACCGTATCTGCGGTGGAGAAGCCTGCTGTAAAGATCATCTGCGCCAGCAGGGTTTCGGTGGGCTCGACACCTGGCAGCAGCAAGCCATTGGCCTCGGCTTTTTCGCGGATGCGGGCGTAGTCGAGACCGCCGCCATCATCTTTCACGGTGATCAGCATTTCATTGCCGGACTGGCGTGCGGTCAGCACGATTTCGCCGAACTCGGCCTTGCCTGCGGCGCGGCGGGTTTCCGGCGTCTCGATGCCGTGCGCCAGTGCGTTGCGCAGCAGGTGCTCCAGCGGGGCGGTGACTTTTTCCAGCACCGAGCGGTCGATTTCCAGTTCGCCGCCCTGAATGTCGAGCTGGGCGCGCTTGTCGACATCGCGTGCGGTCTGGCGCACCGTGCGATACAGCCGTTCGGCCACCGAATACAAAGGCACCATCCGCACCCGCAGCAGATCCTGCTGCAGTTCGCGATTGAGGCGCGTTTGCTGGATCAGCGCGGCATCGGCCTCGCCCAGGCGGGCCAGCAAAATATGCTGCACGGTGGAAATGTCGTTCACGCTTTCCGCGAGGAAGCGCGTGACTTCCTGGAAACGGGTGAAGCGGTCGAATTCCAGCGGGTCGAAGCCTTCGGACTCGCCTTGGGTATGGAAGGTCGCCTGCATCTGCGACTCAGCCTGGATTTCGACTTCGCGAATGTGGCCGCGCAGGCGCACCAGCGCGTCGGACAATTCGCCGACATGGCGTTTGAACGCAAACACTTCGCTTTCGATCCGCGAGCGGGCAATCGCCACTTCACCGGCCTGGTTCACCAGGCGGTCAATCCAGTCGGCGCGCACACGCAAGGTCAGCGCATTGCTGTCGCGCGTGACCGGCTGGGCAATCGCAAGCGGGTCGGCCTGGACTGCACTGGTCGCGACGGGTGCGCCTTCTGCCGGCGCAAGCACCGGTTCGATGGGCGCGGCCAGCGGCTCGGCCACCTCTTCGTTCAGCGCCATCAGCTCGCCACGTTTCAGTCGCTCAACCGCCTCGGCCAGGCGATCGACCTGGGCCTCGAGGGTTTCGAACACTTCCGTGCTTGCACCCAGATGACCTTCCATCACCGCAATCACGCGCGATTCCATCACGTGGGTCAGCTCGCCCAGACGCATTGCGCCGACCATGCGCGCGCTGCCCTTGATGGTGTGCAGGGTGCGCTGCAAGGCATTGCGCATCGAAGCGTCGCCGGGTGCCGCATGCCAGGCGCGCAGTTGTGCGCTGGCCTCGGGTACCAGCGTGTCGGCTTCCTCGAGGAAAATCGGCAACAGCTGTTCATCCAGTTCGTCGGTGACTTCGCGCCGCTCGAATACGGGCGCGGGCGCAGCCATCTTCATATCGGGAATCAGGGCACTCACGTCGAGCACGCCGGCGACTACCTCGCCATGCCCCGTTTCTTCCGTTACGGGCGCCATTGCCATTTCGGGCTCGGCTTCGATCAGGATATCGGCTTGCATCTCGATGACCAGAGCGTCTGCCGACTCAAGCGCGGGCGACTCGAAAGCGACCGCTTCCGGCATCGCCTGTTCGTCTTCCAGTTCGCCCAGCACGGCGATCAGATCGCCTGCGGGCTCGGGTAATTGCAGGTTTTCGACGGATGCAAACATCTCATGCAGGCGCGCAACCGTGTCCTGCACCAGCGACAGGTGCGCTACCGGCAGCGGAGCATGCACAAAGCGGTTCCAGTACAACTCGAGCGCATGCGACAACTCGGCCAGCGGGGCGATGCCTGCCGTTCCGGCGATGCCGCCCAGCGTATGGATGGCGCGCCGCGCGTGCTCGCTGACCGCACTGTTGGCCATGTCGGCATGACGCTCGGCTTCGCTCTGCAACATGTCCAGACGTTGCCGCGCTTCGGTCATGAACACTTCGTGCAGACCACTGGAGATGCAGACCGAGCCGATGCAGATTTCGTCGGCTGGCTGCGGCGCGGCGGGTTCATCCGCTGCCACTTCGGCCACAATCGGGGCGACGGCATATTCGATGATGGCCCCGACGTCGAGCAACGGGGCGGGAGGCGTCAAGGCCTCGATCACGGCCGGTACGGACAGCGCGACATCCGGCTGCGGCGCAGCGACTTCGATGACGGCTTCGAATGCGGCTTCAGGCTCGAGGCTTTCGAGAGCGGTCGCGGTAACCGGCGCTTCTGGCTCAGGCACTGCGTCAGGTTCGTTCGTCGGCTCATTCGCCTGTGCAAGCGGCGCCAGCCAGTCTGTTTCGCTATCGGCAGGCCATTCGACGACAGACTCAGCCGCGGACTCCGTAGCGGGCGCAGTGGCTGCGACTTCGATTTCGTAGGCGGCTTCCGCCACGCTTTCCGGTTGTGCGGTTTCCTGTTCGGCAACCGGCGCGGCCACCATCACGGGCGCAGCATCCAGCGCATCGCCGCGCGCCACGCGCTCGAGTGCCGCCAGCAGGGCCGGCACCGGCAAGGCAACCGGCTGATTCGACTGCAGGGCATTGACCCAGTCCTGGAAAACGTCGCGCGCCCGACCCAGCAGGCGCAGCAAATCACTGTTAGCCGATTTCTTTTCCGCCAGCCAGCCGTTCATCAACTGTTCGAAACGCCAGCCGGTTTCGCCCAGTTCGTTCAGCCCGACCATGCGGCCACTGCCCTTCAGGGTATGAAACGCACGACGGATCACGGTGAGCGATGCCTGGTCGTCCGGCTTGTTCCGGCACACCTCGCAGGCTTCGCCCAGGGTTGCCAGCACTTCGTTGGCTTCTTCAAGAAAGATTTCCACCAGCTCGGGTTCGGCGTCTTCCGGCATCGCTGCCAGCAAAGTGTCTTCCAGCGTCGCCGGCTCGTCCGGTTGTGTAATGACAGCCTCGGCGACGGATTCGGACAGGACAGGCACCTCAATCGCGCAGAATGCCGGCGCCTCAGCCTCCAACTCAGCCAGGTCGAAGGACTCGCCGCTTGCCAGCGGTTGCGCGTCCTGCGGCTCGTTCGCCGGCTCGGCGCCTTCCAGCGTCAACGGCGCGTTGGTCACAGCCACGGCGCGTGCGGGCAGCGCCAGGCCGGTCATGGTGGCGATTGCCTCATCGAGCGCCGGCGAAGGCTCAAGGGCATCGCGACTGGCATCGAGCGCGCTGCGGGTCTGGTTTTTCAGCGTGGTGTCGTCGATCAGGTCGGCGTCATGGCTGAGTTCGATCAGTGCATCAATGAATTTTTTTTTTGAATCGGCGTCAGCTTCGTCACGCCAACCCAGATAACCCGCCTGAACCTCGGCTTTTCGCGCCGGCAGGCCCGACTCGACGGTTTCACCGAGCCCTTCTTCCTGCACGCTCCCGGCATCGAGCAGGCCGAAATCGATGAGCACGGGGCGCAGGATGCGGCCCGCATCGGCACGTCCGGCACAATAGGACTCGACATAAATACCGAGGCTGGAAAACGCATCGGCCAAGCGCTGGCGGGTGGCCCCATCGGGGAACCCTTCGGCAACAAACGGCTGCACGGTCGCGGTCGCGGCGGCCAGCAGACTGGCCGCCTCGGGCAGTTCGAGCATGGTCAGCGCGCCTTGCGCCTGGATCGCCAGAACCGGTAGCTCGGCCAGTCGCGGACGTTCGTCTTCATCGCGGAAGAAGGCATCCAGCGCCTCTTCCATCTGTTTCAGGTTGAGGCTGACCTCCTGCGCCATCTGCACCAGCATGTCGCGTTCGGCTTCGCGCTGATTCGCATCGACCATCACCGCGGCCGGCATGTCGCGGCCTTCGAGCAGGGCGTTCAAACGCGCCTGCTGTCCCGCTGCGCGGGCGGCAAAATCGGCGTGCAGCACGTCTTCGTGTTCAATCGCGTTCTGCACGAACAGCAGTGTGGACGCGACCTCCAGATTCATTTGTTCGCGCATGTCGGTTTCGCGCTGACCTGCCGCATTGGCGGTAGTCGACAACTCGCCCAGCAGCGCGGCCAGGCCGCTGTTTTCGAACGACTGCGCCTGCGGCTGCATTCGTGCCAGTTGATGCTGAAACTGTTCGAGCTGGTCTGGGTGCCCTTCGACATAAGCATGCCAGCTGTCGCGCGCCGATTTCAGGCCGCTTTGCAGGGCATCGAGTACGGGGCGCATGCGCGCCAGCGCCTCGGGGTCGAGCAAGCCACGGCCCGGCAAATAGCGATCGAGGCCCAGCGAGCTGCGCACTTCCGCTGCCCGGCCATCTATCGTCTGGCTTTTGGCAACGAAAAACAGCGCGTCGCGCAGCAGCCGCTCCGCGACCTGCGGAGAGCCTTCGATCAAGCGGCGCATCTGCAGATCCACCCGCGCAAGCAGCTGCTTGACGTGGAAATCGGCTTCGACGCCGCGCGCGATCAGGCTGTCGATAAAACCCACGCACGCCCACCAAAAGGTTTGCGAGGCCTGCGACGGCGCAATGCGCTCGATTGCGGCGAGCGCTTCACGCATGCGCTGCAAGCCCTGTTCGGCCTCGACGTTGCGCAAGAAAGCCAGCAAGCCGCGCTGAAACAGGCCGCGCGCGGTTTTGACTTCGGCTGCCAGCGCATCCTGGGACAGGCCGGCGCCTGCGGTCTTGCCTGCACCCCGTACCTGCAAGTCGGGGAAAAACAGTTCGCCTTCGAAAATCCGTTCAGCGCCCTGCAACTCGCGCAAGCGCTTGTACAAGGGGAACAGCGCCAGTTCGCCGCTGCCCCGGCCGTCCGACAAATCCTTGATCCAGCGTTGCAGGCCCTCAAGCGTATTGCGCAGGGCGCGCAGCGCTTCGTCGCTGGCCGGCAAGCGCGCTTCGTTGATATCGATCAGGCACGCCTCAAGCGTGCCCGCTACTGTTGCCGCCCCTTCGAGACCGACCATATGCAATGCACCGGCCACCTGGTGTGCGTCGCCGCGCGCCAGCCGCAGGGCATTGGTCAGGTCGGCATCGCTGCTGTAGGCCTGCACCCGCCCGAGGGCAGCCTGCAGGGCAACATCGATATCCGCGCGCACCCAGTTCAAGGGGCCGGTGTCATAGTCGAGTAAGGCGCTCATGGTGTGTTCTTCCTGACGTGGGTTCAGCCGTCGTAAATCGGTTGCGTGTTTCTGGTTTGAGAACAGTCGATCAGGCCAGCTTGAAGCCCGCAACCGAGTTCTTGAGGTCGTGTGCCAGCTGTTTCATGCCGCCAATCGAGTCCGCCGTCTGCTGCGTGCCGCTACTGGTCTGCAGCGAAATCGACTTGATGTCCTGCATGGTTTCGGCCACCAGCGCGGTCGATTCGGCCTGGTTTTGCGTGGCCGAGGAAATATCGGCAATCAGGCTGGCCAGCTTCTTCGACACGTCGCCGATCTCGGCCAGCGTCTGGCCGGCGGCGTCGGACAGCTTGGCGCCCTCGACCACGCCCTGGGTCGAGACCTCCATCGCCGCCACGGTGTCGTGCGTGTCCGATTGAATGGTTTTCACGATCGCTGCAATCTGCTTGGTCGCGTCTGCGGAACGTTCCGCCAGTCGCTGCACCTCTTCTGCCACCACCGAGAAGCCGCGGCCGGCTTCGCCCGCAGACGCTGCCTGAATGGCGGCGTTGAGCGCCAGCACGTTGGTCTGTTCGGTAATGTCGGAAATCAGCTCGACGATCTCGCCAATCTCCTGCGACGACTCGCCCAGCCGCTTGATTCGCTTCGAGGTTTCCTGAATCTGCTCGCGCAGCCCGTTCATGCTGGTGATCGCGTTGGCCACCGCCTGCTGACCTTTTTCTGCGGCTGCCATCGACTGTTCCGCCACGCGGGCAGACTCGGCGGCATTGCCCGACACTTCCTGCACCGACTGTGCAAGCCGCACCACTGCGGTCGAGGTCGTCTCGATTTCGTCCACCTGACGTTTCGACGCTTCCTGCAAGGAGTCCGACACCCCGGAAGCCTGTTCGGCCGCCTGGTCCATCTGCAGCGTGGCGGTGTTAATGCCGCGCACCAGACTGCGCAACTCTTCGACCGTGTAGTTGATCGAGTCGGCCACCGCGCCGGTGATGTCCTCGGTCACGCTGGCGTTAATGGTGAGGTTGCCCTCTGCCAGTTCGCCCAGTTCGTCCATCAGGCGCAGAATCGCCTCCTGGTTGCGGGCATTTTCCTCTTCGCTCTTGCGGGCGCGCGACTTGGTTTCGTTAATGTTCACCAGCCCCAGCAATACCAGCGAGGCAACCGCCAGCAAGCCGAACACGCTCGCCAGCAGATAGCCGGCGCCGCCGACAGACTGGTAGTCCTGCGACAACTGCTCGGTATCCTTGAGCAAGGCGTCACTGCCGACGAACAGGTTGTTTGCCGCCAGCTTGGCCTTCAGCAGTGGCGGCGTATTGCTCAGCACCGATCCGACCGCCTCCACCATGTCGCCCATGTTGGTGCCCAGGTCCTCCATCGAGCGCATGTTGTTTTCACTCTGGCCAAACGCGCCTTCCATCAGGCCCTGCACCGTGTCGCGGAACAGGGTGGTGTCCCGTTCCATCTGCAGGACCACCTCCGGATCGATCAGGTCGGCCGACAGCAGCAAGTTCGCGTTTTTCGGCAGCCGCTGGCTGAGCATGACGAGCTGGTCGGCCCGTGCCACGTCGCGCGCACTGGCGCCCGAATCCAGAAGCTGGACGACGAGCTGCTCGGCAACCTCCTGCAAGTCGAGCGACAAGGTATTAATTTTCTTGACGCTCTGGCTGACCGAAATCAGGTTTTTTTGCTGCGACAAGATCTGTGCGACTTGCGGGCTGAAGCCTTGCCACTGCTTGCCGACCTTTTCGACCGTCTCGAGTGCCGCGCCACTCGACGCGGGCACCTCGTCGTCGCCTTCGGTCAGCGCTTTCAAGGTCGCCTCGAATTCGAGCTTGCCTTCGCCGAGTTTCTTGAACGCGCCGACGTTACCCAGAACGGATTGCTGCGCCGTCAGCGGCAGTCGCTGCGACAGCACCTTGAGCGAACCGGTCCGCGTCTCGTAGCCCGCGCGGTTGTCGAGCTGCACCGTGCTGTAAATCGTGAAGCCGGCCGCCAGCAGCAACGAAATGACCAGGCCGCCGCCGGCATACAGATATTGTTTTTCGATAGGCAGATGGCCAATCAGGGGCACCTTGCCGGCTTCCTTATTCGCCAGCTTGCGCACCGTCTGCATGATCAGGGTGGTTTGATCGCCGCTGCGACCTCCGGAAACTTTGCCCGCCATCCGACCCCTTGAGGCCATTCATCGTGATATCCATATTCAACGCTCCAAACTCTCTATTAATCGAGCGCCTGCGCGCCCTGTTTTAAACGACCGGCGTATCGCCTGCTACGCCTCTACCATCAGGAATTCAGGGTTACCGAGCAACTGTCCAAAATCCAGATCGCACCAGACAGCGCCCTGGTCATCGGCGTATTGACGTGCCACCCAGGGATGCGCTCCCTGTTCCGCGCGCAACTGATAACGGCTGACATTCCGCAAACCCAGCGCGCTGCGCACCAGCAAGGCGGCGTTCACGCCAAAATCATGATGTGGAATCAGCAAGCGGCAGCTGGCATGGTCAGGGGTCACGCCCTGGCCCATGAAATCAGAAAAATCGCTGACCGCATACAGATTGCCCCGGATGTTGGCGACGCCGCGAAACCAGCGCCGCGCACCCGGCACCTTGACGATGGTGGGCACCGGGATGACCTCCTCCGCGTCAGCCAGATTCACCAGCCAGCTCACCTCGCCCACCTGAAACCCCAGACGGGATCCGGTGTTGTCACGCGTTGCTGCGGCCAGAAGCTGCTGCGACAGCGTCGTTTGAAACTCGCGCAGATTGAACTTCTTGCTCATCGTGGTCAGCTCAACCCAAGGCCTTGATCTGCGACAACAACTCCTCGGGCTTGACCGGCTTGACCAGATAAGCCTTCGCGCCCTGGCGCATGCCCCACACCTTGTCGGTTTCCTGGCCTTTGGTGGTGCACATGATGACCGGGATATGCTTGGTCGCCTCTTCCTTGGTCAGCATGCGGGTCGCCTGATAGCCATTCATGCCCGGCATCACCACGTCCATCACGATCAGATCCGGCAGGGTCTGCTTGGCCTGGGCGACGGCTTCTTCGCCGCTTTCAGCCATGCTCACCAGATAGCCGTTCTTGACCAGCAGTTCAGACAGAAAAAAACGCTCGGTAGGGGAATCGTCCACAACCAGAATTCGGCTAATCGCCATGATTTATGCTCCTAGAAAACAGTTAAGCCCGGCTGACGGCATGCTCGCGCACCGCCGTCAACAACGTGTCTTTGGTAAAGGGTTTGGTCAGGTATTCGTCCGAGCCCACCATGCGTCCGCGCGCACGATCGAACAATCCGTCCTTGGACGACAGCATGATGACCGGCGTGGCGCGGTACTTGGCGTTGCGCTTGATCAGCGAACAGGTCTGGTAGCCGTCGAGGCGCGGCATCATGATATCCACAAACACCACATCAGGCTCGTGGTCGGTAATTTTGGACAGCGCATCAAATCCGTCCTGCGCCAGGATGACCTCACAGCCCGCCTGACTTAAAAATATTTCCGCACTGCGGCGGATCGTATTGCTGTCATCGATGATCATCACCTTGACGCCCTTCAATGCTTCGTTGTCCACACGTTCTCTCCACCTGGATCAGCGGATGGCCAAAATTGCACGCACCCTGTGTGGTAAACATTACGGCATGGACATCGGCTTCTTTAGCGCCGCAATGCTTGTATTCACGGCATTTCGGCCAAATAAAAAGGGCGCTACATGGCAGCGCCCTTTTTATGTGTGACAACCCGCCCGGCTTACTGCCAGGATTCTTCGCTCGACGATTTCTGCACTCCGGCCAGCCCCCCCATGGTGTCCATGATGGCGTTCGGCAAGGCTGAAATGCGCATGAACTGTCCCATGCCCACATCCGGGAAAGCCAAGGCGATGCGGAACCGGCCGTGGGGTGCGCCGACATCCTTGTCGACGATGTAGATTTCGTACGGCAGGCCGGCGACACTGTTCTGCATATCGATCCGCTTGAGCCATTCGCCGTCGCTGTTGTCGCCGTCGTTCATGGCCACGCCAAACACGGCCAGTTTGCGGTCGGACAACACCACCTCATAAACCTTGGCGGTTTTTCCCGCGCCTTTGGCCAGGTTCTCGCGAACCGTCTTGAGCGCCTCGGCAAACGAGCCAAACTGGTTCAGCTCGTTTTTGGATGAATCCAGACGTTCCATGCCCACCATGTAGCGATAGTTGGAAAGACTGGCGGCGGTTTCCTCGCCGCCCTGACCCTTGCCGGCACCCAGCGCCTGCTGCAATCGCCCCTGCAGGCCTTTTACCGCCTCTTCCTTCTTGGCGAACGATTTGCGGAAATAAGCGCGATACCAGTAATCCGGGTTGGTGTAGGCAACACTGCCATCCGCCTTGATGCCCACCCGAACCGTTGCGCCCATGATCGCGGGCCCGCCAACCGCGCCGACCGTGTCCAGCATCTCGGCGTCGGTTGCAATCACCACGCCAAAGCCGGCCAGGCCTTTGGGGAAATATTTGCCGATGACTTTAAAGCCGCCTTTTTTGAGCTTGCCCTCGACCGCCGTAGCCGCCGCCTGGACATTGCCTCCCGCCACCGAGTCGCCCTGAATGTAGGGCGCAATTGCCCACACGCTGCTCGACAGCGACAGCATCAACCACGTAGCTATCCACCGAATGTTCATCGTCTTCTCCTTTATATTGATTAATGTTGGCCTGACCCCTGTCACAACCCGCGTAGTCCACGCGGCCATGAAATGGGGACGCCATACTAGCAACTTCTTGTGCCTGTACGCTCTAACGCCCAGAAACCGGCATTCTTGAGCCGCGCATCCGTACTAAAACGCCACCATCTCGAAATCGTCCTTGCGGGCGCCGCAATCCGGGCACGTCCAGTTGATCGGCACGTCTTCCCAGCGCGTGCCCGGGGCGATGCCATCGTCGGGCGCACCGGTTTCCTCGTGATAAATCCAGCCGCAGATCAGGCACATCCAGCTTGTGTATTCGGGAGTTTCAGACATGGAGGAGAGGGGAATCGGCTAAAATTGGGAGCTTGATTTTATAGCAGTGACGCCATGCCACCCATTTTCACGCCCAAACCCACTCCCCCGCTGGTCCTGAGCTTTGCCGCGTCCGACCCGACCGGCGGCGCCGGCATCCAGGCCGACCTGCTCACCCTGGCCAGCATGGGCTGTCACCCGCTGTCGGTGATCACCGCGCTCACAGTGCAGGACACCGCCGGGGTCGATGAAATCCTGGTAATCGACTCCGAATGGGTGATGGATCAGGCGCGCATGCTGCTCGAAGACATGCCGGTCGCCGCGTTCAAGCTTGGCATGCTGGGCAGCCCGGAGTCGATGGCGGTGATCGCAGAAATCCTCGCCGACTATCCCGACATCCCGGTGGTGCTCGACCCGGTTCTGGCCTCCGGGCGCGGCGACGAATTCACTACCGACGACATGATTTCGGCCATGCGCGACCTGCTGATTCCGCAGGCCAGCATCATCACCCCCAACAGCCACGAAGCGCGGCGGCTTGCGCTATTCGAGTCGGACGACGACGACATGGATCTGGCTGCCTGCGCCAAACACCTGGTCGACCTCGGCTGCGAATACGTGCTCATCACCGGCACCCACGAAACCACGCCGCGCGTGCTGAACAGCCTGTACAGCATGGACGGCCATGTGCAGACCGATGCCTGGGACCGCCTGCCCGGCAGCTACCACGGCTCCGGTTGCACGCTCGCTTCGGCGATCGCCGCCGCCCTGGCGTACGGCCAGGACATGCCGACCGCGGTGCGCGAGGCGCAGAATTTCACCTACGAAACGCTGAAGGCGGCGTTCCGCCCCGGCATGGGGCAGTACATTCCGGAACGATTTTTCTGGGCTCAGGACGTGCAAACAGAAGGCAACGCGTGATCCCATCCAGACCTGAGTTTCCCGGTGGCATCTACGCCATCACGCCCGAAACCGCCGACACCGCGCTGCTGCTGGCACAGGTCGAGGCCGCCTTGCGCGGCGGCGTGGCGGCCATGCAATACCGCGACAAATCGGGCGATATCGCGCGCCGCCATGAGCAGGCGAGCGAACTGGTTGCGCTGTGCCGCCGCTTCCATGTGCCGCTGATCGTCAACGACGATCTGCGGCTGGCCGATTTGTGCGACGCCGACGGTGTCCATCTGGGACGCGACGACGGCACGGTGCGCGAGGCGCGCATCATCCTCGGCAAGGACAAATTCGTCGGCGCTTCGTGCTACCAGAGCCTCGATCTGGCCCTGGCAGCGCAGGCGGCAGGCGCCGATTACGTCGCCTTCGGCAGCTTTTTTCCTTCGCCCACCAAGCCCGACGCAGGACGCGCGAGCCTTGACTTGCTGCGCGAAGCCGCGCCGCAGATCCACCTTCCGCTGGTCGCCATCGGCGGCATCACGCTCGCCAACGCCCCCGCTCTGCTCGACAGCGGCGCCGACTGTCTCGCCGTGTTGTCGGCGCTGTTCGACGGCGTGGATGTGACGGCCAACGCGCAGGCGCTGAACCAATTATTCGCAACCGAATCCGAACAGTGAGACCCGCACCATGAATCGCAACGAACAGCTTTTCGAACAATCGCAACAGGTCATCCCCGGCGGCGTCAATTCGCCGGTGCGCGCCTTCAAGAGCGTCGGCGGCACACCGGTATTTTTCAGCCGAGCCAAGGGATCGCGCGTGTGGGACGCCGACGGCCGCGCGTACATCGATTACGTCGGTTCGTGGGGCCCGGCGATTCTCGGCCACGCACACCCGGGTACGGTCAAGGCCGTGCAGGATGCGGCCGTCAACGGCCTGTCGTTCGGCGCCCCCAGCGAGGCGGAGCTCACCATCGCCCGTCGCATCATCGAGCTGGTGCCGAGCATCGAAAAAGTCCGCCTGGTGTCGTCCGGCACCGAGGCGACGATGAGCGCGATCCGGCTGGCGCGCGGCTTCACCGGCCGGTCCAAGTTCATCAAGTTCGAAGGCTGTTACCACGGCCACGCCGATTTCCTGCTGGTGAAAGCGGGTTCCGGCGCGCTCACCTTCGGCAATCCGACTTCGGCCGGTGTGCCACCCGAAGTGGCGGCAATGACGCTGGTGCTTGACTACAACGACGTCGCCGGACTCGAGCGCACTTTCGCCGAAATCGGCAACGAAATCGCCTGCATCATCGTCGAGCCGTTTGCCGGCAACATGAACCTGGTCAAGCCGACCGCCGAATTCATGGCGGCGATGCGCCGCCTGTGCGATGCGCACGGCGCGCTGCTGATTTTCGACGAAGTCATGACGGGCTTCCGGGTCGATCTTGGCTCTGCGCAGGGCCTGTTGGGCATCAAGCCGGACCTGACCACGCTCGGCAAGGTGATTGGCGGCGGCATGCCGGTCGGTGCGTTCGGCGGTCGTGCCGACGTCATGGATTTTCTCGCGCCCACCGGACCGGTGTACCAGGCCGGCACGCTATCAGGCAATCCGGTTGCGGTAGCCGCGGGGCTGGCCACGCTCGACGCCATCAGCGCACCCGGCTTCCATGCGCGCCTCGCTGCCAGCACCGAGCGCCTGGTGAATGGTCTCAACGCCGCTGCCCAAGAAGCCGGCGTCACTTTCTGCGCCGACTCGGTCGGCGGCATGTTCGGCCTTTACTTCGCTGCCAAACCGCCAACCAGCTTTGCCGAGGTGATGCAGTGCGACAAGGAGAAGTTCAACCGCTTCTTCCACGCCATGCTCGATCTCGGTTTTTATCTGGCACCCTCGGCATTCGAGGCGGGTTTCGTCTCGGCCGCCCACAGCGAAGTGGATATCGACGCCACCATCGCAGCTGCGCGTCAGGCGTTCAAGTCCGTCTGAATGGACGGGCTGCGCCTTACTCGCGCACCTCGTCCATGATCGCTTCGATATCTTTTTCCCATCGGTCGAACAGCGGTTTCAGCGCCGCATCGGGATAAAACCCGGAAATGGTTTGCGGATGGCTCGCCACCATGATGCTTTCGTCGCCCTCGGCAAAAATCGTGATACTCAGAGGCAGGAAGGCGATCAGCTCCGGGTGCGCCGCCGTCACCTGCCTCACTTCGTCGAGCTTGCCGAAGTACACCACGCGATACATGTCGCTCTTGTAGTCGCGCCGCTCCAGGTTTTCGTTCACCTGCTGCAGCCGCGTGATGATGTAACCGCGCGCCGAAATCGCACTTTGAAGCACGGTCATCGCCTCGGGAAACGAATTGTCGCTGCGCGCCATCAGCAGCCCGTCCGCCGCCACCGGGGCGCTCAGGCATGCCAGCACCAGCATGCTCGCCATCCATTTGCGCAGGGTCATAGCGTCGCCTCCTCCATGATCGCGGTATAGCTCTGTTCCAGTTGCTCGCACAACTGGTTCAGCTCGGAGTTGTTGAACAGCCGGCTCAGCACCTTGGGATTGACCGACATCACCTGCACCTTGCCGTTTTTCTCGAAAATGCTGACGCGGCAGGGCAGGAACATGCCGACGCGCGGGTCGATGGCCAGCGCCTGATTGAGCAGGCTGATATTGCAGAAATAGACGATCACCTGCTTCGGGTTTTCGCTGGCAGGCGGCGTCATGCCGTATTCCAGCGTCTGTACCCGTCCATAGAAGAAGTTGTGGGTAGTCACCGCCGTCTTGACGCGCTCGACCGTGGTGTTCAGGTCGTAGGGCGATTCGCGGATGATCACCGGCGTCTCAGCCTCCACCATCGCCGCGCTCGAACCCAGCGGCTGGGTTTCGAAACTGCGCACATAGCTCACCAGGTCGTCGATATCTTTTTCCTTCAGCCCCAGCTTGAGATAGGACTGCATCGGCGTACCCTCGCGGCCGTTCATCAGCGTGGCCTTGATCATGGCGTCGGGCGCGGCGGCCAGAAAGCCGGGGTTGTGCAGTGCAGGCGCCATGATCGGCAGGTCGCGCGGCCGCGAGAAGGTCACGCCGGTACCCTTGGCGCCTTCGCCGTTCGCGCCGTGACAAGCCACGCAATACTTCCCGAACAGCTGCTTGCCATGCACCGGATCACCGACGATGGAGGCTGGCGAATACGCGACGGCGGGGCCCTTGTTCCAGGAACGCACGTGGCGCACGATGGCCTCGACTTCCTCCGCGCCAAGGCTGGGGAACGCCGGCATCACCCGCCCGGGGCGGCCATGACGGATGGTTTGGCGCAGGTAGTCATCGCTGATGCCCGCCTGAAACGAAGGCAAGGCCAGCGGCACGCCGATGCCGCCATCGCCTTTTACACCATGGCAGGATGCGCAGTTGCGCGCGTACAGTTGCGCGCCGCCGGGCGCCGCCGCGTGTGCCGCCGCGCCGAGTCCGGCAAGCAGCAGCAAGGCAATTGATCGTAGCAACATGTTCGCCTCCAAACGTGTAATTAAGATATCTTAATCCTATTTAAGCGTCCGGAAAAGCCGTCTTGCAACACGTTAAAATAGCTGCCTTCCAGCCGGTCATGCTCGACCGGCCCTTTTCTCTGTCGTCTGCCCATACGCCATGAACGATGAACTCTCCCCCGAGGACGAACTTCGCCTCAACGTCCTGTTCAATACCGAGCTGCTGGCGGTGCGTATCGACGAGTCGAACATGACGCTGTGGGCGCTCACCCCGCAGGGCGAAGCCAGCGTGCCGCTCAAACCCAACGAGCGTTCCGACCGTTACCTCAAGCGCGTGCGCGAGCTGCTGTCAGGCCATGCGCTGGGCTCCCCCGGCGGCTACCCGGTACACCTGACGCGCTGGACGCGGCAATCGCAATCCGGCCTGTCGCCGCAGCATCTGGCGCAATTGCTGCTCATCGCGGAAGAAGAGGCGGTGGTGGCCGTGGTGCACTCGCCCGCGCTGACCGACGAGCTGGCGCGGCGCGCCTGGTGGTGCATGTCCACCATCGAAAACGCCCGCCTGATGCTGATGCGTGACGTCGTCAGCCAAGGCAGCATGGGGCGCACGCTGGCAGAGTTTCTGGTCGAGCACCTGGCGTTTCTGCATGAAGACGACGTCGCCATTCTCGACACCATCGCGGTCATGCTGTACTCGGGCGTAATGACGGAAGCCGAGCGGCTATCGATGTGGAAACGCGGCAACAGCCGCAATTCCTATTACGTCGCATTTCTCGAACTGCAAGCCGGCAAGCTGCCGAGTCCGCGCGCCGCGCGGGCCGACCATGCTGCGGTGCCGCAGCTCGCCGACAACCCGTACAGCGTGATGCTGGACACAGTCCTGTCTGGCCAGGGCCAGACCTTTATCGCCACGGTTGCGGTGATTCTCGATCGCCCCGAGGTGCAGGAAGTGGTCAACCACACGCTCGACGCGCTGGCCAACTGGGCGAAGCCGCTGCGTGAGGCTGACCCCGACCGCCGCGCGGCTGCGCGTGCCGAGTTGCTGGCCGCTGCCCCGCAGTTCGAGCAGGATTGCGAGGCGCTCGACGTGCTGACAGCGGTCGACGCTGACAGCGTGCGGCCGATTTTCATCAAAACCACCGCAATCGGTTCGCTGATGCGGCGCAAGATCGAATCTATCGTCAGGCCGCTGCTGGACAGCATCGCCGTGCTGCGGCGCGAATAGCCGAATCGAACCGGCCGCAATCGGTTCGACGTTACACTCCCAACACCTTCGGTTGCTATTCCCTGCAATCCGGGCCCTTCCGCGCCATCGCCCACCCGCAACCCACCGAAGGTTTCCTCACGGACATAACGTTTTGGAGAAACCATGAAACGACGTGACTTCATGCGGCTTGCCGCCGCCTCCCCGTTGCTCGCAGGCGCGCCCGCGCTTGCTACTGAGACGACCGCAACCCCGGCCCAGGCCGCCGGCTGGCGCCGCTTTGAATTGACCTACGACATCGACCTGTCTGCCCAGCCAGGCGCAGGCCGCATCTGGCTGCCCCTGCCTGCCGACGCCGGCGAGTACCAGTCGGTGCAATCGATCAGCTGGACCAACGCCCCGGCCGGCGCAGCCCTCAACTGGGACCCGGTCTACCAGGCCACGATGTTCAGCGCCGAACTGCCCGCTGCCGCCAGCGCCCGCCGCTTCAGCGTCAGTGCAGTGGTCGCCACCCGCGACCGCAACCGCGGCGCTGCCATGCCCCTGCGGCCGCTGACGGCAGACGTCGCACACTATCTGGCGCCCACCCTGCACATGCCGGTCGACGGCATCGTCGCCACCACTTCCGCCAAAATCGTCAAGGGCATCAACACCCCCGATGCGCGAGCGCGCGCCATTTATGACTGGGTGGTTGACAATTCATTCCGCAACCCCACAATCCGCGGCTGCGGCATGGGCGACATCAAGTTCATGCTGGAATCGGGCGACCTCGGCGGCAAATGTGCCGACATCAATTCGCTGTTCGTCGGCCTCGCACGTGCGGCCGGGCTGCCCGCGCGCGAAATGTACGGCGTGCGCGTGGCCGCCTCAAAGCAGTTCAAGAGTCTGGGCAAGGCCGACGACATTTCAAAAGCGCACCACTGCCGCGCCGAGTATTTTTCGCCACGCTTTGGCTGGGTCGGCGTCGACCCCGCCGACGTGCGCAAGGCGGTGCTGGAAGAAGCCCTGCCGCTGACCGACCCGCGCATCGTCGCGCTGCGCGAGCGGTTGTTCGGCTACTGGGAAATGAACTGGGTCGGTTTCAACACCGCGCGCGATTTTGAGCTGGTGCCGGCCGCGCGCGAACCGTTGCCCTACCTCATGTATCCCTACGCCGAATTTGGCGCTGAACGGCTGGATGGCCGCGAACCGGACCATTTCAACTTCAAGCTCAGCAGCCGCGAACTGCCGGCTGGCAGTTGATTCAGGAACCCAGCGCGGCGTCGATGCTGGCGAGAAACTTGTCTGCCTTCTCGTAGCCGATCACCTGATAAGCCGACTGCTCGCCCGCAGCGTTCCAGAAAACCAGCCCGGGCGGGCCAAACAGATTGAAGCGTTTCAGCAGCGCCTTGTTGGCATCATTCGTCGCCGTCACATCGGCCTGCAACAAGACGACGTTTTTCAAACGCGCCAGCACCTTCGGGTCGCTGAAGGTAAAGCGCTCCATTTCCTTGCACGACACGCACCAGTCGGCGTAAAAATCCAGCATCACTTCGCGCCCTTCGGCCTTGGCTTGCGCCAACCGTGCGTCCAGCGCGGTGACATCTTTCACCCGTTCGAAGGCGAGGCCGTGCACTTCGGCCGCGTTCGCCGTGCCGCCCGGGTTGCTGCTCGAGGAGCCGCCCTTGAATACGCTAAGCGGCTGCAGCAGATCGCGGCTGCCCGCCAGCATGCCGAGCAGCAGGGACAGCCCGCCGATCAACAACACTACGCCGAGTCCTTTCCACAGACGCTTCCAGCCCGATGCGTGGGCCGGCAGCGTATCCAGCGCGTGCAGATAGATCGCAGACGCGATCAGCAACAGCGCCCACAACAACATGTTGACCCAGGCCGGAATGATGGGCGAGATGAGGTAAATGGCGATGGCCAGCATCAGCACGCCGAAGAAATACTTCACCGCGTTCATCCAGCCGCCGGCACGTGGCAGCAAGGCGCCCGCCGACAGTCCGACCAGCAGCAAGGGCACGCCCATGCCGAGCGCCAGCACGAACAACGCAACGCCACCCAAGGTGGTGTTGCCGGTCTGCGCGATGAAGGCGAGCGCGGCTGCCAGCGGTGGCGCCACGCAAGGGCCGACGATGACGGCGGATAGCGCGCCCATGACGAACACGCCGACGAAATTGCCGCCCTTCATCTTGTTCGAGGCATCGGAGAACTTGCTTTGCAGTGCGCTCGGCAACTGGATCTCGAAAAAGCCGAACATCGACAGCGCCAGCAGCACGAACAGACCCGCGCCGACACCGAGCGCCCACGGATTCTGCAGCGCGTTGGAAATCAGCGTGCCCGACAGCGCCGCCGCCACGCCTGCCAGCGCGTAAGTGATCGCCATGCCCAGCACATAGGCCAGCGCCAGCAGAAAACCGTGCGTCTTGGTCATGGTGCGGTTCTGCCCGGCGATGATGCCCGACAGGATCGGGATCATCGGGAAGACGCAGGGCGTCAGTGCCAGCAGCAATCCGAAGCCGAAGAAGGTGGCGACCACGGCCCAGAAACTGCCGCCTTTGAGCACACGCTCGATGCGCGAGGTGTCTGACTCGGGTGCGGCCGCCGCAACGGCCACAGCGGCAGGGATGGCGGTGACTGCGCCCGGAGCGGGCGTGGCGGCATCGGCCGTCAGCATGAAGTCGCGCTTGAGCGGCGGATAGCAGACGCCGACCTTTTCGTTGCAACCCTGCCAGCCGGCTTCGAGCACCAGCTTTTCACCCACGGCGAGCGCGCGCGACAGCGTGAGCGTGGCCGCCACATCGTGGTGGTACACCTCCATCGGGGTCGGAAAATTGGGATCGTTCTTGATCTCGCCCACGGGCAGGTCGGCGCGCAGCACCTTGACATCGGAAGGCGACTTGATGACCCAGGCGAGCTTGTCGCGATAGAGATAAGTGTCGGCTGTCGGCTTGAAATCGAGCTGCACGGTTTGCGCGTCGGCCAGGATCGCCGCGACCACGAACGCCTCGTCCGGCGGCAGCAACTTGGGCATCGTCAGGCCACTGAGGCTGCCGAAACCGCCGGGCGAACTGGGTGCGAGCGACACGGCGGGAGCGGCTTCGGCCGGCGCAGCCGGGAGCGCAATGGTCGTGCTGACGGTTTGCGGTGTGTAGCACAGCCCGGCATCGGCGCAGCCTTGCGACACGGTCGTCAGCGTGACCGAGGTGACACCCGGCGTGCGCTGGATCGGCAAGCGAATGCGCAAGTCCTTGCGGTAGGTTTCGACCCGGCCAAAGTTTTCGTCCTGCTTGACCTTGCCGGCGGGCATGGCGGGCTGGCCCAATGTGGCGCCTTTCAGTTCGAACTTGAATTTGTCGCGGTACATGTAATAGCCGTCCGCGATCTGCCAGCGCGCTTCCAGCGTGTTGGCATCGAGCGCGCGCGCCGAAAAGGCGAAGGCCGCCTCGGGCTCCAGAAATTCCTCAGCGTGCGCGGCCGGAACCAGCCCAACTTGAAAAAGCGCCAGCATGCCCCATATCCAGAAAGGTGTGCCGAGCGTGCGCGCCCATTCAATGTTCAACCATTTATTCATGTCATTCAGTCTCCGTGGCCAGCCAGGAAAGATAAGCAGGCAGGCCGTGTGTAATGGGCAGGGCGATCAGTTCGGGTACGTCGTAAGGATGCTGGCCGCGGACAATCTGTTCAACCAGCGGATAATTTGCCACGCTCGTTTTGATCAGCAGCGGAACTTCTTCCGCCGTTTCCAGCCTGCCCTGCCAGCGATAAATAGAGCGGCATGGTTGCAAAACGTTCACACAAGCCGCCGCCCGGCTGTCGACCAGGGCGCGCGCAAGGGTTTCCGCGCTCGCCGCATCGGGTAAATTCGTCAAGACTAACAAAGGTTCCATGTCATGCGCTTTAGTTGGATTGTGCTACTGCTGTTGTCGTTCCCGGTGCTGGAAGCCATCGGCATTTTCTGGATGGCCAGTTTCATCGGCGGCTGGGTGCTGCTGTGGCTCCTGCTCGCCGCTGTGGCCGGTTTCATGCTGATCCGCGTCGAGCGCGTGGCCTGGAGCGCACGCATGCTGTTTTCGGTACAGTCGGGCGCCAACCCGATGGCGTCGCTGTTCGCCTCGGGGCGCATTCTCCTCGCCGGCGGGCTGCTTGTCTTCCCCGGCTTCATCAGCGATGCCATCGCGCTGGTGCTGCTGCTGATGCCCGGCAGCTGGGGCAAACGCCGCGCAGACCCCATGCGTTCGGCCAATGACGACATCCTGGAAGGCGAATTCAAACGCGAGCCGGACGACCTGCTGCGCTAATTCTCGCAGCTCAAACAAAGGGCAAACGCAGGCTTGCCCTTTTTCATGTGGCTGTAGCGGAGCTGGCTTTATACTTGGCGCGCGTTTTGCAGACTCCCTGACATTCCATTCAGACTGACCCCATGCAATCCAAGCTCGAAATCCTCATCCTTGCCGCTGGCAAGGGCACCCGCATGCGTTCCGACCTGCCCAAGGTGCTGCACCAGCTGGCGGGCAAACCCCTGCTCGGACACGTGGTTGACAACGCCCATGCACTTGGCGCCGCCCAGACCTGCGTGGTCTACGGCTTTGGCGGCGAGGCGGTGCCGCAGGCGCTGGCTGACGACAAGCTGACGTTTGTGTTGCAGGCCCAACAGCACGGCACCGGTCATGCGGTGCAACAGGCGCTGCCTGCACTCGCCGACGACAGCGTGACGCTGGTGCTATACGGAGATGTGCCACTGACCCATACCGCCACCCTGCGTCCGCTGGTAGCAGCCGCGCAGGCCGGCAAGCTGGGGCTGCTGACGGTAACGCTGGCCGACCCCAGCGGCTATGGCCGAATCGTGCGCGCCAGTGGTCAAGCGGGCGGCAAGGTCACCCGCATCGTCGAGCACAAGGACGCCACCGACGCCGAGCGCGCGATTGCCGAGGTCAACACCGGCATCCTCGCGGTAGCGACGCGCCACCTCAAACTATGGATCGCCACCCTCAAGAATGACAACGCCCAGGGCGAGTATTACCTGACCGACATCATCGCCTGCGCGGTGGCCGACGGCGTCGAAATTGAAACCCACCAGCCGGCTTACGAATGGGAAGTGCTGGGCGTCAACAGCAAGGCGCAGCTGGCCCAGCTCGAACGCATCCACCAGAATGAAATCGCGCAGGCGCTGCTGGAGTCCGGCGTGACGCTGATGGACCCGGCCCGGCTCGACGTGCGCGGAACACTGGCTTGTGGCCGCGACGTGGCCATCGACGTCAACTGCGTGTTCGAAGGCCGGGTGCTACTGGGCGACGGTGTTCAAGTGGGCGCCAACTGCGTGCTGCGCAATGTGACGGTGGCGGCAGGCACGCGGATCGATGCCTTCACCCTGATCGACGACGCCGAAATTGGCGAAATCAACCGGCTCGGGCCGTTTTCGCGCATCCGCCCCGGCACCAAACTCGCGCGCGATGTGCACGTCGGCAATTTCGTCGAAATCAAGAACAGCCAGATCGACGACGGCTCCAAGATCGGCCACCTGTCCTATATCGGCGACACCACCATGGGCAAGCAGGTCAACATCGGCGCCGGCACCATCACCTGCAACTACGACGGCGCCAACAAGCATCGCACCGTGATCGGGGACGACGTTTTTGTCGGCTCAGACACGCAGCTGGTGGCGCCGGTCACTGTCGGAAGGGGCGCGACGCTGGGCGCCGGCACGACGCTGACCAAGGATGCGCCGGCCGGCGAACTCACGCTGTCACGGGTAAAACAGACGACCATTCCGGGCTGGACGCGTCCGGTCAAACTCAAAAAGGAAAGCTGAATATGTGCGGCATTGTCGGCGCGGTAGCGCAACGAAACGTGGTTCCCATCTTGCTGGAAGGTCTGCGGCGGCTGGAATATCGCGGCTACGACTCGGCCGGGCTGGTCATCGTCAACAACGGCCTGCAGCGGGTGCGCAGCGTCGGCCGCGTCGCGTCGCTGACCGCCGATTGCGCAGCGCAACGGAAGCCAACGCCCACCCGCACGTCAGCGGCAAGCTCGCGGTGGTGCACAACGGCATCATCGAAAACCACGAAGCCCTGCGCAGCCGGCTCAAGGCCGCTGGATTAACCTTTACCTCGGAAACCGACACCGAAGTCATCGTCCACCTGATCGAGCTGCACTACCGGCAGACGAAAGACTTGCTCGCCGCCACCCGTGCAGCGGTGGCCGAACTCGAAGGCGCCTACGCCATCGGCGTGTTGAGCGAGGACGCGCCCAACCGGCTGATCTGCGCCCGCAGGGGCAGCCCGTTGCTGATCGGTCTGGGCATCGAAGAAAACTTCATCGCGTCCGATGTCTCGGCACTGCTGCCGGTCACCCAGCGCGTGATGTATCTGGAAGAAGGCGACATTGCCGACATCGGCCTGCTGTCGGTCGACGTGTATGACGCTGCAGGCAAGCCTGCCGACCGCAGCGTGCATGTGTCCGAACTGTCGGCCGACATGGCCGAGCTCGGCAATTACCGCCATTTCATGCAGGCAGCCGCGCGCGCTGACCGACACGCTGCTGGTCGCCGTGGCGCAGGATCACATCCAGCCCGAATGGTTCGGCTTCGACGCCGCCGAGGTGCTGGGCAAAGTGAACGCGGTGACCTTCCTCGCCTGCGGCACCAGCTACCACGCGGCGAAAGTCGCCACCTACTGGCTGGAAGAAATCGCCGGCATCCAAGCCACCGCCGAAATCGCCAGCGAATACCGTTACCGCACCTCGGTGCCGAACCCCGACGCGCTGATCGTCACCATCTCGCAATCCGGCGAAACCGCCGACACGCTGGCCGCGTTGAACCACGCCAAGTCGCTCGGCCAGGACAAGACGCTGACCATCTGCAACGTGGCGGAGTCCGCACTCACCCGCGCTTCAAGGCTCAAGTTCCTCACCCGTGCCGGGCCGGAAATCGGCGTCGCCTCGACCAAGGCGTTCACCACCCAGCTCGCCAGCCTGTTTTTGCTGACGCTGGTGCTGGCCAAGCTGCGCGGCAAGCTGACGCCGCTGCAGGAAACCGCCCACCTCACCGCCCTGCGCGGCCTGCCGAACAAGGTGCAGCAGGCGCTGGCGCTGGAACCGCAGGTCGAAGCCTGGTCGCATCGCTTTGCCAACAAGCATCACGCGCTGTTCCTCGGCCGCGGCGTGCATTACCCGATCGCGCTCGAAGGCGCGTTGAAACTCAAGGAAATTTCCTACATCCACGCCGAAGCCTATCCCGCTGGCGAGCTCAAGCACGGCCCGCTGGCGCTGGTCGACGAAGACATGCCGGTCATCACCATCGCCCCCAATGACCAGTTGATCGAAAAGCTCAAATCCAACCTGCAGGAAGTGCGCGCCCGCGGCGGCGAACTGTATGTGTTTGCCGACGGCGACGTACACCTGGAGGAGTCGCCCTTCGTCCACGTCATCAAGCTGCCCGGCGGAGCTGCTGTCGTATCACGCCGCGCTGCAAAAGGGCACCGACGTCGACAAACCGCGCAATCTGGCCAAGTCCGTCACGGTCGAGTAAGCCGGGATTCAACTGCACGGCGCCGCCTCCAAAGCGGCGCCGTTTTTTATATACAGCCAGGCGGAAAGCTGCCCGCCAACTCTGGCACCAAAATTGCTCTGCTTCAGGGACGCGTGTGCATGCGGAGCGATCCGGCCAAAGGCGGTGCAAGCGCGTTCCACCCCTACTCTTCAGGTGCAACCATGAAAAAACAATTACTCACCCTGCTGTTTTCGACCGCACTGGCTGCCTCAGCCAGTGCCCACGCGAACCTTCTTTTCGAAGACACTTTCAATGCCGAAACACGCGCGCTGAATTCCTCGCTGTCCAACTGGACCGTCAGCAATGGCAGCATCGATGTGATCGGCACCGGTTATTTCGACTTCTACCCCGGCAACGGCAACTATCTTGACCTCGACGGCAGCACCCGCAACGCCGGCAGGATCACGACCGTGACGTCCTTTGCCTTGAATCCCGGCGTCACCTACCTGCTTTCGTTCGACCTCGGCGGCTCGAAGCGCGGCGACAGCAACAGCGTCAACGTAGCGCTGGGCAATTTCAGCGAAACGTTCACCCTGGCATCCAGCGCCGGCTGGCAGAACGTCACCCGCTCCATTACCGTTCAGGGCGACATGTCGTCCAGGCTCTCGTTCGACCACGCCGGCGGCGACAACATGGGTCTGATTCTGGACAACGTCAGCGTGACCGCCGTACCCGAACCCGAAACCTACGCCCTGATGCTGGCCGGGCTGGGTTTGATGGGATTCATGGTTCGCCGTCGCGTCCGTTGATCGCCTGATCCACCCAAACAAAAATGGCGGCCTCGATGGCCGCCGTTTTTGTTTGGGGCCGCAACACATCCCGTGCCACGACGCGCATTGCTGTTGAATAATCATTCAGCCTGACGAAGCCATGCAACCTCATACGCGTCGAATATTTGACACGCAAACGGGCCACGTTCAGAAACCCACACCCATAATATGTTGCAACATATTGATTAAAAATGCGTTTATAAATCCTGGTACAGCATTTTCTGACAAACGAAGCAACAGCTGTATGGCGCCCTTGCGGGCAAAGCGTGTACCCCAGATCAATCAACAACTCGCTCAGGGAACATCAACATGCGTTTTTACAAACCACTGTAATCCGTAGTGCTGGCTACTGCGTGTGCGCTGTCGGCGCTGCCGGTTCAGGCCTCAACCAATATGCTGGTCGACGGCGGCCTTGAATACCAACCAATGTCCCCAATGTCCTCGCCCCCGCTGGCTATACATACCTATATTGGCGGGTGCATCACGACCGGTAGTGGCGTTCACTGGATGAATGAAAGTCTGGGATATTTCACAGATCCAACCGGGATATACGCCATCGATCTGGCGGACTATGGCTATGCGAACGGCGGGATCAAACATAGCTTCGCCACGACAGTTGGCGGGCTTTACAGCGTGAGCTTTGCAGGGATGGCCTACAAGAATGCGGGAAACCCGGATGGCAAAGGCGAGATCACCGCGTTGATCGACAACCATGCAATCCAGACTTACCAACTGCTTAACCAGAGCAGCGCATCGAATGCTTGGCAGAGTTTCAACTTCACTTTTTCCGCGGCGTAAACGTTGACCACGCTTGAGTTCAGGCATTTACCGGCAAGCGAAAATTATTCATTCCTGAACGATGTGGCCGTGTATGCCGTGCCCGTTCCCGAGCCTGAGTCCTACGCACTGCGGCTGTAGGCTTTGCTGCCTGCCGCCGCATCCGCCGACTAATCGCCTGGCAAATAGAAAACGGCGGCCTCGTGGCCGCCGTTTTCTATTTGCCACGTCGACGCAATCGGTTCAATGCCGTTTGTGGTCTTCCTTCAGCGCCAGCGTGGCGACCTGCACCCGGTTCTTCAAGCCCAGCTTTTCCATGATGTTGCGCAGGTGATTACGCACAGTGTTTTCCGACAGGGTCAGCTTGTAGGCGATGACCTTGTTGGAGAGGCCTTCTTTCACGTAATTGACGATGTCCATTTCGCGTGCGGTGAGCGCGGCGAGGGCGTTGGAGTTGAGTTCGCCACGCGCCATTTTCTGCATGATGGCGAGCGGGAAGCTGCTCTGGCCTTCGCACACGCTGCGGATGGCGGCGAGCACGCGATCCGGTTCGCTGGACTTGACGACATAGCCGTCGACCCCGGATGAAATTGCTTCGGAGATTTCTTCGTCGGAATCGGCAATGGTGAGCATGATGACCTTGATGCCGAGGTCACGCAGTTCGGACACCAGGTCAAGGCCATCGGCGTCGGGCAGCGAGCGGTCCAGCAGGGCGGCATCGGCGCGGTTGCCGGCTTCCAGCCAGGCGCGCAACTCGGCGGCATTGGCGTGTTGCGCAATCAGTTCGAGGTCGGGCTCTTGCTGGATGTAACCTGCCACGCCCATGCGCAGCAGCGGATGGTCATCAATCAAGATGATATTCAAAGGACCGGGCATCAGATCTCCGTATTTTTGTCGGGCCGTTCAGGTTGGCAAGCCGCGCGGCTTGCGGGGCGCTTTTTCGAATAACGCATCATAGACCCGAACCGGCAACCATTTCAGCACCGGCGCAACCGCGGCCATCTGCCAGGGAATGACGCTATGCGGGCGCCGCCTGGCAATGCAGTGCGCCACCTTGGCGGCGGCGGTCGCGGCGCTCATCTTGAACGGCATGGGGTAAGGGTTGATTCGGGTCATCGGCGTGTCGATATAGCCCGGGGCCACGGTTACGACGGCGATGCCGTGGCGCTTCTGCTCCAGCCGCAAGGCTTCGAGATACACCGTCGCGGCAGCTTTCGACGCCGAATAGGCGCTGCCACCCGGCAGACCGCGCACGCCCGCCACGCTGCTGATGCCGCACAGCACCCCACCGACGGGTTGTTTGGCAATCTGCATCGGGGCAATAAACGGCGCAAAAGTATGCACCAGCCCCAGCACGTTGGCGTCCATCACGGCGCGAAAAACCGCTGCATCGGCCGCTTCCTCGGTCAGCGTACCAACGCTGATGCCGGCGGCGGCGATGACGATATCGGGACAGCCCACTGCAGCCAAAAAGCCTGCCGCTGCAGCCTGCATGGTGGCGGCGTCACGCACATCGGCGATGTAGCAGCTGGCATCGAGGTCTTGCGCCACGGCCGCAAGCGCCACGGCATTACGGCCAACCAGGCCAAGCCGCGCGCCTTGTGCGCCGTAATATCGCGCCAGCGCCGCACCCAGGCCGGAACTGGCGCCGGTGATGAAGACCTTGAGGCGATGTTCTGGCAACAGATTTACTTCGCGGGCTTGTTGCCGCGGCGCTCGGCGCGCGCCTTGACGATGAGCTGGTTAAGTACCTCGTACAAACGCGTTTCGGTCTGCGTCATCGACTGCGCGGTCAAATACTTGCCATCAATAATGAAGGTCGGCACGCCGGAAATGCCGTAGGCCGTTGCGAGGCGGCCGCCCTGCATGGCTTTGGACTGGGTGGAAAACGATTTGTAGATCGCCTCGAACCTTTTCCGGTCCACGCCCTGCTTCGCAATCCACGGCCCCAGCACGGCCGGGTCGTCGAGATTGACTTGCTCGATGTTGTAGGCGTCGAACACCTTGCCATTCAGGCGCGCGATCTGCCCCATCTGCTCCAGGGTATAGAACAGTTTGGCGGCAGGCATCCAGTCATCGCGAAACACAGCCGGCACGCGGCGAATCTGGGCGTCCTTGGGCAGGGTTTTCAGCCAGGTGTGCAGGCTGGGTTCGAGCTGGAAGCAGTGCGGGCAGCGATACCAGAAAAACTCCAGCACTTCGATCTTGTTGCCGGTTGCAACCGGCTGCGGGGCTTTGACCGTGACGTAGTCGTGGCCTTCGAAGGCCGCGTCCGGAGCGGCCAGGGCGGGCTGAAACAGGACGGAAACAGACAGTACAGCGGCGGCGCATAAGGCCAGAGTGCGTGCAAACATCAGGGCTTCTCCTGGGGAACGGGTTTTTCTTTGACCAACGTGGCGGGGATATTGTTCTGCGACAGCAGGCTGCGGGTGGAATCCACTTCGCTTGGCGCGTGGAAAGGTCCGACGCGCACACGATGAAACATGCCCTTGTCGGTCACTTCGGTGGTCTGGATTTCAGCCTCGACGCCCAGCATCGCCAACTGGGCTTTCAGGTTGTCGGCGTCGTCCGCGTTCTGAAAGGCGCCGGCCTGCAGGTAATACAGAGTCTCAGCCTGCTCTGCGGCAGATGGCTGCGGCAATTCGCTCGGCGCATCGCCCGGCAATACCTTGTAGAAATCGAAGCTGGGAGCCGTTTCAGGCGTGGCTGCAGTCTCGGGTGTGGCTGACGGCGCGACTTCGACGGCGGCGGGCGACATGGGTGCCGCGTCCTGGCCGGGCGCGGCGGATTTGAACGGATTGTTGCCAGTCACCCATAGCGCCACGCCGACAGCGAGCACCGCGCCCACAGAGAGGCCGATCAGCACGCCAGTGAAGACGGATTTCCCTTTGCGGGAATTGCCGCCCGAGCGGCGGTCGGTGCCGCGGGAAGTGGGGTTTGCCATGTTTACATTTTCTCCGGGGCGAACACGCCCAGCAAGGCCAGCCCGTTGACGATGGTGATGCGCGCAGCATCGGCCAGCGCCAGCCGAGCCAGCCGGGTTGCAGCATCGTCCACCAGGAATTTATCGGCGTTGTACCAGGCATGAAAATCGCCCGCCAGCGTTTGCAGGTAGTGGACCAGCTGGTGCGGCGCAAGTTCACGCGCAGCGGCAGCGACCGTTTCGGGGTACTCGGCCAGGCGCTGCATCAACGCCAGTTCGTGCGGGCTTGCCAGCGGCGCAAGATCGGCTGCCGCGAGCGTGGCCGCCTCGCCGCCCCACTCCTCGAACACCCGGCAGATCCGCGCGTGGGCGTATTGCACGTAGTACACCGGGTTGTCGTTGTTTTTGGCAACCGCGAGGTCGACGTCGAAGCTGTATTCGGTGTCGGCCTTGCGGCTCAACAGGAAGAAGCGCACCGCATCCTTGCTGGTCCAGTCGATGAGGTCGCGCAGGGTGACATAGCTGCCGGCACGCTTGGAAATCTTGACCTCTTCACCGCCACGCATCACGCGAATCATGGTGTGCAGCAGATAGTCGGGGTAGCTCTGCGGAATGCCGACACCGGCGGCCTGCAGCCCGGCGCGCACCCGCGCGATGGTGCCGTGGTGGTCGGTGCCCTGGATGTTGATCGCGCGCTCGAAGCCGCGCTCCCATTTGGCGATGTGGTAGGCGACGTCCGGCACGAAATAGGTATAGGTGCCGTCGGACTTCCGCATCACGCGGTCCTTGTCGTCGCCGTACTCGGTGGTGCGCAGCCACAGCGCGCCGTCCTGCTCGTAGGTCTTGCCGGCGGCGATCAGCTTATTGACCGTGGCGTCGACGCGGCCGCTGGTGTAGAGGCTCGACTCCAGGTAGTAGTTATCGAAGCGCACCGCAAACGCCTGCAAATCCAGATCCTGCTCGTGTCGCAGGTACGCCACCGCAAACTGGCGAATCGAGTCCAGATCGTCGACGTCGCCCGACGCGGTGAACGCGCGGTCGTCGGCATGCACCGTCTTCTTCGCCAGAAAATCCGCCGCGATGTCAGCGATGTAGTCGCCGTTGTAGGCCGATTCCGGCCATCCGGCATCGCCCGGATTCACGCCGCGCGCGCGTGCCTGCACGCTGTTGGCCAGGGTCTGGATCTGCACCCCGGCATCGTTGTAATAAAACTCGCGGCACACCTCCCAGCCCTGCGCCTCGAACAGGTTGCACAGCGCATCGCCCAGCGCGGCCTGGCGGCCATGCCCCACATGCAATGGACCGGTCGGATTGGCCGACACGAACTCGACCAGCGCCTTGTGCCCCGCGCCGGCGTGGCTGCGGCCAAAGCCCGCGCCTGCTTCTCGTACCGCCGGCACGATGCCATGCCACGCTGCCGGCGTGAGCGTCAGATTAATGAAGCCTGCACCGGCAATTTCAGCTTTGGCGATCAGGGGCGAAGCGGGCAGCGCATTCAGGATCAGCTGCGCCAGTTCGCGCGGATTACGCTTTAAGGGCCGCGCCAGCTGCATCGCAGCGTTGCTGGAGAAATCGCCATGCGCGGCGTTTTTCGGGCGTTCGAGTTCGAGCGTAAGCGCGGAGTCGGGCGCCACGTCGGTCAGCGCGTCCTGCAACAGGGTAAGGAGTGAATCTTTGAGCGAAAAACGGTGGGACATGCGGACGGAGACGCGTTGCGTCGCCTCGGGTTTGCGAATGGAAAGCGCGATTATAACGCTGCGTAATGCGGGCGCGAGTGCCCGTTCGCCAGATCCAGCGCCCGTCTCCGTGGCTTTCGTCAGCCATGCGCGCGGACCGGACCGGGCCGCCCCTATGCTACATTCCGCCCCGGATGTGTCCTTGCACTTGCCCCGGCGACAGCGAGAAGCAGCCTTTCAGACACGACTCATGGATATTTTCCTGCAGCAACTCATCAATGGCCTGGTGCTGGGCAGCGTCTACGCGCTCGTCGCGCTGGGCTACACCATGGTGTACGGCATTCTTGAACTCATCAATTTTGCCCACGGCGAAATCACCATGATGGGCGCGATGATGTCGCTGGCCGTGATCGGCGCGCTGGCGCTGGCCGCACCCGGTTTGCCAGGTGGCGTGATTTTGCTGGCAGGGCTGGCCGTCGCCATCCCGGTATGCATGGCGCTGGGGCTGCTGATTGAGCGCGTCGCCTATCGGCCGTTGCGCAATGCGCCGCGCTTGGCACCGCTGATTACCGCGATCGGCGTGTCGATCATCCTGCAGAACATCGCCATGCTGATCTGGGGCAAGCAATACATCCCGTTTCCGGCGATCCTGCCGCAGGGTCGCCATGACATTCTCGGCGCGACCATCAGCGATACGCAGATCGCCATCCTGATTCTGGCCGTGCTGATCATGGCAGCGTTGATCCTGGTGGTGCAAAAAACCCGTCTCGGCCGCGCCATGCGCGCCACCGCGCAGTCGCGCCAGGTGGCGAGCCTGATGGGCGTCGACGTCAACCGGGTAATCGCCTCGACCTTCGTCATCGGCTCGGCGCTGGCCGCGATCGCGGGGGTCATGGTCAGCGCCTATTACGGCCTGGCGCACTACTACATGGGCTTCCTGCTCGGCCTCAAGGCGTTCTCGGCCGCCGTGCTGGGCGGCATCGGCAACCTCGGCGGAGCGATGCTGGGTGGCCTGCTGCTGGGGCTGATCGAATCGTTCGGCGCAGGCTATATCGGCGACCTTACCGGCGGCTTTCTCGGCAGCCATTACCAGGACGTGTTCGCGTTCTTCGTGCTGATCGCCGTGCTGGTGTTCCGCCCACAGGGCTTGTTGGGCGCGCGGGTGGTTGAACGTGCTTAACGCCAGCCTGCTGCGCTCGCGCTGGTTCAGCTTCGGCCTGCTGGCGCTGGGGCTGGCGCTGCTGCCTTTCCTGATCGACGCGGGAATAGGCCGTTCGTGGGTGCGCCTGCTTGATCTGGCGCTGCTGTACGTGATCCTGGCGCTGGGGCTGAACATCGTCGTCGGCTATGCAGGCCTGCTCGACCTCGGCTATGTCGCGTTTTATGCGCTTGGCGCCTATGTCTACGCCTGGCTCGCCAGCCCGCATTTCGGGTTGCACTTGCCGTTCTGGGCGATCCTGCCGCTGGGCGCCGCGCTGGCCGGTCTGTTCGGCGTGCTGCTGGGTGCGCCCACGCTGCGGTTGCGCGGCGACTACCTCGCCATCGTCACGCTGGGCTTTGGCGAAATCATCCGCATCTTCATGAACAACCTCAACGCGCCGTTCAACCTCACCAACGGCCCGCAGGGCATCAACCTGATCGATCCGGTGCGTCTCGGCAGCACCAGCCTGAGCCAGCCGCTTACCGTAATGGACTACACCTTCAGCGGCGCGCACCTGACCTACTATTTCTTTTTGGTGCTGGTGATGGCCGTCATTTTCATCTCGATGCGGCTGGAAAACTCGCGCATCGGTCGCGCATGGGTGGCGATCCGCGAGGACGAAATCGCCGCCGCCGCGACTGGCATCAACACCCGCAACCTCAAGTTGCTGGCGTTCGCCATGGGCGCCACTTTCGGCGGACTGGCGGGCGGATTGTTTGCCAGTTTTCAGGGCTTCATCAGCCCCGAATCGTTCAATCTGATGGAGTCGATCATGATCCTGTGCATGATCGTGCTCGGCGGCATGGGCAATATTCCC
>NCHD01000182.1 GCA_002257045.1 Hydrogenophilales bacterium 16-61-112 | reverse complement strand
ATCCGTGACCGGGGCGGGCGCCAAGGGCGTAGTCGATGGCGTCGAGTTATTCATCGGGAGTCCACAACTCTTCGCGGGCCTCGGCCTTTCGCTTTCTCCTCTCATGGCGCGCATCGAGGCTTTGCAGAGAGAGGGTAAAACGGTTGTCGCGTTGGGTAGCCATGAGGAAGTTCACGGTCTCATTGCCATCATGGATCCCTTGAGGCCCGATGCCGCCCAGGCCATAGCGGAGTTGAAGCGTGCCGGCATCAAGCGCGTGGTCATGCTGACGGGAGACAACCTGCTGGCCGCCCAGGCCATCGCCCGACAAGTGGGGGTAGACGAAGTCCATGCCGAACTGTCTCCGGAGGACAAGACGCGCAAGGTAGTCGAACTGGAAGCCAAGTACGGGAAAGTGATGATGGTGGGTGACGGCGTCAACGACGCGCCAGCGCTCGCTGCCGCCCACGTAGGCGTCGCCATGGGCGCGGCCGGGACAGATGTTGCCCTGGAGACGGCGGATGTGGCGCTCATGAGCGACAACCTTGCGCGCCTGCCTTATCTAATCAAGTTTAGTCATCGCACGTGGGGCGTCATCCAGCAAAACCTGGTGCTTTCCGCCATTGTTATCGGAGCCCTGGTCGTGGGTGCAGTAGGCGGATATTTCACGCTACCCATCGCGGTGTTGGCTCACGAGATCAGCGAGTTTGTGGTGATCGCGAGCGGGTTGCGCATGTTGCGTGCCTGACGCTTTATTTTCGTTTACCGAAAGGAATCAAAAATGACCAAGTATGGCTTTGGAAAAACCGTCGAAATTCCATTCGACGATGCGATTGTGCACGTGACCCAAGCCCTCCAGGACGAGGGTTTCGGCATACTCGCCGATATCGACGTCGCGGGCACAATGAAGAAAAAACTCAACCAGGATATGCCGCCCTACCGGATCCTGGGCGCGTGTAATCCACCCTTGGCGCAGCGCGCCCTGGAAAGCGAACCGTCCATCGGCTTACTCCTCCCCTGCAATGTAGTGGTGCGGCAGGACGAAGCTGGCACAGTTCATGTGGAATTCATGGACCCGAATGCGGTACTGGAACTGGTGAATAAACCCGAGATTACTGCGTTGGCGAGCGAAGTCAGGCAGCGGCTGGAGCGTGTGTCCGTCGCGCTAGGGGGGTCCGAAGAAGCACGCAGCACGCAAACCGATGAGTCCATGGCGAAGGTGAAGGTGGATACGCAGCCGATGCTAGCGAGCAGCAAATGCGCGAGACCATGCGCTCGATGGGTGGCGAGATGCATGGCAAATGTATGTGCTGCGGCCATTAAAGGTGGATATCACCATGGACATCAAACTGCTTACCACCCGGACCTGCCACTGCAGCAACATTGAGCAGGAGTTGCAGGATCTGGGGCTCGCATATGAGCGCTGCTACGCCGAGGATCACCCGGAGCTCGTGGAGCGATTCAATATTCGTCATTGTCCCGTGCTGATTGTTGATGAGGCGCGCGTCATCGCCGTGGATGGCCTGATGGAGGGACAGATCAAAGCCTTACTGGCATCAGGAGATTAATTATGAAATGCCCAATATGTAAAGAAGTGAATCTGGTGATGACTGAGCGTCAGGGAATCGAGATCGACTACTGCCCAGAATGTCGCGGCGTGTGGCTGGACCGGGGCGAATTGGACAAGTTCATCGAACATTCGGAGCGTCAGGCCAGCGGCCGACCGCGCGGCGATTCCTCCGACAGAACGCGCGAATCCGAGCGGCAAGAGCGCCACGACCGCGATGACGAGTACCGGGGCAAGCCGCGCAAATCTTTCCTGCGCGATTTGTTTGACTGACGAGGCAAGCACGAACAGGCGGCCCTGATTTCTCCGGATGCCAAGTTCCCGAGTGGGTCGGTAGGACGAAACTGGCAAAGTCCACTTGGAATTCATGGAGCCCAGTGCGGTATTAGAACCGGTGGGCAAGCCTGGAATCAGTCAGTTGGCCAGTGAAGTTCGGCAAAAGCCGGAGAGTGTATCGCGGGCTTTGTAGATATTTTCGCTAGGCAAGCATTTCTTCTGAAATGTATGGCAACGGAGGTGAATCATGGGAAAAAGCAAAACTGTTTCGAACGTGGCTGCCGGCGCAGCGGTTGCAATTTGTCTTTCTACAGTTCAGGTGGCCCGGGCTGACCGTAATCCATTCGAGATGCAGACTTTTCAGAAGGGAGGCGCCGCTGGCCAGAAATTGGCGCAAGGCATGTGTGGTGGCCGATGGGGTGGCATGATGGAAGGGCGATGCGGTGGCATGACGGAAGGCATGATGATGGGAGGA
>NCHD01000181.1 GCA_002257045.1 Hydrogenophilales bacterium 16-61-112 | reverse complement strand
GTTGGTCTCTGGGCGGGGTTTTTACCCCGCCATTTTTTTGCCCGGAATGTCTGTTGCCTCCGTCACGGGCTCCCAGTGCTGCAGCCTGAGCTGCAGCAATTGCTGGCCGTTGTATTCGTTGGTCATCAGCGCGTAGACCGCCTGGACACGTTCGGGCAACGGGTCGGTGTGGAAAAAATGCATAGCGTCAAAGGTGACGCCGGCATACGCCAGTTTCAGTTTGAGATGCTTGTCGCCGACGATGCGCTGCGCGACGACGTCGAAGCGGGCGTTGAACAGCGGCGCGGCGAAGCCTTGTCCCCAGACCGCATGCTCGAATTGCTCGGCCAGCGCATGGCAGTGCTCGGCAGCGTCGAGCTCGCCGTCGGTTTCGATCACGCCTTCAAGATCGGCCGGGTCGATCAGTTCACGCACCACGGTCAGCCCGGGGTGGCGCTTGTCGACGAGGTCGAGCGCATCGCGCAGGTGCAGGCCGGGGATGGAGCGGCCGGATCCCTTCAGTTCGCCGCCCGGGTCGTCCGCAGGGGCGGAATCCGGGTCGGCGCTCTGCGCAAACACGACGGTGGGGCGATGAAACTTGTCTTTCAGGCGCGAGGCCAGAATGCCGATGACGCCGATGTGCCAGTCGGGCTGATAGGCGGTGAGGCTGTGGCTGTCGCTGGGGTTGAAGGTCGCGAGGATGGCGAGCGCTTCTTCCAGCATGTCGGATTCGACATCGCGGCGGGTGCGGTTGAGGCTGTCGAGCTGCGCGGCCAGTTCCTGCGCGATGGCGGGGTCGTCGGTCAGCAGGCATTCGATGCCGAGCGCCATGTCGTCGAGGCGGCCGGCGGCGTTGAGGCGCGGGCCGAGCGTGAAGCCGAGGTCGAACACGGTGGCGCGGCGCGGGTCGCGGCCAGCGGCGCGAAACAGCGCGTTGACGCCGGCGCTGGCCTTGCCGGCGCGCATGCGGGCGAGGCCGTTTTCCACCAGGGTGCGGTTGTTGGCGTCGAGCCTGACCACGTCGGCGACGGTGCCGAGCGCGACCAGATCGAGCAGCACGCGCAGGTCGGGCTCCGGCGCCTGGCGGTAGGCGCCGCGCTGGCGCAGTTCGGCCCGCAATGCCAGCAAAACATAAAACATGACGCCGACGCCGGCCAGATTTTTTGACGCGAAGCCGCAGCCCGGCTGGTTGGGGTTGACGATGCAGGCGGCGTCCGGAAGCGTGTCGCCGGGCAGATGGTGGTCGGTGACCAGCACCGGAATGCCGAGCGCATTGGCCGCCGCCACGCCGTCGACCGCGGCGATGCCGTTGTCCACCGTGAGCAACAGGTCAGGCGTGCGTTCGGCGGCGAGCTTGACGATGTCGGGGCTGAGGCCGTAGCCGTGTTCGAGCCGGTTGGGCACGATGAAATCCACCTGTGCGCCGAGCAGGCGCAGGCCGCGCACGCCGACCGCGCAGGCGGTGGCGCCATCGGCATCGTAGTCGGCAATGATGAGCAGGCGCTGCTGGTCGCGGATCGCATCGGCCAGCAGGCGGGCGGCCGGCTCGATGTGCAGCATCCCGGCAGGCGCGAGCAGTTGCGGCAGGCGGTGCGCAACCTGATCGGGATGGGTGACGCCGCGCGCGGCATACAGTCGCGCCCAGGTCGGGGCTAGGCCGGATTGTTCGAGCGCGGCGCAGGCATCCAGAGGGCAGGGGCGGGGGGTGATGGCAGGCATGGCGGGATTGTAGGGGCTGCGTCGACGGGCGATCGTATTCGCATTCCAGAATGCGTTGAATTGCCGATTTTGTCAGTCGTGGCTGCGGAGTAATATCGCGCCATGAGCCATCTACTCCC
>NCHD01000042.1 GCA_002257045.1 Hydrogenophilales bacterium 16-61-112 | reverse complement strand
GATTGGCACCCGCAATGCGGGCACGGTCCTGCGCCTGAAGGACGGCGAGACCCAGGTGCTGGCCGGCCTGATTTCGGACGAAGAGCGCAGTTCATCGAGCGGCATCCCGGGCCTGTCCGAAATTCCGATTCTGGGCCGTCTTTTCTCGACTCAGCGCGACGAGCGCACGAAGACCGAAATCGTGTTGCTGATCACGCCTCACATCCTGCGCCACGCGCAGGCGCAACAGCCTGCGCTCACCGAGTTCAGGGGCGGCACCGAAAACGCCATCGGTGGCTCGGGCGGCTTCGCCCCCATCCCGCTTCCTGGCCTGGTCCGGCCCCAGAGTGCGCCCTCCAGCGCCATCCAGGGCGAGAATACCGCACCGCCATACCAGTCTGACATCACGCCGGGAACCAACTTGCCGCCAAGCACCATGCCACCCGATGCCAATCCCGATGCGATTCGGCCTGCGCCCGGGCCAGCAGAGCCGGAAACCGCGCCGGAAGACGAACAGAACCCGGGCTCTCCGTCTACCGTATTCCCGGCACAATAATCCATGCCGCGTCACGCAGCGTCTGGCTTCAGCCTGGTCGAACTGATGGTCACCCTGGCCATCCTAGGCTTGCTCGCCAGCGTGGCGGTTCCGTTTGCGCAACTGGTGCAGCAGCGCCACAAGGAAACTGAATTGCGCGACGCTTTGCAGAAAATTCGCAGCGCAATCGACACCTACAAACTGGACAAACGCGTTGAGAAACCGGCAGACAGCAGCGGCTACCCCCCCAATCTGGACAGCTTGTGGAAAGGGGTGGTCAATAAAGAAGAGGCCGATGCGACCAAGAAAATCTATTACCTGCGCCGTCTGCCGCGCGACCCGTTTTACCCCGACAGTGCGGCACCTGCTGCAGAAACCTGGGGTATCCGCAGCTACGCCAGTCCGGCTGACGCGCCGATCGCCGGTGCCGATGTCTTCGATGTCTATTCACTGTCGCCGGCCACCGGGCTGAATGGCGTGCCTTACCGGGAATGGTGAAACCATGCTGAAGCGCATCTCGTTTAAAACCGTCAAACGGGGGTTCACCCTGGTTGAACTGATGGTCGTGATGGCCATCATCGCCCTGTTGCTGGCGCTGGCATTGCCACGCTACTTCAACCATCTGGAAAGCTCGCGAGAAACCATCCTCAAGCAGGATCTTGTCGTGATGCGCGACGCCATCGACAAATTCCACGGCGATCGTGGCCGCTATCCCAACAGTCTCGATGAACTGGTGAGTGAACGTTACCTGCGTGCCCTGCCTGTCGATCCGATCACCGAGCGCAGCGATACCTGGCAAGTCGTTGCACCTGTTTTCGATGGGGCCGACGCAGGCGGCGAAGCCGGCGAACTGTATGACGTCAAGAGCGGTGCACCAGGAGCCGCGCGCGATGGCAGCGCCTATGCCGACTGGTAAAACCGCTCAGTCCGGATTCACCTATCTGTTCGTGTTGATGTCGATCGGACTGATCGGCATGGGCCTTGCCGCTGCCGGAACCTTGTGGAAAACCGAGGCGCAAAGGGAACGCGAAACCGAGTTGCTGTTCATTGGCGACCAGTACCGGCAGGCCATACGCAGCTTTTACGAGCGACCGGGGCAACAACCCCCTCGCTTGCCTCAAAGCGTGGATGAACTGCTGGAGGACCGTCGCGGCATCACCCTCGAACGCCACTTGCGGCGTGCCTGGCGCGACCCGTTCACCGGAAAACCCTTTGCACTGATTGAGTCGCCTGACAGCAAGGGCGTCACGGGCGTTCGTAGCCAGTCGACCCGGCGACCCTTCAAAATGGACGGATTTTCAGAAAAAGACGCGGCGTTTACCGATGCCAAAACGATAGCCGACTGGCATTTTGTGTTTATCCCGCCGGCTGCGGTTGTACCCAGCCAGCCAGCACCCGCGCCGTAGCTGCCGTTCTGATCGCTTCAGCTCTCATAGCCCTCGCGGTGCGTTGCGTTGATGGTGCGCAGCAGTTCGCGGAACGGGATGCTTCGTTCATGCTTCTTGAACAACTCCATAAAGGGCAAATCGCCCCCCTGCCCGACGCCGGGATAATGTCCGGAGACCATGGATTCATGCAGTTCGCGCAACATGCCATCAAGCGGGTCAAGGAATGGGGTATAGCTTGCGGCCTCATCGTCGTCATGCTCAAGGCAGGCGCGCAGCTCGTCGACTTCGTAAACCGCCTCGTGAACGAGATCAATCAAGGCATTGAAATTGGAGGGTTTTTTCATTTCGATTCCGTGGGTTGGTTGATGCAGCATCGAAAACAAAACAGGGGCATCAGCCCCTGTCGATTCGAGCCAGACGCAAAGTTTAGCGCTTGACCGGCTTCGCCGCGATCGCTTCCAGCCGTCGCGCTTTGATGACCTGTCCATTGAGCGCCGCATCCCTGGCGCTGCCGCCATAAGCGACGACCATCAACTGGCTGTAATACATCACCGGAATGTTGAACTTGGTGCCATAGGTTTTGTTAATCTGGCCCTGGTAGATTTCGACGTTGGCCTGGCACAGCGGGCACGGCGTCACGATCATTTCAGCACCATGATCGTATGCCGACTCGACGATATCCTTGATCTGCGCCTGCGCCTTCTCGGGTTCGGAGAACGCCAGCGCGCCGCCGCAACAGGTGACTTTTTGCTCGTACTCGGGGATCGGCTCTGCGCCCACCATCTCGACCATTTTGTCGAGATACTGCGGATTCTCGAATGACTCGCCATCGACACCAAACGGACGGTTGGTTTGGCAACCGACGTAGCCTGCAATCTTGACGCCTTCGAGCGGGCGCACGACATGCTTTTTCATCTCGTCAAAACCGAGGTCTTCGATCAGCACTTCAACCATGTGGCGAATGTTGGGCATTTCGTTGATGGTGAGACCAGCTTCTTTCAAGGCCTCGCGGGTGTCGGCCATTAGCGTGTCGGAATGCGTCAGGCGCTCACGCGTTTCGCGCGCGCCCAGCCAGCAGGCCGCACAGGTCGCGACGATTTCCTGTCCGGGCATGTGCTTTTCGGACAACGCAAAATTGCGTGCATTCATCACGTGGCGTGGCAATTCGCCGGCTTCGGCATAGCCGATTGACGCGCCGCAACAGTTCCAGTCGGGAATCTCGGTGAGTTTGACATCGAGCGTCTTGCACATCGACTCGACTGAAGTCAGATAGTTGGAGGCGGAAGCGCCTTTTTGCGACGAACAACCAGGATAAAACGCATATTCATGTTTGGCCATTGTTCTCTCCTCAGCCTGCCATCTTGGCGGCTTTACGTGCGTGTTCGATTTCGTAGGCTTTTTTCAGCATCGCCTGGATGCCTTTTTGATCCTTGCACTTGTGGCCGCCAAACAACTCGAACGGATTAAGGCGCTTGGCCAGCACCATCCCGATCGCGATGTCCTTCATTTTCATGCCTTCCCTGATCCCCGAGGCAAAGCCATCTTTGAAGTACAGCCCCATCGACAACTTAAGTTCGTTGACGCGGCCGGTCTGGGTGCAGTTTTTCCAGAACAGGCCGCTGAAGAAGCGCGTCGCCTGCATCTTCGGCGCCAGGCCGATGCGGTGCGCGTATTCGGCGATGCCGTGCATGATGTGGGTGATTGGAATCTTGCGCGGGCAACGCACGATGCAGTTATAGCAGGACGTACAGTTCCACATCGAGCTCGAGGTCAGGACTTCTTCACGCTTGCCGGCGCGAATCATCATGAACAATTCCTGCGGCGGATGTTCCCACGCGCTCTGGAAGTTGGTCGGGCAGGAGCCAGAGCAGACGCCGCATTGCATGCACATCTTCACCCAGTCGCCCATCTCGACCTGTTCTTCGATTTCCTTCAGGAAGTTGTTGCGGTATTTATCCGCAACGGCAGTATTTGCGCTCATGCGTTAACTCCTAGAAACCCTTGAACGGGCTGGGGCCAACGGCAACCAGCTCGGCGGCATACTTGTTGATCATCTCGGGCACCCGCTCGATGTCGGTAATCGCGACTTCGAGGTCGCGCACGCGCTCCGATTCCAGGTTCAGCGTTTTCAGCGTGTCGTCGATTTTGGACATGCGCACGCGACCCAACTCTGAGCCTTTGACGAAGTGACACTGGTACTCGTCGCCGGATTTGCAGCCCATCAGCATCACGCCGTCGTAACCGGCGTTCAATGCGTCGGTGATCCAGATCGTGTTGACCGAACCCAGGCAGCGGATCGGAATGATGCGCACAAAGGCCGAATACTCGTTTCGGCTCATGCCAGCCATGTCGAGTGCCGGATAAGCATCGTTCTCGCACGCCAGAATCAGGATGCGCGGCTTTTCAGAGAACTCATCAGGCATATCGACCGCCTTGATCTGCGCGCCAACGGTGTTGACTGAGTAGTTCTCGAATGAGATCACCCGCACCGGGCAGGCACCCATGCAGGTGCCGCAACGCCGGCAGCGCGATTCATTGAATACCGGGAAGCGCTTTTCATCTTCGTCGATGGCGCCGAACGGGCATTCCACCGTGCAGCGTTTGCACTGGGTACAGCCTTCGAGCCGTACTTTGGGGAAGGACAGGTCCCCTGAGCGTGGGTGCGCGGCACGACCCAGTTCGGCGTTTTCAAGCGCCTGAATCGATTTAAGTGCAGCACCGGTGGCGTCTTCGCGCGCCTGCGCGATGTCCATCGGGCGGCGCACCGGGCCGGCAGTGTAGATGCCGGTGCGGCGGGTTTCGTAGGGAAAGCAGATGAAATGCGAGTCAGTGAAACCCTGCTTCAGCTGCGGAACGTCCTTGCCCTGACGGTAGGTCAGATTGAGGATGGAAATCGGCTTGATTTGGACCACGCCCTCTTCTTCCACCCCAGCCGGGGCGTCGATATTGATACCCGAGTTCGGTACCTGGCCGGTGGCGAGCACCACCAGATCCACATCCAGAATGGAGGCGTCTGTGTCGCCCAGTATCAGGTCGTTAAATTTCACCGTGCTGGTGGCACCGTTCGGCACCACTTCTGCGACCTTGCCCTTGGTGAAAATGACGCCCTTTTCCTGCGCGCTGCGGTAGAAGTCCTCGCCATTACCAGGCGTGCGCAAGTCGCTGTAGATGATCGTGGTGTCAATGCTTGGGTTGGCATCCTTGAAGTACATCGCCTGCTTGATGCTGGTGTTGCAGCAGTAGCCCGAGCAATACGCCAAGTGCGTGCCGCTGGGATCGCGCTGACCAGCACATTGCACAAACACCACCGATTTCACCGGCTGGTTGTCCGACGGGCGGCGGATCACGCCGTCGCCCGATGCCGCAGCAATCGCCAGCGCTTCGAGGCCGGCTTGATCGACCACATTGGCCGACTTGCCGGCACCGAGTTCCGGCAACTTGTTCATGTCGTACAGGGTGAAGCCGCTCGCCTGCACAATCGCGCCGATGTCTTCGGTATGCGTGGCACCCGATTCGGTAGCGATGTCGACCACAAAGCGACCCGGTGCACCGTCGGTTTTGGCGACGGTCGCGTTCAGATACACCTTGATGTTGCTGTCGCCCAGCACCTGCGAAACCAGTTCGCCGACGCCGGTATCAGCGGGCGATTTGTACGGCTCGTGCACCGGCACGCGCTTGTAGAGCTTTGCCGCCCAGCCGCCGAGCGCGCCGGTTTTTTCCACCAGCACCACCGGGTAGCCGGTTTTTGACGCTTCGATCGCGGTGGTCATCCCGGTCACGCCACCGCCCACGACCAGCAGTGTCTTGCTGCTGCCAGCCGCAGCGTTGGCGGTCGGTGCAGTCATTGCCTTGACTTCAGCACAGCCCATGCGGATATAGTCTTCCGCCATCTCCTGCGTGGTTTCGCGCGCCTCGTCGGTATCGGGACGAATCCAGATCACGCCTTCGCGCAAGTTGGCGCGCGCCACGGCATTTTCGGGGAAGAAAAATGCTTCAGTCTTGGCCCGACGCGAACAGGCGCCAATCATGATGTGAGTGACCCCCTCATTGGTGATGTCGTTCTGGATCATCGCCACGCCATCGGCATTGCACAGAAAATCGTGCGACTTCGCCAGCGGCACCTTGCCATCTTTTTGCGCAATTTTCACCAGCGCATCCGCGTCCAGACGCTCACCGAGTCCGCAGCCCTTGCAGATATACGCTGCGACTTTAATGTCAGCCATGTTTAAGCCTCCGCCTTTGCTACTTTATTGACTACCTGGATGGCTCTCAATGCCGCCGCCGTGGCCGATTGCACAGCACGGTTGACGTCCAGCGCGTTCGTCGCGCAGCCCGCTCCGAACACTGCGCCATTGGCCGGGTCGGCCTCAATGAAGCCGCTTGAGTCCGCCACGATGTGGCCGGGAATGTTGATGCCCTTGACCGAGGGCTCCATGCCCACTGCCAGCACCACCAGGTCATGCGGTGTGGTGTAGCGCTTGTAGCCTTCCGTGTCGACGCCATGGCACACCGGATTGCCGTGCTCGTCTTCGGTGACTTTGGCCACCTTGGACTTGATGAAACTCACCGAGGGATCGGCCTGTACCTTCTGGTAGAAATCCTCGAAGCGGTCGATGGCGCGGATGTCGATGTAGTAGATGGTCGACTTGCCGTCTTCCGGGTATTTCTCGCGCACGTAATGGGTCTGCTTCAGCGAGGCCATGCAGCAGATGCGCGAGCAATGCCGCAGATGATTTTCGTCGCGCGAGCCGGCGCACTGGATGAAGGCGATGTTTTTTGCTTCCTTGCCGTCGGACGGACGCAGGATCTTGCCACCGGTGGGGCCGTGGATGTCGGCCAGTCGCTCGAATTCGACACTGGTAATCACGTTCTTGAAACGACCATAGCCGTAGGGCTGGATTTTCGCCGCATCGTAAGGCTGCCAGCCGGTCGCCCAGATCACCGCACCCGCCTTGACCTGAATCGTTTCCTCTTTCATGTCGAGATCGATCGCGCCGTATTTGCAGGCGGCCTTGGCCTTGTCGGCGTCGGCCGTGCCGATGATCGCGGGATCCAGCACATATCGCTGCGGATACGCCATTGAATTGGGCAGATAAGCCGCCTTGTGCATACCCATGTTGTAGTTGAACGGGTCCGGCACTTCGGTTTCAACTGCGCGCTCGCAATCACCGCAACCGGTGCAGTTCTCGTTCACGTAACGCGGCCGGATCTTGATCGTTGCGTTGTAATTGCCGGTCGCGCCCTCAAGGCCGGTCACTTCGGCCAAGGTCAGCACGCGGATGCGAGGATTGTTTTTCAGGCGGCGCTGGTTGATTTCCAGGCCGCAGGTGGGATGACACAGTTTGGGAAAGTAGCGGTACAGCTGGGATGTTCGCCCGCCAAGCGCGGGGTTTTTCTCAACCAGAACGACATTCTTGCCGGTTTCGGCTGCTTCGAGCGCAGCGGTCATGCCGGAGATGCCGCCGCCCACCACGAGTATGGTTTCGTTGGTCGCAACGATGTCCGTCATTAGTTTCCTCCATCCGTTTGAAGCAAAGCCATTTTTGGAATATCTGGAGCCCAAGGCTTTGCAACGCCCCAGATAGCCGGATTTCAAGACCGATTTAGTGTGGCAAATGGTACTCCGAAGGTCGCATCAGCCAGCACTGACAGACGTCTAATCTCAATCGAAGTTTTCTATGTGGGAATAAGAGGAAATATTTTCAGTGATACGAACGCCACGGGCATCTAAGAAACTGGGGCTAGCTGACAACTAGTCATGACACCTTTTTGCGTTATATCGCTGTTGCGGGAAGGCACTGAATTGACAGATTTCCAAACCCTCCCTCAGACCAAACTTGTGGGTAGCTGAAACCGTGCAAAATCTTCAGCCGACAGCGGCTTGCTAATGAGGTAGCCCTGCGCTTCGTCGCACTCGATATCGAGTAAAAACCGGAATTGACCAGACGTCTCGATCCCTTCGGCGATGACCTTTAAGCCGAGCTTACGCGCCATGTTGATCGTCGCCAAACAAATTTCCGCATCGTAACGATCGGTCTCGACGTTGCGGACAAAGGATTTGTCAATTTTAAGGCTGGTGAGTGGAAGCAACTTGAAATAGGTCAGAGAAGAATAGCCGGTGCCAAAATCGTCCAGGGCGAGAGAGATGCCCATGCCGCGCAGGACATTGAGGATTTCGATGCTGCGACCCATATCTTTCATCGCCACGGACTCGGTGATTTCAAGCTCCAAATGACAGGCATCGAGCTGCGTTTCCTTGAGAACACTGGCGACAAGGGCCGGAAATCCGGGTTGCTCAAATTGCCGAACCGACAAGTTGACTGCCACGCGCTGGATATGCGTGAGCCCAGCCAGTTGCCATGCACGCATTTGCTGGCAGGCGGTACGCAAAACCCATTCCCCCAAGGGCAGGATTAATTCGGTGTTTTCCGCGATGGGAATGAAGTGATCGGGGCCCAGCAGGCCATGTGCAGGATGGTTCCAGCGAATCAGGGCTTCGACGCCAGTCATGCCCCCCGATCGCATGTCGATTTGCGGCTGATAAAACAGAACCATTTCATTTCGTGCCAATGCGTGACACAACTGATTCTCGACCAGCAGGCGTTCCAAAGCCATGTGACTGAAATCGGGGGTAAAAAGTCTTGAGGTATTTCGTCCCTGCGCCTTGGCCTCGCGCATGGCGGTATCTGCCTGCCTTAACAAGGTGGCGACATCCTTGCCATCGGCAGGATACAGGCTGATGCCGATATTGGCGCTGACATGCAGTTCCTGCTTGGCCAGGCAATAAGGTTGGGTGAGCGCGCTGAGGATAGTGTTTGCGTATTTCATGGCAGAGATTTCATCGGACAGCGTGGCGATGACAAATTCATCTCCACCCAGGCGCGCGACGATATCGGCGGACTGGACAGCGGTGCGCAACCGGGTCGCCGCTTCGGACAAGAGTTGGTCTCCGATTTCGTGGCCTAGCGCGTTGTTGATGGTTCTGAAATCATTGAAACCAATCAATAGCACGGCGAGGTAGCCATGGGTTGTCTGCGCAAACTCAATGGCATGGGCCAACTGCCCCTGCAAGGAAAATCGGTTGGGTAAATGGGTCAACAGATCATCATTGGCCAGGGCATGAATTTCTGTTTTTTGGTCTTCGTTCCGCAGACGAACTGCGCGTAGGGCCTCCAGAATGTTCGCGGTCAGCACCACCGTAAGCGGGAGTAGCAACGGGCTTTCCTGCGTAAGTCCGTAAAGCAGCGCGAGATGACTGCCATAGATCACCCCGGCTGCGGCAAGGCTGAGTTTCGTTCCAGCCAGTGCTGACCGGCGGGGTTGCCACATCAGCAGCAGCGAAGGCAGCAGCGCCACCAGTAACAATGCGCCTGTCCATCGCCCGTCGCGCGGAGCAATCAGAAGATTGTTTGCCAGGGATTGATGGGCGATGGCAAGAAGGTGGACGCCTGCCATCTCCCCTACCGGCGTGAACACCCGGTCGGAATACGAAGCAGTGCTGCCGATAAAAATGGTTTTGCCGCTGATCAGGCTCGGTTCCAGTTCCTGCCCCGGGAGACCCAGCATGGCCTTTGCCACTCGCGAAAAGGGGATGGTTAGGACCGAGTTTTTATTGCGTGGAAAAAAAAGTTGCGCGGCGCCCTCTTTGTCTGTCGACCAAGCAAGACTCCCAACCTGCGTTGTGCCATCTTCTTTGATCTGAATGCTTGGCCTGGATCCGCCACTGAAATAGGCGGCAAGCGGCAAGCTGGGCAAATATTGTCCATCGATCCGATGAAACAGGGGAAAGCGGCGAAACGTGCCATCGCTGTCGGCCAACACGGAAATGATGCCAACATGCACACGTGCAGACGCAGTCTGGGTGATGACTGGCAGGGGGAGTTGTACGCCTGGCCATGTGTAAGCACCAAGATTGGGAGGGGGCTGCCAGGCCAGTTCATTCAGAGCGGCTCCAGTCTGCCTGTTCGTTCCAGCTTCGCTGAGTGCAGTTGCAGCCAGTACCACGTTCCCGGCGCGTGCGATGGCTTCTCCAAAGCGTTCATCGCCTTCGCGAGGGTCGGAAAAAACGATGTCGAACGCTACGGCTGAAGCCCCCATCTCGCTCAGGTAATCGACCAACATGGCGTAGGTGTCCCGTTTATACGGCCACTCACCAAAAAAAGGCAGCAATTCCTGCAAGGATGCGTCATCAATATCGATAACCAGGACATCCTTAAAATAATGGCTGTCCGCTACCAGTCGCATATTTGCATCCAGGGACAACGCTTCCAATTGCTTATACAAAGAAGTGAAGCTCAGCACACTTGCCAGCGCCAGGGCTAGCAGCGGTATCCACAAAATGGAAATGGCCCTGAGGGCTATGGCTGGTGGCTTGATCGACTTATAAATTTTGCGACCTTACATCACAAAAGGTAGCGGAAGCAGGAGGAAAAAAAGCATCCACCATTTCGACGCAGGGATGTCCAGTTTTTGCGGCGCCCCGAAAGGCCCGGCGAAACCGTCCGCATCGATCGTCTTGATCCGCAGATAATAGGCGCCGGGCTCGGGTCGATCGATCTGGATTTGTTCGGTGTCGATAACCTTGTCCAGAATCGGCTGTGAAAATTCGGGATCGCGAGCGATCTGCAACTGAAACTGGCTGCCCAGCTCGCCGGCCGCCCAGCGGAACACCACGTGCTCGTCCTGGATCGCGGGCGCCTCCATTTTTGGGCTCTCGGGAATTTTTCGCTGGGAGAAGCCCTGTACATCGCTGAATGGACCGTGATCCTGCCCGGCCGCAACTGCAGCGATGCGCCAGTAATATTGGCCTGGCGCAAGCGGTAATGCATGCTCAGTCGTGGTCAGCCCCGTCAGATCCGCCAGCTTGTCCTGGAAATCGGGTGTCGTTGATACCTGAATATGATAAGTCTGCGCCGTCAAGGATGCTGTCCATCGCAGCAAGGCCTCTGAACCATAAGATTTCTGACCGTTGAGCGGCGCGCTGATAAAAGGCGGCTCGGGGCGCGCATTGAGCACGAATTCACGATCAGCATTCATTCCTTCCAAGCCATTTTGATCGAGCGCACGCATGCGCAACACATAACGTCCATCGGGCAAGTCCGCCCATTTTGCCTGGTTGTTATCGAATACGCCGTCCAGCAGCAGGTGCTCGAATGAGCGATCCGCGTACACCTGGGCGCGATAGCGCGTAACGCCCGGATTGGGCGACAATGTAAAACGTAATGGCAGTCGTTCAATCAAGTCTGGTAAACGGCTCAGATCAGGCGCCGCCACAAGTGCAAGAGGTGCACGAGGCATCCCCCCCGGAACAGCGAGCGTGCCGTACCCGCCAGGCACTGCGACTGCGTTCCCGCGCATGCCACGTGCTGCGACAAGGCCTTCCAGCACCTCGGCTGTTGCGGCCTGATTCGAGTCGTTTATACGGATGCGAAAATCGGTTCCACGCACGGACAGATTGAGCGGGCGTGATTTGATTTCATAGCGTGCGGCGGGCTCTGATTGCTTCGTCACCCGGGTATCGATGCTACCGCGATGCATTTCGATCACGGTTCGCGCCATGCCCGTTTTGCCGAAAAGGATCATCTCGGCCAGGATCCCGCGGGTGCCTGGGGTAAGTAATAGCCGCGATCCGTCTACAAAACGCAGGGACACGCTCGCGTTGTCAGAGGTTTCGATAACATCGCCCACCTGTAGTTGATCGTCCAGGGACAGGAGGCTCTGGGCACCTTTCTTCGGTGTGCGGCTAACCTTGCCCTGGACATAAACCACCTCTGCCAGCGCCGCTTCACGTTTCAACAAGCCCACGGGCAGTCGCAACAGGCTGCCCGGCTTGAGCCGCTTCGGATTGTGCACCTGATTGAGTGTTTGCAGTCTGGGCCAGTCGTTGGGATTCTTCAGATAGGCTGACGCTACATTGATCAGCGTATCGCCCGGTTTGATTTTATAAAGCCATTCGGCGTCAGATGCCCAGACCGGGAAGGACGTCGCCAAGAGGAGCGAAATGGACGAGCCAATCAACCGTCGCATTCCACGTGCGCCTTGTGCGAACGAACAATTTCCACCAGGCATGACTGCTCTCCCCGCTTTGCGTGTCAATATAATTTAGATGGTTTTGTTCTGCCGCAACGCGAACCCGTGTTCTTTGCACGGGTAGCTAGTGTTAAGAACTTACAGGGGAAATCCAGATTGCGTCAAGCATCTGAATAAGCCAATCGAACAAACCAGGCTCGATTTTTCCCAATTGACAACGCTGCAAGAAATCCCAGCATTGAGTAGATTAAATATGCGGGGTAACAGGGGGAAGAATCGAAGCCGGAGCCGCTTCAATGGTAATGATTTCGAACTGCATGGTCGCGAGATCAGCCATGATGTAGGTCGGCGGCGCGCCGACGCCACCGACCGTCCCCGGATTGATCAGCCAGGTGTGCCCGCCTTTGACCGTAGCGACTTGCGAGATGCTGGACTGGTGGTCGTGGCCGCAACACACCAGGTCGTAGTCGCCGGTGCAGGCGAGCGCCTGGGCGTAATGCGGATAATGCACCAGGAATAAATCACGGTCGGCCAACGTGAACGCTGCATCCTGGCCGTGGTAGCGGATCACGCTATTGGGTTCGGCTGCCAATCGGCTCATGTTGTACAGGTCGCCCGTGTTGTTGCCGTGGATGACATGAACCGGCAATTCGAATTTTAGCCCGGGCGTCGTCTACGCCCACCCAGCTTTCGACCTTGACCCATTTGCCCTTTTCCAGATCTTTGTAGTGTTCGAAGAAATGGGAAATCTGCGCCAGCAGCCAGGGCTGCACATCCTCGGGCTTGTTCACGTTCGAATACAGACTGCATAACTTGTCGACCGGAACCGCCAGCAATTTGCCATCCACGCCGGCTTCATCCGTCATTTTCAACATGCCGATCGGGCGGCAACGCACGACAACTCCGGTAATCAGCGGGATCGGGGTGATCACCAGCACATCGACAGGGTCGCCGTCTTCGGACAGCGTGTGCGGGATGTAACCGTAGTTGCAGGGGTAGTGCATGGCAGTGGACATGAAACGGTCGACGAACATGGCACCGGATTCCTTGTCCACTTCGTATTTGATTGGTTCGCCGTGGGCGGGAATTTCGATGATGACATTGAAATCGTCGGGCAGATTGCGACCGGAACTGACTTGATTAAGGCTCATGGATGTCACGCAAACAGGGAAAGGCGGGCATTATACCTGCCACATCGCTGGCATCGATCGACTGCCATATCACCCTATAATCCCGGTATTTGCATGGCGTTCTTCACTCCCACATCCTCTTCCCGCAGCCAGTCCGGACTCGCTGGTGCCGCCGACGCGCTGTATCTGGCCGAAATGGCGCGCCAGGCTGCGCCGCTGGTGGTGGTGTGCGCCAGCGCCTGGGACGCCAATCGCCTGACCGAGGAGTTGCGCTGGTTCGATCCCGAACTGCGCATCTGCGCCTTTCCCGACTGGGAAACCCTGCCTTACGACACGTTTTCACCCCATCCCGACCTGATTTCGGAGCGGCTGGCGACGCTGTACCAGATTTCGCGCGGTGAATTCGACATTGCCGTGGTAGCGCTTTCCACCGCGCTGTACCGGCTGGCGCCGCCTGCGTTTCTGGCTGCGCACACGTTTTTTCTCAAGCAGAAAGACACCCTCGACGAAGCCGCCTTCCGCACGCAAATGATGCTGGGCGGCTATAACCACGTGAACCAGGTGTTCGCGCCAGGCGAGTTTTCGATCCGCGGCGGCCTGATCGATTTGTTCCCGATGGGCAGTACACTGCCGTACCGGATCGACCTGTTCGACAATGAAATCGATACGCTGCGCAATGGCCTCGCGCCCGGTGGAATCGAGTATTACCTGCCGCTGTTTTTTGACGAGACAGCAACCCTGTTCGACTACCTGCCCAAGCAGACCACGCTGGTAAGCCATGGCGCGCTCGACCCCGCCGGCCAGGCGTTCTGGTCTGATGCGCAAAGCCGCCACCGCCTGCTGTCGGGCGACAAGGACCGCCCGCTGCTACCGCCTGCAGAACTGTTCCTGCCGACCGATGCGTTTTTCACCCGTGCCAGGGACTATGCGCGCCACGACGTCAGCCAGGTCCGTAGCGAGCAGACAGGCAGCGGCCTCGCGCACCCCGTACCGCCAATTTCGGTGGATCGCCGCGAAGCGCTGCCGGTGGTGCGCCTGGCCGGTTTTATTGAGCATTTTCAGGGCCGGACCCTGATTGTCGCGCCCTCCGCCGGGCGTCGCGAAACCCTGCATGAATACCTGGCCGAGCATGGCATTGCCGCCACGCTGTGCGACAACTGGGGGGCATCGCCACCCCGCTCGCGGTCATCACCGAAACCGAACTCTACGCGATCCCGCCGAAAACCCGGCGCACCCGCGAGGCGCGCGCCACGCAGATCGACAACCTGCTGCGCGATCTCTCCGAACTGAAGCCGGGCGACCCGGTCGTGCATGCGCAATATGGCGTCGGCCAGTATCTCGGGCTCATCAACATGGATCTGGGCGACGGCGACACCGAGTTTTTGCATCTTGAATACGCCAAGGGAGACAAGCTGTATGTGCCGGTTGCCAGCCTGCATCTGATTTCGCGTTACAGCGGCGCGGGTGAAGGCGCGGCGCCGCTGCATAAGCTCGGCACCGACCAGTGGGAAAAAGCGCGCCGCCGCGCGATGCAGGCCGCGCGCGATACCGCTGCCGAGTTGCTCAATCTCTACGCCCTGCGCGCAGCGCGCGAAGGCCATGCGTTCGAGTTTTCGCTGCACGATTACGAAGCCTTCGCCGAAGGCTTCGGCTATGAGGAAACCCCCGACCAGGCGGCGGCCATTACTGCAGTCATGGCCGACATGCAGTCAGGCAAGCCGATGGACCGGCTGGTGTGTGGCGACGTTGGTTTCGGCAAGACCGAGGTCGCGCTACGCGCCGCCTTCATGGCGGTGATGGGCGGTTACCAGGTGGCCGTGCTGGTTCCCACCACGCTCCTGGCCGAGCAGCACTTCCAGAACTTCTCCGACCGTTTTTCGGCCTGGCCGGTCAAGCTAGCCGAACTATCGCGCTTTCGCAGCCCCAAGGAGCAGGCCGAGGCCTTGCAGGCGCTGACAGACGGCAAGCTCGATATCGTCATCGGCACCCACCGGCTGATTCAAAAAGACGTGAAATTTGCGCGTCTGGGGCTGGTGATCCTCGACGAGGAACACCGCTTTGGCGTGCGCCAGAAAGAACAGTTGAAGGCGCTGCGCGCCGAAGTCGATGTGCTGACGCTGACCGCCACACCGATCCCGCGCACGCTGGCGATGTCGCTCGAAGGCATCCGCGACTTTTCGGTGATTGCGACCGCGCCGCTAAAACGGCTGGCGGTCAAAACCTTCGTCCAGTCGTTTTCCAGCGGGCTGATCCGCGAGGCCGTGCTGCGCGAACTGAAGCGCGGTGGTCAGGTGTATTTCCTGCACAACGAAGTCAGCACCATCCAGAACATGTTCGAGATGCTGGAAAAGCTGCTGCCCGAAGCCCGTATCCGCGTCGGCCACGGCCAGCAGAGCGAGCGCGAGCTGGAACAGGTGATGCGGGACTTTTACCAGCAGCGTTTCGACGTGCTGTTGTGCACCACCATCATCGAAACCGGCATCGACATTCCCACTGCCAACACCATCCTGATCAACCGCGCCGACAAGTTTGGGCTCGCCCAATTGCACCAGTTAAGGGGCCGGGTCGGCCGTTCGCACCACCAAGCTTTCGCCTATCTGCTGGTGGAAGAGGATCGGACCATCACACCGCAGGCGAAGAAACGCCTGGAAGCCATTCAATTAATGGAAGAACTGGGTTCCGGATTTCATCTGGCGATGCACGATCTGGAAATCCGCGGCTGTGGTGAAGTCCTGGGCGACAAACAAAGCGGCGAAATCCTCGAAGTCGGCTTCTCGCTGTACAACGACATGCTGGCCGGCGCGGTCGCCAGCTTGAAAGCAGGCAACGAGCCGGACATGAGCCAGCCGCTGGGCGTGGTGTCCGAAATCAATCTGCACTTGCCCGCGTTGCTGCCTGTCGAATACTGCCCCGACGTGCACGAGCGACTGGTGCTGTACAAGCGTCTGGCGAGCGTACACAACCTGGACGACCTTACCCAGTTGCAGGAAGAGCTGATCGACCGCTTCGGCGCCTTGCCCGACCCGGCGCGGGCGCTTCTGAGCACCCATCGCTTGCGGCTGGCGGCCAAGCCGCTCGGCATCCTCAAGGTCGACGCCAGCGCGGAAAGCATCACGCTTCAATTCGTGCCGCAGCCCCCGATCGATCCGGGACGCATCATCCAGCTCATCCAGTCCCGGCGCGACATCAAACTGGCGGGCGAAAACCGTCTACGCTGGACGTTACCTGCATCAGGCGATGCCGGAGTCGCTTCGGACACCCGGGTCGCGCATGTAATCACCTTGTTTAACTTACTAAAATAACCCATTGAAATGAATTTGATTGTTCAGGGGAAAGATATTCCCACGCCCAGCCTCAAGCAGCTTGCCAAGCTCAGTGGTGCTGACGCCATCGAGGCCGTCTCGCTCACTGCTTTCCGGCTGCAGAAGGCCAATGAGTCGACGCGCGCCGAGGTGACTGCCTGGTGCGAAGCAAATGCGCTCGATTGCGGCTGGGTGCCGGCCGGGCGACGCATTGGTGATTTCGGCCTGCTGGTGATGGACATGGACTCGACCCTCATCACCATCGAATGCATCGACGAAATCGCCGACATGCAGGGCCTCAAGCCACAAGTGTCCGCCATCACCGAATCCGCCATGCGCGGCGAGATCGATTTTGCCGAAAGCCTGCGTCGCCGGGTGGCGCTGCTGGCTGGGCTGGACGAATCTGCTCTGCAGCGGGTGTTCGACGAGCGCCTGCAACTTTCGCCTGGAGCCGAGACGTTGCTGGCGGCTGCGCGTGCAGCCGGGATGAGAACCCTGCTGGTATCGGGCGGCTTCACTTTTTTTACCGAGCGCCTGAAAACACGTCTGGGGCTTGACTACACTGCTGCCAATACGCTGGAAATCATCGACGGCAAACTCAGTGGCCGCGTGCTCGGCGAGATAGTCGACGCACAAGCCAAGGCGGACTGGCTCAATCAGGTGCGTACAGCGCTGGAGCTCCGGCGTGAACAGGTCATTGCTGTGGGTGACGGCGCAAATGACCTGAAAATGATGGCGGAAGCAGGCGTCAGCATTGCTTACCATGCCAAACCCGTGGTGCGCGCGCAGGCCAGCCAGGCGCTGAACCAGGTGGGTCTGGATGGGGTGATTCCCTTGCTGGGCGGAGCCTGAATCCGTTTATTGAAAAGAAGCTCAAGAAACCAGGCGAATTGCCGATAGTCCTATTGACTGAAAAGTGCGTCCATCGCTCGAACCCCTCGACCAGGATCTACCGTGAAAATCAACAAGCCCACCACTCCGCCTGCCACCGCCAAAGTCTCTGCCTCCAAGGGCAAAAGCGCAGGCAAGACGCCCACCCCGGCTGGCGGCAGCGATTCGCTTACGCTGACGGAGTCGAGCACCCGCATCCGTTCGCTTGAGTCCCAATTGGCGTCGGTCGATATTGCGGATGCCGCCAAGATCGAGTCAGTCAAAGCGGCGCTTGCAAACGGTACTTTTACTGTTGATGCAGAAGTCGTGGCAGACCGCCTGATCGACCATACCAAAGAAGCCCTGCGCAAACGCCCGCGTAAAAAGTAAAATCATCGCCTCTGATCTTTTTGAGGCACAGCATGAACACCCTTCAACTCAACATAACCGGCATGACCTGCGGTGGCTGTGTCAATAGCGTGCAAAACGTGTTGGCCGCCTTGCCGGGCGTCGAATCCGTGCAGGTCACGCTTGACCCGGGCCTCGCCAAGGTGGTCTATGACTCCAGCCGCATCGCCCCTGCCGCCCTTCAGCAAGCGGTCATCGATGCGGGTTTTGGCGCAACGCTCTGATCGGGGGATTGCCCGCGTGCCGGGCGGCTTGAAACTACTTACACAGATTCGCCAGCGTTTCAGGGCAATGCACCATATTGCCCTGCACGTAATCGACTCCAATCTGCTGCAATAGCGCCAGAATCGCTTCCGATTCGACAAACTCGGCCACGGTCTGCAGACCCATTTGATGTCCGATGGTATTGATTGCTTCGACCATGGCGCGGTCAACAGGATTTCTGACGATATCGCGCACAAATGTGCCGTCGATCTTCAGATAGTCCACCTTCAGGTTTTTCAGATACACGAAGGACGACAGGCCACTGCCAAAGTCATCGAGCGAAAAACGACACCCGAACGCGCGCATCGCTTCGATGAACTCGTTGACGACCACCAGGTTGCCTATCGCAGCCGTTTCGGTAATTTCAAAACACAAATGCGGCCCCAGTTCAGGCGTTTCCTGAAGATAGGCAAGCAGCATGCTGCGGAACTCCGGTGCTTTGAGCGAAGTGCCCGACAAGTTGACCGCAAACAGGCAAGGCTGCGCCGGTACCAACTTCAGATGATGTCGGCAGACCCGTATCGCTTCCCGGATGACCCAGGCGTCGATCGCCGGCATCAACGAATAGCGCTCGGCTGCCGGAATGAAGGCCATGGGGGGGATTTCAGAGCCATCCTCATCGACCATGCGCAACAGCAACTCGACATGCCTAGCCGCTCCGCGCGTGCCATCGGCACGGCAGATCTCCTGCCACACCAGGCGCAGCTTGTTTTCCTCCAGCGCATGCTGGATGCGCGTGACCCACTGAATTTCGCCCCGGTGGCGCAACAGATCGGAATCGCTGCTTTGGTACAGATGAATCTGGTTGCGGCCCCGGTCTTTTGCGACATAACAGGCTGCATCGGCTGCCGTCATCAGGTTCGACAGTGCGCCGCTGTCACGGTTGATCGCCACCATGCCGACGCTCATTCCGACTGCAAAAATGCGGTCCTCCCATTTGAAACGGAAGCGTTGCACTTCTGCCAGAAAGATCTCGGCCACTTCAAGTGCATCCTGAATGTTGCAGTTTTCAAGAAGCAAGGCGAATTCGTCGCCACCGAGGCGCGCCAGCGTGTCGCGCTCGCGTAATTTACCCTTCAGTAACTGGGTTAACTGCCGCAGCAGCTCGTCGCCTGCCGCATGACCACAGGTGTCGTTGATCACCTTGAACTGATCGAGATCCATGTAACACAGCGCATGTTCCCGGTCGTTCTGCAAGGCCGACAGCAGGGTGTGTTCAAGGCGCTGCTCAAACTCGCGCCGGTTGATGAGCCCGGTCAGGACATCATGGCTGGCCTGAAACACCAGGCGCGCGGTGGCCTGGTCTATTTTTTCCTGCATCTGACCCTGCATGGCCTGGAGATGCGCGGCCATATGGTTGACGCCGCGTTGCAGCGTGCCCAGCTCCGCCTGGCTGCTTGGCGTGACACGCTCGTTCAGGTGCCCCTCGCCAATTCGGCTCACGGTATGGGTCATGGCCAGAATCGGTCGCGTAATCTGTCGACCGATGCGCCAGGCGAGATAAAGGCTGACGCCCAGACCCGCCAGCAGAATCAGCAGACTGCGCACGATGGCCTCGCGCTGGCTCTTGAACGTGGCGTTGCGCGACACATCCAGCCCTACCCAGCCCAACAGTTTTGTCTGCGATTCAAATTCGGGGGTGTCCAGGGTGTCAAACGTCTGGAAATCGTCCACCACCAACTCGGTGCGCGTAATTGGCGCGAAATACACCAGCCGATCCTTGTACTCGACCAAGTGCATGCGATTGGCTGGCAGTTTGCCCTTCATGGCATTGCTCCAGGTGCCTTGCCCTGCTTGCGCCAGCCGCTGGCCATTTTCAGTGAACACGGCCACGCCCCGAATATCCGGCTCAATGGCCGCCTTGTCGAGCAGCGTCTGCAGCACCTCGGCATTGCCTGACGCCACGCCATACTCGGCTGCCGGCGCCAACTGGCGCGCTATTGCCGCCGAGCGGGTGCGCAGTGACTGGTCGAGATCGTCGATCTTTCCGTTAATGAGCTCGAACAACAGCAAGATTCCGATGATCGCCATGGGCACCAATGCCAGACCCACTACCCGCCCGCGCACGCCTATCGTCACCATCAACGAATGCTCCCCAACCGTTTTTCCAGCTCGGCTTCGGGTGGCAAGGTAAAACCAAGCGAACGAGCGACCTGTTCATTGATCGAGATACTGAAGTACGCAGGATGCGCCGGTGCCGGCAAGCGGGTCATGGATCCAAGCAGCGCATTACTGACCCATTCGGCTGTCTGGCGGCCGATTTCTGCGGGACTGGAGTGCAGCGACAACAAGGCACCAGCCCGCGTCAACGAACGCGAATAGCCCAGCACCGGATCTCGATAGCGATAGGACGTCAGCAAGATGCTCTGTGCGGTATTGCGGTTGAATACGACAGGATCGGGAAGCGCCAGCAATAAATCGGCTTCAGACAGGACGTTCTCGAGTGGCGTGATCAGCTGTTCGTCTTTGGCCAGGATCGCATTTGTCAGCACGAGGCCCTGCGTACCCATGGCGGCTTGAAGTTCGCCCAGCAAACCGCTCTGGTTCGCGCTCAACAGCACACCGACTCGCCGCGCCGCGGGAAAGGCCAGGCGAATCAAGGCCGCTTGCCGCTCGATCGGCTGGTCAATATAAATAGCCGAGGCGAGGCGATTGCCGTTGTCGGTAAGCTGGCTGCGGCCTGTCTTGAGATACCACGCGCGCGGCACGAGTACTGCCAGAATCGGGGGAGGATTCGGCAAGCCGGACAACGCATCGGCGGCAAGCACGCCCACAGCAACGGCAAGTCGGGTCGCTTTCAGGGAGGCAGGCGTCAATCCCCGGGCATTGATCCGGACCGCCTCATGGCCACTGTCATCGAGGAAGGCACGAACGACCTGGTACACCTCCTGATAAGGCGCAGAGTCGTCACTCAACACCACAGCCACGCGCGCCGCCAAGGCATGTCCGGAGAAGCCGGAAAGACAGAGCGCCAGCAGCGCCAGGCTGATGAGGTCGCGCAACAGCGGATGACCGAATGCACGCCTTGTGTGCGCAACGCAAGAAATCAAGCGCTCACCCATTGCCACCTTGATGGGCTGGCGCATCTACCGCAAGCGGTAGCGCGTTCCACAGGCATGCGCCTTTGCTGTCCTTGCTGATCGCCTCCAGCACACTGTCATGGATACCCTGTTCTTCGGCAGTAGCCTGCAGCAAAACCGGTTTGGGGCGTGCACGCGCGGCAGTCCGCCCCGCTTCTTCACTGCGTGTTTCCAGTCCGATGGACAGGCTTTCCTGGCCACGCGTCAGTGCAAGATAAACCGCCGCCAGCAGTTCGCAGTCGACCAGCGCGCCATGCAGCGTTCGCGCCGTGTTGTCGACGCCAAAGAATTTGCACAGCGCATCCAGATTGTTGCGCTGACCGGGACGCAGGGCCTTGGCCATGGCCAGGGTGTCGATGACGCCATCGCACCAGTTCGGTAGCGGCTTCATCGCCAGCAGACGCAACTCCATATTGAGGAAGCCCACGTCAAACGGCGCGTTGTGAATGATCAGTTCAGCGCCCTGAATAAAGTCGACGAACTCCTGCGCCACGTCAGCAAAGCGGGGCTTGTCCTGCAAAAACTCGGGGGTGATGCCGTGCACCTGCATCGCTCCGGCATCGATATCGCGATCCGGATTGACATAACGATGCAGGTGATTGCCCGTGAGCCGTCGGTTGATCATTTCAACCGCAGCGACCTCGATGATGCGATGTCCCTGATTGGGGTCGAGCCCCGTGGTTTCGGTATCCAGAATGATTTGTCGCATGGATGCTGTCGGTCTTATTGCTGCGCTTGCAGAACGCCTTGATTGGCCAGTTCGTCCGCGCGTTCATTTTCCGGGTGGCCATTGTGGCCGCGCACCCATTTCCACTCGATGGCGTGCTGCTGGCTCAGGGTTTCCAGTTGCTGCCAAAGATCCTGGTTTTTGACTGGTTTGCCGTCGCTAGTGCGCCAGTTGCGACGCTTCCAGCCGGGCAACCATTCGCTGATGCCTTTTTGCACGTATTGCGAGTCGGTGTGGACTTCGACCGTAGAGGGGCGCTTGATCGATTCCAGCGCGCGGATCACGGCCGTCATTTCCATCCGGTTGTTGGTGGTGTCGCGCTCGCCGCCGCAGATTTCCTTGCGGTGGCCGTCCGCGACCAGCAACGCGCCCCAACCCCCCACGCCAGGGTTGCCCTTGCAGGCGCCATCGCTGTAGATGTAGATAGTGCTAGAGGTCACGACTGATCCGATGCTGGTTGATATTGATGACGTTTGAATTCATAACTTTTGCAGCCGGCGCCAGCAAACGCGGCGCCACGCTTCTTTTCCACTGCGGCAGGATGACATGCATGCCCTGCACGCGCTTGACCGCCTGCAAAAAATAGACGCCACCGCCCATTGCCCACCAGCGGTCACCCGCCGGTTCCATGAAACGCAAGCGCCGCAGCCAGTTTTCACGATTGATGGGCGGACGGTAACAGCACATGCTGCCGCCCGCCACCTCCATCCCCAGCAAGACCATCCAGTCTTTAACCCGCGAAATATTCAAAAAATTGCCGTTCCAGGGATAGCCGCGCTCATTTCCCTGTAATTGATGCGCCAGACCCCACAAACTGCGCGGATTAAACCCCGCCAGCACCAAGCGGCCTTCCGGGCGCAACACACGCTCGGCTTCGCGCAAAACCTGATGTGGATTCGAACTGAACTCCAGCACATGCGGTAGCAGCAACAAATCGAGCGACTGCCCTTCAAACGGCAAAAACATCGGATCGGCATGCACCTGGGCGGGCGCTTCCACTGCACAGGTCACGCGCAGCGGGATGCGGCTGTTGCGCAGGAAGTCGATATGCGGCAAGCCGACCTGCACCGCATTGAAACCGAACACGTCCGATACAGCCTGATCGAAATAGCGCCGTTCGCGGAACAGCAGATGTTGTCCCAGCGGGGTTTCAAACCATCCGGCATCCAGCTTGGATAACATAGTCATTCTCCTGTTTCACCGACCTGCCATGTTGACACTTATTTCCCTGCCTGCGTTCGACGACAATTACATCTGGGTGTTGCACGACGGCCCCCACGCCATCGCCGTCGATCCGGGCGACCCGCTGCCCCTGGTCGCGTTTCTTGACACCCACGAACTCAAGCTGACAGCTGTCCTCAACACCCATCACCATCGCGATCATACTGGCGGCAACCTTCTGTTGCGTCAACGCTACAACTGTGCCATTCATGCACCGGCCAATCCCCGTATTCCCGGCGTTACGCACACGCTGCGGGGAGGCGATGCGCTCATGCTGGCTGAGCCCGAATTGCATCTCGATGTGCTGGCCACCCCGGGCCACACGCTCGACCACATCAGCTTCGTCGGCCACGGTTATTTGTTCTGCGGGGATACGCTGTTTGGCTGTGGTTGCGGAAAACTGTCCGAAGGCACGCCGGCAATGATGGCTGCCAGTCTCGACGCCATTCTCAAGCTGCCCGATGCTACCCGAGTCTGCTGCGCGCATGAGTACACCCTGAGCAATATCGACTTCGCCAAAACCATCGATGGCGACAATCAGGCGCTGCAAGCACGCGAACGCGCCGACCGGGCGTTACGCGCACAGGGGCAGCCTACCCTGCCCTCGACCCTTGCGCTGGAAAAGGCCACCAATCCCTTTTTGCGCTTTCACCAACCGCACATGACGGCTTTTGCCGCAGCCTGTTTGAACCGCAAAAACCCCGATCCGGCCGAGGTGTTCGGGGCCATTCGCGCCGCCAAGGATGCATGGGATCGGTAAACAGGGGAAACAGCGGTTAAAATGTCCCCATCATTGAACACGGGAGCCAATCTTGCCCGGTATCAACATGATTCAAAAGACCCTGACCCAGCTATCCCTTGCAATGCTGGTCGCCTGTTTCAGCCTGACGGTCAATGCGGAAGACGTCTACTCCAGCACCCAGTCGCTGCAATGGAGCGAAAGCGCCGTCGAAGCCGAAGCCGATAGCAAAACGATTAATGCTCTGAGCCAGGAAGATGTCTGGCTGCGCATACGCAACGGGTTCAAGATCGACGACGCCGCCTCAAATAACCCACTCGTGGCTGTTCACGAATCCTGGTATGCGGCACGGCCGGAATCCATCCACCGCATGGTTGATCGGTCACGGCGCTACCTCTATCACATCGTTCAGGAAGTCGACCGGCGCGCCATGCCGATGGAAATCGCCCTGTTGCCGATGATCGAAAGCGCGTTCAAGTCCACCGCGCTTTCCTCTTCGTCCGCTTCCGGCATCTGGCAATTCATTCCGTCGACAGGCCGTCACTACGGACTCAGGCAGGATGCCTGGTACGACGGCCGCCGCGATTTTCCCGCCGCCACCAATGCCGCACTGGACTACCTCAGCAAGCTCTACCTCGATTTTGGCGATTGGCAGTTGGCCCTTGCGGCCTACAACTGCGGTGAAGGCTGCGTCGCCCGTGCGATCGAGAAAAACGTGCAGTTGGGCCTGCCCACCGATTACGCCAGCCTGACGCTGCCTGCGGAAACGCGTAACTACGTCCCCAAGCTGCTGGCCATCAAGAACCTGATTCGCAACCCGGATCAATACGGCCTCGTGATCGACAGCCTGCCCAATCAGCCGTATTTCAACCAGATTCCGGTTCACGCCAATCTGGACATGCATTCAGCCGCCCGGCTGGCCGACATGAACAACGATGAGTTCATGGTCTTGAATGCCGCGTTTCCGCGCAAGCTCATTCGTTCCGATACGCCCGTCAACCTGCTGGTTCCCGTCGACAAGGCTGACCAGTTCCAGCGCAATCTGGAGGCAGGCAACTGGGACTCCTGGCAGCCCTATGCCGCAAAAAAAGGCGAGCGTCCGGCCGATATTGCCAAACGTTTTGATGTCAGCGTCGACCGTCTGACCGAACTCAACCAGTTCAATCTCAAGCGCGGAAAACTGGCGAACGCCCAGACCATCCTGGTTCCAGTCAGATTACGTGGCGGGGTGGCGACGCTTGCAGCAGACATACCGCAAGCAGTCGCACCCACCAACCCGAATCCGCAAAGGCATATCGTGCAGCGCGGCGAGACGCTGTTTGGCGTCGCTCGCCGTTACGGACTCAGCGCGGCACAGCTCACTGCTGCCAATCCCGAGATCGATGCCAACCTCAAAGTCGGCCAGCAAATCCTGCTACCGGCGGAAAACCCGCCAAACCTCAGGGACGTGTCCTTTTCCCGACAGGACGCTGTGGTGCCGCGCACTCAAAAATCCGCTGCCCGGTCCACCCGCTATACCGTCAAACGCGGCGATACCCTGCATGCCATCGCCCAGCGCTTTGACGTGAAGCTGTCTGAAATCAAATCCTGGAACCCTGAGCTGAACGACGACGGCAAAGTCCAGGCAGGCCAGACCGTCATCGTCAACAAATCCTGATGAACGTAATCAGTCGGGCGGCGGCGGCTCGCCCGACTTGTCCGACATCAAAAGCCCGACCCCCAACGCTGCCAGCACCATCCAGAGGACTGCCGCCCAGATGCCCAGCGCATCTGACAACCGTCCCATAAAAATCAACATCAACATGGCGACCGTCAATACAGCATTGCCGAGCCAGAAATTGCGTTTACCTGTATTCACTTGAGTTTCCGTTCTGAAGGTTGAATGGGTGCCGGGGCGTGGCGAAAACAAAAGCTCAAACCTGGGTCGCGACCCAGTGGCACCGCACCCAATGCCCGTCTCCCAGATCGGTCTGGCCGGGATACGTTTGCCGGCAGACCTTGCTGGCGTGCGGGCAGCGCGGATGGAAATGGCAGCCGGCGGGCGGGTTGAGCGGCGACGGCTGATCGCCGGCGAGGCGGATGATGCGCTGACCACTGTGAGGCTCGATACGCGGCACGGCGCTCACGAGTGCCTGCGTATAGGGATGACGCGGCGTGCCCAGCACGTCGGCAGCGCTGCCGTGTTCGACGATGCGGCCGAGATACATGACCGCCACCGCGTGTGCCAGGTAATCGACCACGGCCAGGTTGTGGGTGATGAACAGATAAGCCAGCCCGAGTTGATCCTGCAGATCTTTGAGCAGGTTGAGAATTTGCGCCTGCACCGAGACGTCGAGCGCGCTGGTCGGCTCGTCGCAGATCAGCAGGCGCGGCGCGACGGCGAGCGCCCGCGCAATCGCGATGCGCTGGCGCTGCCCGCCGGAGAAAGCGTGCGGATAGCGCCCGCCTGCATCGTCCGGCAGCCCCACTTGCCGCAGCAACTGCGCCACAGCATCGCGGCGTGCGCTGGCCACGCCAATGCGCAGGGCGTCCATGCCTTCAAGCAGGATGTCGGCCACCCGCATGCGCGGATTGAGCGAGCTGAACGGGTCCTGGAAAACCATCTGCATCTGCCGCCGCAACGTCGGCACGTTGTGCGCGCCCAGCGTTTCGCCCTCCAGCGCCACGCTGCCGGCCGTCGGCTCGATCAGGCGCAGCAGCGCCTTGCCGACGGTGGTCTTGCCGCAACCGGATTCGCCGACCAGCGCCAGCGTGCGGCCGGCTGGGATCGACAGCGACACGTCGTCGACAGCACGGACGAAACCGACGGTGCGCTGGATCAGGCCGCGCCGGATCGGGAAATACACCTTGAGGCCATCGACCTGCAGCAATGCCTGCGTCACGGGGGCGGAAATTGTCTGTGCGCCGGCCACATGCGCAGCACGCGGCGGCAGGCTGCCCGCCAGGTGGCAGCGCACCTGCTGGCCGTTGATGGTCTGCCACTGTGGGGACTCCAGGCGACAGCGCGCAATGGCAAACGGACAGCGCGGCGCAAAGCGACAGCCTTGCAAAGTGGTATCGAGTCGCGGCACCTGGCCGGGAATCGTGGTGAGCCGCCCGCCGTCACCGGGTCGCGGCAGGGCATCGAACAGCATGCGGCTGTAAGGGTGCTGTGGTGTGGCGAAGAAGTTTGCGCGTGCGCCCTCCTCCACCAGTTCGCCGGCGTACATCACCCCAACCCGGTCGGCATTTTCCGCCACCACGCCAAGGTCGTGGGTGATCAGCAGCATGCCCATGCGGCGCTCGGCACGCAGGGTGCGCAGCACGTCGAGCACTTGCGCCTGCATGGTCACATCGAGCGCCGTGGTCGGTTCGTCGGCGATCAGCAGTTTAGGCTGGCCGGCCAGCGCCATCGCGATCATCACCCGCTGGCGCAGGCCGCCCGACAGCTCGAACGGATAGCCGTCGAGCCGCCGCGCCGCGTCCGGCACGCCTACGGCATCGAGCAGCGCGCGCGCGGCATCGGTCATCTGCTGACCGCGCAAGCCCTGATGCAGGCCCAGCACCTCGGCGATCTGCTCGCCCACCTTGATGACCGGATTCAGGGCCAGCATCGGCTCCTGGAAAATCATCGCCATGCCGCCACCGCGCACGCGGCGCATCGCCGACTCGGGCAGGGCCAGGATGTTTTCCCCGTCAAGACTCACGCTGCCTGCGGCAATCCGCCCGCCATCGGGCAGCAGCCGCATCAGGGACAGCGCCGTCATCGACTTGCCGCAGCCCGATTCGCCGAGCAGCGAATAGGTTTCACCGGCGTCGATGTGGAACGACACACCGTCGACGATGTGCACCGCGCCGATCCCGACGGCAAGCTGGTCGACCTGTAGCAGGCGACTCATCGCCCGGCCTCCCGGCGCGGATCGAACGCATCGCGCACGCCGTCGGCAAACAGGTTGGCCGCCAGCACCAGGGTGAACATGAAAGTAAATGCCGCGCCGAGCTGCCACCACACCGTCGGTTCGCGCGCGAGCTCCAGCCGTGCGCCGTTGATCATGTTGCCCCAGCTGTGCATGCTGGGATCGACGCCGACCCCGACATAGGACAGCACCGCCTCGGCCAGCACCAGGCCAGAGAAATCCAGCACGATGGCGATCAGCACCAGGTGGAACACGTTGGGGAAGATGTGGCGGCTGAGGATGCGCGTGTGGGACACGCCGAACGCGCGCGCGGCATCGACGTAATCCAGCGTCGACAGCTTGAGCGCCTCGCCGCGCAGCAAGCGTGCCAGTCCGGTCCAGCTGGTCATCCCCATGATCAGGCAGAGTGCCAGCAGGCGCACGTCGGCGCGCGCGGCGGCATTGTCGAACAACTCGGGGTTGGATTCGATGTAGCCCTGCACAATCAGCACCGCCGCCGCGATCAGCAGCACGCCGGGGATGGAGTTGAGCACGGTGTAGACATACTGGATGACATCGTCCACCCAGCCGCGGAAATAGCCCGCCGCGATGCCGAGGCTGATCGCTAATGGCAATGTCACCAGGGTGGTGAGCGTGCCGATCACGAGTCCGGTGCGGATGCTTTTCAATGTGATGTAGAGCACGTCCTGCCCAACCTTGTCGGTGCCGAACACGTGGTAGCCCGCAGCCAGTTGCGCCAGCACGCCGGCCAGCATCAACAGCAGCGTCGCCATGCAGACCAGCGTGCGTCCCGGCCAGCCGAGGCGGCCTTCGCCCCAGCGCGTCAGCCATTCGCCCAGCGACAGCTTGGCCTGGCGGGCCTGCCACGCTGCCAGCACGCCGAGCAGCAACAGGCCCGCCGCCAGCCCCTGCGCCAGACCGATGGCGCTGCGCCTGACGAGATCCGGACGCCGCTCGGCGGCATCGCGCAGGTGCGCGCCGCCAAATTGCAGGCGCGGGTAGTCGCGCACCGTCGTCCCGTCGCGCTCGACGAATTCCTTGGCGTACAGGTGCATCGCGAGCGGGGCGGAATAGGTTTTTTCGTGCCGGGTGCGCAGCGTACCCACCAGCGCGTCGAATACGGACAACACCTCGATGGAGTATTGCGGCTTGTCGGCCGGGCTGTCGGCCAGCTTTTCACGGTAATGCAGCGAATCGAGCAAGCCGATCACCACGAACATGCCCAGCACCAGCACGCCCGCCAGCAGCGCGAAAATCAGGCCATCGGTCCACAGGATGACGGGCTGAATGTCCATGAAAATCGTGCTCATTGCAGACGCACCCGCGGATCGGCCCACGAATAGGACAAGTCGGTGAGGATCAGGCCGACGATGTAGAGCGCCGAGCCGAGGAACACCATCGCCCGCACCACGGCAAAATCCTGTGCCTGGATCGCGTCGATGGTGTAGCTGCCGAGGCCGGGAATGCCGAAGAAGGATTCGGTGATGAGGCTGCCCATGAACAGCGTGGGAATTACCACCACCGCCCCGGTGAGGATGGGGATCATGCCGTTCTTCAGTACATGGCGGAACAGCACGCGCAGCTCGGACAGACCCTTGGCGCGCGCCGTGCGCACATAGTCCTTGCCGATTTCCTCGATGAAGATGGTGCGGTACCAGCGCGATCCGCCGCCGATTCCCGCCACCACGCTGACCAGCACCGGCAGCACGATGAACGGCAGGCCGTTGATGCCTCCGGCAAACCCCGAGATCGGCAGCAGCTTCCACAGCGAGGCGATGAAGTACTGCCCGGCGATGATGTAGAACAGGCCTGAAATCGACATCAGCACCACGCACAGCACCACCCCCCACAGGTCGAGATAGGTGGCGCGGAAAAACACCATCAGCAGGGCGAAGGTGATGTTGACCAGCAGCCCGATCACGAACACCGGCAGTGCAATCGCCAGGCTCGGTCCCATACGGTTCCTGATCTCGGTACCGATATCGCGGCCGTCGTCGCCCTTGCCGAATTCGAACACGAACATCGCCGCCGAATGTTTGAAAAAAATCGTGTCGGTGAACTGCGCGCTGCCCTCGGCCGCCTTGTTCAGCAGCAACGGCTTGTCGTATCCATGCTCGTATTTCCAGCGTTCGATCGCCTCCGGCGTCACATGCTTGGCGCCGAGCTGCAGCCGCGCCATGTCGCCCGGCGTGTTGACAACGAAGAACAGCGCAAAGGTCAGCAGGTTCACCCCGATCAGGATCGGTATGGCGTACAGCAGGCGGCGGAGCAGATAGGCGAACATCAGGCGGTTGTCCTCTCGCGTCGCCGCCAGGCGATCGCCGCCGGTGCAATGACGACGACCAGCCCGCCCAGCATCAGCGCGATCGGCCACAGCACCGGCTGGTTCCAGGCTTCGCGCTGGCGCGCCCGCAATGCGGGATCGACGCGGCGATATTTCAGCGTGTTGTTCGCCATCAGGTTGGGTTTGACGTTATGCACCCAGCCGTGGCGCAGGCCGAAAGATTTGGGGTAATAGGAATAAATCCAGGGCGCGTCGCGGCGCACGATTTCCAGCATGGCGTCGATCACTTCTTGACGCGCAGGACCGTTGTCCATGTCCTTCATCTGCTCGAACAGGCGGTTGAACTCCGGGTTATCGTAGTTGGCGGCATTTTCGCCGCCGCTGCCGACCTTCTTGTGCGGGCCGTAAAGCAGGAAGAAGAAGTTTTCCGGATCGGGGTAGTCGGCGTTCCAGCCCCACTCGAACAATTGCGCGTTACCCTTGAGAATCTTGTCCTGGAAGCGGTTGTAATCGGTGCCGCGCACCACAAGTTGCACGCCCAGCTTGTCGAGCTGCTTTTTCATCCAGTCGAGGCGCGACTTGGCGTCCGGGCCGCTCGCCATGGTGTCGAAATACAGCACCAGCGGCTCGCCGGTTTTGGCATGGCGGCCATTGGGATAGCCCGCCTCGGCCAGCAGGCGTTTTGCGTCCGCAAGCGGGCGCCGCATGATCTGCTTGCCGCGCGCCTGGTACACATAGGGATTGAGGCCGGCCACGCCTTCGACATAGCCGAACAGGCCCGGCGGAATCGGCCCCTGCGCGGGAATGCCGCGGCCGTTGAGAAAAATCGAGATGAACTCGTCGTAATCGAAGGCGATGGACAGCGCCTGGCGCAGTTTCCGGCGATCCTCGCCGAGTCCGCCGACCACCGGGTCAAGCATGTTGAAGCCGACGTACCAGATCGACGCCGCCACCGTGGTGATGAGATGGATGTTCTTGTCACGCATGCTGTCGGTGGGTTGCTGCTCGCCGCGGGCGGAAAACTGCACTGCCTGGTCGAAGCTGTCGGAGCTGATGCCGGAGCTGTCGTAATAACCCTGCATGAACTTGCTCCAGTAGGGAATGGTTTCCTTTTCCAGACTGAATATCGCTTCGTCCACCAGCGGCAGGGTCTTGCCCGCGTCGGCCAGCAAGCCGGCCTGGCGGTCGGCCGCATCGCCGTCGGCGGGATAGGTTTCGCCGTGAAAATACGGGTTCTTCTTCAGCACCATGCGGCGGTTGGGATCGTTTTCTGCCAGATAGAACGGTCCGGTGCCGACCGGCTGCCAGTCCAGCGTGAGGTTGCGGTCGGCCAGGCCGGGCTGGGCATAGAACACTTCGGCTTCCCACGGCACCGGCGCAAAGAACGGCATCGCCAGCCAGTAAATGAATTGCGGATATTTTCCCTTGATGCGAATGCGGTAGGTGGTGCGGTCGACTACTTCGGCGCCGGCCAGCGGAAAGTCATTGAGATTCAAAACCGCATCCGGCCTGGTCCTGGCGGCTTGCTGCAGCGTAGCGCCCAGTTGCTTCAAGCCGACGATGTGCTCGCTCATCAAGCCAAAAATCGGCGAACTGAGCCCGGGATGCGCCAGCCGCTTGATCTGGTAAACATAGTCGCCCGCAGTCAGTTCGCGGGTGCCCGTGTAGGCAAAATCGGTCAGCGTGATCTTGTCCGCGAGCGCCGCCGCATCCAGCGTGTGGTAGCGGTAGCGTCCCGCTGCATCGCGCGCGAATGCCGGATGCGGCTGGTAGCGAATGCCAAGGCGTATCTTGATCTCGTACACGCTTTCGGCAATCGCGGCCGACGGGGCGTCGTCCGGCAAGAGCTTGCCTGTTGCATCGTAAAAATGCGGCTTGGGCACCGTCTCTGCTGTCAGCGGAATCAGCGTGTAAGGACGTTTGAGAAAATGGTATTGCAGCGGCGGCTCGTAAATCTGGCCGGTGAATTCAACTTCGTTGGAGGCATACGAACGTGCCGGATCGAGATGCTTGGGGCGCTCGGAAAAGGCGCTGTACACCGCATTGGCACCTTTATCGCTGCCGGGATAGGGCGTGTTCCAGCTGTCGGAACAGCCGGCCAAACCCGTCGCCAGCAGAAATGGAAGCGTTGCGTACAGGATCGTGCCCAACGGGAAGGTGCCCAAACGCGTCATGCCGGGAGTTTACCCAAGCACGCTGACAACGTCAGCCGTTATCAACGTAGCTTGTGTCTTCTTCGAACCCGTTACGGGATTTTCAGGCGGAAGTCGCCAATCAAACTACCCCTTGATGTACTGCCAGCCTTGCTTTTGGCGGTTCACGATATGGACGGCCCCGAATGGCACGACCATCACGCCGGAAGCCATGTCGCTATCTACCAAGTGTTCAGATTTGAGAGAACGGCCACAGGCGATCACGCGGATGCCCTCGTCCAGAACTTTCTGGACGAGCGGTGCTTCATCGCTGAAAGCCGTCAGCAGCTTCACGTTGGCACCATAGACCACCACTTCGAACGTTGCCTTGGGCAGAGCTGCGCGCATATTCGATGCCAGCATCAAGGCTCTTTTGAAATCGGCTCTGTCGCCAGTCACCTGAACCACCACCGCCTCAGACGTTGGCAGTTCATCTGCCGAAACTATAGCGGTTAGACCAAAAAACAGCAGCAGTGCGAGTATGGCTTTTTTCATCACATTTTCCTTTAGTTCTGGTTTCATATGCCGCCACGAAGCTCTGTGGCAGTCGTTTTCGAGACCCCATCCCTTCAAAGTGCGAAAGGATGCTGTGGGAGTCGCGGACGGCTGGTGGCCTGGCGAGGTCACTGAATCACTTGTCTGTCTCAGCGTGGGCCGAGAATCGTGGTCAGCATCTCGCGCGAGGGCGCACCTTGAATTTTTTGCAGCTTGCCGCTGGCATCCTTGTAGAAGATCGTGGGGGTGGCCGCAGCGCCGAGTTGCTGCATCAGTTTCTGGTTGGCAGCGAGTTGCGCACCGATTTTATCTGGCACTTGGCCAAGTGGTTTGACCCCGCCCCTTGCATGTTGCAGTTCATGTTGCGTCAGGGCCGCTTGCGTATCCTTGGCCGCGAGGATGGCTGCCGCTTTGCCGGGGCTGGTGGGTCCGAGGATGGCGACCATGACATGGCGCAACTGCACTTTGCCTGACGTGACCCAGGGCCGGGCGTCATTCCAGAACTTGTTGCAGTACGGGCAGTTGGGGTCGGTGAAGGTATAGACGATGCGCGGCGCAGTGTTTTTGCCATCGCCCACCCAGGTGCTTTGCTCGAGCTGCTTCCAGACGCGGTCGGTCATCGGTTTGCTGACCAGTTGTTCAAGGGGCTTCTGGCTCAGGTTGTTGCCTTTGCCGTCGATCATGGAGCCGACAATCGCCTGCTTGCCGTCGGCGGTCAGGTAGATGGCCAGCGGCTGTTGCTCCATCATGCCGGCATAGCCAGTCAGCCCGCCGGGTGCCTTGAACGTGCCGATCACTTCAACACCCTGAGCTTCGAGCGCCTTGATCGGAGCCGGCCAGTCTTTGGCCTGTGCGCTCAAGGCCATGCTGCCGAACAAGGTCAACAAACCAGCAAACAGGAGGGATCGTTTTTTAATCATGGGGTTTCTTTCCTTTACGTTGAAAATCGAAAAATCAATCCACGCGCAACTGCTTCAAGTTGCTCGCCAGCGAAGTAGCCGATAGCTCACCCCGGCGGCTAGCGACCAATTGCCCGCTGGCGTCATAAAACAGGGTGATGGGCAACATTCCAGAGCCGGCCACAAAACCGAGTTGGGTGTCACGGTCCAGCAGGACATTCACCAGATCAAGCTGGCTGGCGGACAAATAATGCTGCACGGTCGCCGCGTTTTCACCCTGATTGGCGAAGACAAAGCGCACGCCGGTTTCGCGTTGTTGCGCGGCGGCGAGCATCGGCATTTCGCGTCGGCAGGGCGGGCACCAGGTCGCCCACAGGTTGACGACCAGGGGTTTGCCGTCGGCCAGCGCAGCGAGGGTGGTCGATTCGCCGGACAGCAACGTCACCTGCATTTCAGATAGCGCCGGCTTATCCATCAGGCGCAGACCGCCCAGTACCCCCTGCCATGCCAGCACCCATAACGCTAACGTCAGGATGGTCCGCTTGCGGACCGACAAACCGCGCCAGCTGCGTCGGATCGCGCCTGGCATTGCTGCAATAAACACCCCGGGATTTTTGCTCATCGCGTCTCAATCGTTGCCCGAAGCACGGACGGACGCGCGCAACGGGCTCAATTTGCTTGCCAGCGAAGCCGCCGACAGCTCACCCAGATGGGTGTCGACCAGCCGTCCGTGGGCGTCATAAAACAGCGTGGTGGGCAACGCCCCGGAGCCGACTTCGAGACCGAGTGCGGCGGCGGGATCGAGCAGCACGTTGGCGAGGCCGAGCCGACCCGCGCTGAGGTAGCGCTGGGCTGTTGCGCCGTCTTCGCCCTGGTTAACGAACACGAAGCGCACGCCGGTTTCGCGTTGTTGCGCGGCGGCGAGCACCGGCATTTCGCGCCGGCACGGCGGGCACCAGCTCGCCCACAGATTGACGACCATGGGTTTGCCGTCGGCCAGCGCTGCAAGTCTGACCGGGTCGCCGGCAAGCGTCGTCAGCGAAAGCGTCGGCAGCGCCGGCGGTTCCGTCATGCGCAGCGCACCGAACAGCGCACCCCACACCAGCGCGCCTGCCGCCAGCCCCAGAACCAGCGGTTTGCGCAGGGCCGGCTGACGCCAGCCGCGCCAGAGCGCGACCAGCAGCGCGGTAGTCACCCCGGGCCAAACCATGAAGCCGCCGTCGCGGATATCGAGCATTGACCACGGCGCGCTGCGATACGTGTCAAACCAGAAGGCGACAAAGCTGAGGCGCGCCACCAACACCCCGGCTAGCAGCATGTCGCTCAGGGTGTTGACGATGCTTGTCTTGTCGTGGCGCCCGGCCACGAAGCCTACGCCTGCCGCCACCAGCCCGGCGGCCAGCAACAGCAGCACGCTGATGGGCAGCGCGAAGGGACCCACATTCACTGACAGCATGTTCAGCCTTTCCTTGCCTGTTCCAGGCGGGCGAGAAATGCGTCCGCACTGAGTTCACCGATGATGCGCTCGACGCGGCGTTCCTGGCCGTCCGGGCCAATCAGCAGCAGCGACGGCGGGCCGAGAATCTGGTGCGCGCGCATCAGCGCCTGGTCGTCCGCATCGTTGGCGGTGACATCGGGACGCAGCAGCTGCACGTCGGCCAGGGCCTGCTGCACGCGCGGGTCGGCGAATACCTCGTGCTCGATCGCCTTGCACGACACGCACCAGTCGGCGTAGAAATCCACCAGCGTCCACTGGCCGCGTTGCCCAGCCTCAGCGACGCGGGCGGCAAGTGCCTGTTCGGTCTTGACCGAGACGAAGCGGGCCATGAAATCATTCGCGACCGCGGTTTGCGCGGGCGCGGCGGTGGCTGTCATGAAGGCCAGCGGCTGCAGCGGATTTTTTGCGCCGCCGGCCGCGCCGAGCACCATCGCTCCGCCCCACAGGCCAAGCAGCAGCGCTAGATAGCGCGACACCAGGCGGCCTTTCGGGCAGCCGAGCTGTTGAACCAGCGTCAGCAGGCTGAGGGCAATCGCCAGCAGCCAGGCGCCCCACAAGCCCAGCGTCAGCGCAGCCGGCAACACCCGCGACACGAACACAATCGCGGTCCCCAGCAGAATAAAACCGAACACAACCTTGACCCGGTTCATCCAGTCGCCGGGACGCGGCAACAGGCGGGCGCCGAGCGTGCCCACCAGCACCAGCGGCGCGCCCATGCCCAGTCCCATGGCAAACAGGGCCAGGCCGCCGGTCAGCACATTGCCGGTATTGCCGATATAGAGCAGCGCACCCGCCAGCGGCGCGGTCATGCAGGGCCCGACCAGTAGCGCCGACAGCACGCCCATGGTCGCCGCGCCGCCGACCGTGCCGCCGCGCTGGCCCTGGCTGGCGGTGTTCAGGCGGTTGCGCAGCACTGCCGGCAATTGCAATTCGTAAAACCCGAACATGGCCAGCGCCAGCACGGCAAACATCAGGCCGAACGTGCCGAGCACCCAGGGGTTTTGCAGCGTCGCCTGCAGATTGGCGCCGGCCAGCGCCGCCGCCGCGCCCACTCCGGCATAGGTCAGCGCCATCGGCAGCACAAAAGCCAGCGAGAGGATGAAACCGCGTCGGGGGCTGGCCCCGCTGCCCGCGATCAGGCTGGAAAGAATCGGCAGCATCGGCAGCACGCAAGGGGTAAAGGTCATCAGCAAGCCCAGACCGAAGAACACCGCGAGCATCCAGCCGAGGTTGGTGCGCGACAAGCGGTCGGCCAGGGCCTGGTCGGCGCCGAGCGCGCCGCTGGAGGCCAGCCTGGCATCACCTGCGGATGTTCCCGATGCTGCGTCGGGCGTGGCGGCGACATTGTCCAGCGTCACGCGCAGGGTCTGCGGCGGGTAGCATATTCCCGCCTCGGCGCAGCCCTGCCAGCTGACGTTCAGCGCCTGGGCAGCGGGCGCCTTGACCCGGACTGCCAGTTGATCGTGATAGACCTCGGATGCGCCAAAGAACTCATCATTCTTGATGGTGCCGGCCGGCAGCATGACTTGTTGCACGCTGTTGGCCGGTTCGCCCTCGACCTTCACCTGCTTGCGATAGAGGTAGTAGCCATCGCTGATTGTCCAGTTCAGCCGCACCTGACCGTCACCGTCCTGGCTGACGTTGAGACGAAACGCCTGCTCCACCGGCAGAAAATCTTCCTGAGCATGCGCCGGCAGTGCCCACAGCAGGGAGAGCACCACCACCGACCAGAACGAACGCAGCATGAGCGCCTCCAAATCAATGTGAGCGCGCATCTTT
>NCHD01000180.1:672-2075 GCA_002257045.1 Hydrogenophilales bacterium 16-61-112 | reverse complement strand
CGCCCGCTCTAGTACTGCAGACGGTGTTGCACCGTCCCCCGCTTCTCCTCCCTGAGCGGGGTGCCTTATCCCTTAAGGCATCTTTAGCCCCGATGACTGCGTGTTATCGGGGCTTTCTTTTTTATTGAGCATCCGATTTGATCAGGGATTCGGCCGATTGCGGCTTTCCCTGTTGAGCCTGGACGAGCCAGCCTTCTAGTAGCGCCGTGGCGTCATCCGCCCCCAGGCGCGACAAGCTGGAAAACAGCTGGACCGAAACGTTCCCCAGTGGTTCGAGCGCCTGCTTGACGCTGCGCAGGGTCAGCACTTTTTCACTATTCGATAATTTGTCAGCCTTCGAGAGCAGGATGTGCACTGGCTTGCCCGTGGGGGTGAACCAGTCGAGCATTTGCCGGTCCAGCGGGGTAAGCGGATGGCGGGCATCCATGATCAGCACCATGCCGGCCAGTGCGTCTCGCTCCTGCAGGTAGCGCGAGAGTAGTCCTTCCCATTTTGCCTTGACCGCGGGCGGCACTTTTGCGTAACCGTAGCCGGGCAGGTCGACCAGGTAAGTGTCGGCATCCACTGCAAAAAAGTTGATGAGCTGGGTTCGGCCTGGTGTTTTTGATGTATAGGCCAGCCGGTTTATTCTGGTTAACAGGTTGATTGCGCTCGATTTTCCCGCGTTCGAGCGTCCTGCAAACGCAATTTCGGCGCGGCTGTAGGGCAGGTCGCGTAGTTGGGCGACCGAGGTATGGAATTGGGCGCGATTGAGCACAGGCTTGGCAGTCATATTAGTTGCCGCTAAACTACCCGCTTCACCAAATTTTGCAATCCCCAGGTTTTGCAAGCTTTCAGGAGCTCTAGATGAAATTCGTCGCCTCTTTGGTTGCCGCTTTGGCCGCCACTTCTGCTTTTGCCAACGCACCCGCTGCCACTCCGGCCAGCAAAGGCGACCCCAAGGCGGCAGAATCCATTGTTAATCAGGTGTGTGCAGCTTGCCACGCTGTCGATGGCAACAGCGTTGCCGCCGCCAATCCCAAGCTTGCCGGATTGAATGCCGAGTACATCAATAAGCAGTTAACTGAATTCAAATCAGGCGCACGCAAAAACGCCATCATGTCGGGCATGGTCGCGAACCTGACGCCACAAGACATGCTCAATCTCGCCGCTTATTTCAGCGCGCAACAGCCGAAGCCCGCCACCTCCAAGGATCAGGCGCTTGCGCTGCAGGGTCAAAAAATCTTTCGTGGCGGTGTGATGGGTGCGGGCGTGCCGGCCTGTGCTTCGTGCCACGGTCCGCAGGGCAAGGGGATTCCTGCCCAGTTCCCCCGTCTGGCGGGTCAGCATAGCGAATACATCTATACGCAACTGAATGCGTTCCGTGTCGAGGCGCGTGCAAATGATGCTGCCAAGATGATGCG
>NCHD01000180.1:0-643 GCA_002257045.1 Hydrogenophilales bacterium 16-61-112 | reverse complement strand
AAATGAATACCGCCCCCCACTCCTTCGGCCGATCCGTTTTTGAATTGATGAGCTCGATGCGCTTTGCCATCAGCTTGCTGTCCATCCTTGCGGTCGCATCGATAGTGGGTACGGTTCTGAAACAGGCCGAGCCATACGCCAATTACCTCATCCAGTTTGGCCCGTTCTGGTTTGACGTGTTTGAAAAGCTGGGGCTGTACGACGTTTATCATGCTGCCTGGTTTTTGCTCATTCTGACCTTCCTGGTTGCTTCGACCAGCGTGTGCATCAGCCGCAACGCCCCGAACTTCGTGCGCGAGATGAAAAGTTTTCGCGAGCACGTCAGTGAGCAATCGCTCAAGGCGTTCAAGCACAAGCATGAAGCGGTCACCGAGCACACGCCCGAGGCGCTTGCTGCCAGCGCGCAGCGTTATCTCGAGGGACAGGGCTACAAGGTCAAGAACCTGACGCGCGAAGACGGCGTGTTGCTCGCTGCCAAGGCGGGCAGCTGGAATCGTCTGGGCTATCTGCTGGCGCACTCGGCCATCGTGCTGATCTGCATTGGCGGCTTGATGGACGGCAATCTGGTGTTCAAGGTACAGCAACTGCTCGGCTACAAAAAAATCGAGACGCGCGACATTCCGCAAAGCCAGGTGCCGGCGAT
>NCHD01000041.1 GCA_002257045.1 Hydrogenophilales bacterium 16-61-112 | reverse complement strand
ACTTGTTAATTATCATATGGTTAGGATAAATCATTCGACGTCAATAGGGTTTTAGACATTATTTTCATGAATGTTTGATGAATGTGAATGAACCATGCCCAAGCTGAACCCGCTATCCTGCGCGCCATGGATTTGATCGACGACATATTCGACAACGCACCCAGCCTGCCTGTTTTGACCGTGAGCGAACTCAACCGCATGGCGCGTCGAGCGCTGGAGTCGCAGCTGCCCTTGCTTTGGGTCGAAGGCGAAGTGACCAATTTCATCCGGGCAGCATCGGGCCACTGGTATTTTTCACTCAAGGACGAAGGCGCGCAGGTGCGCTGCATCATGTTTCGCGGCCGCAACCAGTTCGCCGGGTTTACCCCTTGCAACGGCGACCATATCGAATTACGCGCCCTCCCCACGCTGTACGAAGCGCGCGGCGAATTCCAGATGGCGGGCGAATCGGTTCGGCGCGCAGGCGCGGGCCGCCTGTTCGAGGCTTTTCTCAAGCTCAAGGCCAAGCTCGAGGCGGAGGGCCTGTTTGACCCGCTCAAAAAGCGCGCCCTGCCGCGTTTCCCGCGCAGCATCGGTGTCGTCACTTCGCCGCAGGCCGCAGCACTGCATGACGTGCTGACCGCGCTGGCGCGCCGCATGCCGGGTTTGCCGGTGATTCTTTATCCCACGCCGGTACAGGGCGCGGGGGCCGCGGCACAGATTGCCGCAGCCATCCGCAGCGCCGGGCAGCGCGCCGAATGCGACGTGCTGCTGGTCTGCCGCGGCGGCGGTTCGCTGGAAGACCTATGGGCCTTCAACGACGAAGCAGTCGCGCGCGCGATCGCCGCCAGCCCGATACCCGTGGTCTCCGGAGTCGGTCACGAAACCGATTTCACGCTGGCCGACTTCGCCGCTGACCTGCGTGCGCCCACCCCGACAGCGGCAGCCGAGCTGGCCAGCCCGGTGCGCCAGGACCTGCTGCTGCAGCTTGGGCAACTGGCGCGCCGGATGCATGAGCACCTGGCCCACAAGCTGCGCAACGACATGCAGCAGCTGGACTATCTGGCGCGCCGGCTGGTCCATCCCGCCGAGCAACTGCGCCAGCAACAGCTGGGCCTGACGCGGCTGTCCCAGCGCCTTGGCCACGCGACCCGCAACCGGCTGTCCCATGAGCAGCACCGCATGGCTCAGCTCAGACAGCGGCTGGTTACGCCGCGTCACCGCCTCCAGCACGAACAACGCACGCTGAGCGCCTTGCTCTCCCGTTTCCAGCGTGCGACGCAAAACCAGGCCCAGCTACGCCAATCCAGATTGACGCAGCTGGGCAGCGGCCTCGCCCACCTCAATCCGGAAGGCGTGCTGGCCCGCGGCTACAGCATCATCCAGCAAGCGGATGGCGCCGTGGTGCACGATGCCGCGACCCTGCACGCGAGCGAGCGCCTGAGCATCCGCTTTCATCGCGGGCAGGCATCGGCCACGGTCGACTCTATTCAGGTTGATTCGCTGCCTGCATCCGAAGCCAGGTGATGCCCGACCCAGCTGAACGCCTGGGTTTCCAGATCGCTGGCAAGACTATCCAGCGTCACTGCATCGGGCCATGAGCGCAACCAGGTCAACTGCCGCTTGGCGAGCTGGCGCGTCGCGGCCAGACCCTGTTCACGCAAGCCTTTCAAATCAATATCGCCATCGAGATAGGCCCAGGCCTGGCGATAACCTACCGCCCGCATCGCGGGCAGATCGGCGCTGAGTCCGGGCATCCGGCGCAGCTTTTGCATTTCATCGATCAACCCTTCGGCCAGCATCGCCTCAAATCGCGTGGCGATGCGCTGGTGCAAAACCGCGCGGTCAGACGGAATCAGCGCGAGCTGGAGCACCCGGTAAGGCAGCGCCATTTGCGGTTGATCGAGCAGGGCCGACATGGGCGTGCCGGTGAGCCGAAAAATCTCCAGCGCACGGCCGATGCGTTGAGAATCGTTGGGTGACAGCCGGGCGGCCGTCGGCGGGTCGACCCGCGCCAGCTCGGCATGCAGGGCCGGCCAGCCGCGGCTCGCCGCCTCGGTTTCCAGTTGTTTCCGCAGCGCAGCGTCGGCACGCGGCAAGTCATCCAGGCCGTTCAACAGCGCGCGGAAATACAGCATGGTGCCGCCTACCAGCAGCGGCACCTTGCCGCGCGCCACGATGTCGCGCATCAGGCGCCGGGCATCGTCGCAAAAGGCTGCGGCCGAGTAGACCTCGGTGGGCTCGCGGATATCCAGCAAATGATGCGGCGCCCGCGCCCGCGTGGCGGCGTCGGGCTTGGCGGTGCCGATATCCATGCCGCGATAGACCAGCGCCGAATCGACGCTGATGATTTCGAGCGGAAAACGCTCGACCAGGCTGACCGCCAGCGCAGTTTTGCCGGAGGCGGTCGGCCCCATTAGAAAAATGGCGGGGGGAAGAGAATCAGGCATGGCGGGCGATTATGCCGCAGCCGCTCAAACGGCAGGCGGAAAAACGGCGGGATGCCCCGCCGTTTCAGAGTATCTGGGTCAGGCAGTCGAGCTTAGATATAGCTCTTCTGCACACTGCGCTTGCCTGGCCATTTTTTCATGATGACCACGCCTTTGGCCACATCGATGTCGGCCACTGGAATGTTCTCGTAAACGGGATTGAGCGGTTTCAGCATCCAGCCGTCATCGCGTTTGACGATCTGGCGAAAAATCCATTCCTCGTTGACGAACGCCACGACATACGAGCCATCCTTCACCAGCCCGGACGGCTCGACCACGATGATTTCGCCCTCCTCGAATTCCGGCAACATGGAATCGCCCAGCACCATCAGCGCATAGGGTTCGGCGCTGGAACAATTGCTGGCTTCGTTGATGTCCTGAATCGGAATGGTTTTGCGTTCGTTACGTTCGGTCATGGCAGTCTCGCTGGTTCAATCAGGCAAAGCTTATATACAAAACGCCCCCGTGCAAAATGCGGGCGGGCACAGAAACCGCTATGCATTCAAGGGTATTAACGGTATGCCTTTCAACGCGGCGAACGCAGGGAACATAGCGGCGGCCCGGGGCGATCAGCGCGTCAGGCTTGCTGGCCGCCCGGCATCCGGTTTCCGCCAGCACGCAGGTTGACCGGCGGCCGAACCCGTCCGCCCTGCCCGCGATCGCGAGCAGGGCTCGCACGCTCAGGGCGCGATCTGCAACTGCCCGGGTTCAAGCAGCAAATAATGGGCGGCGCACCCTTCCTTGCGGTTGCCGTCGTCGCTCACGACGATGATTCCGGGGCGGCCATCGATGAGGGCCGAACTGATGCCCTCGGTGCGTTCAAAACCTGCCAGGCCGGGAACGGCAACACGCCGCGCAGCCGCGTCCGGACAACCACTCCAGAACCAGAGCTTGAATGGGACCGGCGCGCGCCCGGCAGGACCGCTGCTAATGAGGTAGCCCCCCAGGGCAGGAATGTGGGCCATGGCACGGATGCCCTCCCCCCCGAGATCCAGCGTCGTCAGCGAAGCGGCAACCCGGGGCGGGGCGTCGGCGTCGAACATCTCGGCCGGGTTGTCCACGCTGGCAAGAATGGCGCGGCCGTCGAGCAAGGGACTGCGAAAGCCGATCAAAAGCCGCTGCTGGTCGAGACTCATCTCCAGCGCTTCGATATTGAATCCGCCCTCGGCCTTGACATCGAGAGCCGCCGCAGCCGCGGCCAGCACCGGATGCGCCTTCAGCAAAGCGGGCTTCAGGCCTTTGACGACCTGGGGTGCAACAACGCGTTGGCCATCGATCCGGAAACGGACCAGCTTTTCGCGGGATGGCTTTTCGTCGCCCTCGCCATCGCGTGAATGCGAGGTCATCGCGTAGATGTGTCCCGTCCGGTCGAGCACCATCCCTTCCAGGTCATCCAGTTTCCAGAAGCCGTCGTCGGCCTCGAACATGCCAGGCCGCACGGGAGTGACGCTTACCTCGCCGTCAGAATCGATCGCAAGCAGGCTGAGCGGATGGTTTTTCTCATCTTCGACCAGCAGAAACCGGCCGTCAGCAAGCTGCTGGATGGCCGATGGCTCATAAATGCCGGTCAGGGGTAAAAACGTGAGGGGGCGATCGACTTGCATGGTGGGAGTTGTCTCCTTGTTCGGTGTTTCGCGGGATCGTGAATTGCCGGTGTGAGCCACTGAATGTATCCGGAAATCACCGGCTGACCAGCTTATGTGTGCCAGCGCACAGAGGCTGCCGTAAAAAAACCCGATGATTCACGCTCATTTCCGGAGGAACCACGAGGCCGCCTCCCGCTGCAAACGCCTCAATATTAGTGGATCTCTCAAAATCAGCGTCGCCTGCTCGCGGATCGTCCCATGCTTTCACGGAATCTCGCCATGTCCAAAACCGGAATCTCTCCCGCCCTTGCCGACGCTATCAACGAGGCATCAGGCAGCAATGAAATGCAGCGCCAGCAGGCCTTGCTCAAAACAGGCGCCCTGCAGAACGCGATCCTGACCAGCGCCAACTTCTCGATCATCGCCACCGACGAGAAAGGCATCATCCAGCTGTTCAACATCGGCGCCGAGCGCATGCTGGGCTATACCGCCGCCGACGTGATGAACAAGATCACTCCGGCCGAGATTTCCGATCCGCAGGAAGTGATCGCACGCGCCGAAGCGTTGAGCATCGAACTCGGAACGCCGATCACACCCGGATTCGAGGCCCTGGTGTTCAAGGCCTCGCGCGGCATCGAGGACATTTACGAGCTGACCTATATCCTCAAGGATGGCAGTCGCTTTCCTGCGGTCGTCTCGGTTACCGCGCTGCGCGACGCGCAGGACAGGATCATCGGATATCTGCTGATCGGCACAGACAACACGGCGCGCAAGCAGGTCGAGGCCGAAAGGGCGCAACTCTACAAGGTGCTGCAGGACAAGAATGCCGAGCTCGAAAGCGCGAAAGCCGCGGCGGAGAAAGCCAACCTGGCGAAATCCAACTTTCTTTCCAGCATGAGCCACGAGCTGCGCACACCGCTCAACGCCATCCTCGGCTTTGCCCAGTTGCTGGAGACGGGTGCGCCACCGCCAACCGCCTCCCAGATCGTCAGACTGCACCAGATCATCAAGGCCGGATGGTATCTGCTCGACCTGATCAACGAAATCCTCGATCTCGCGGTGATCGAGTCGGGCAAGCTGTCGCTGTCGCTGGAGCCCATCTCGCTCTCCGACGTGCTGCTCGAATGCCAGGCCATGATCGAGCCGCAGGCGCAACAGCGCGGCATCCGCCTCGTCTTCACCAAAACCGACCCCAACTGCTTTGCCCATGCCGACCAAACCCGGATCAAACAGGCCCTGATCAACCTGCTTTCCAATGCGATCAAGTACAACCGCGCGCATGGGCTGGTCGAAGTGAAATGCATTGCGACCAGCCCGGAACACCTGCGCGTCAGCATCAAGGACAGCGGTGCGGGATTGCCGCCGGACAAGCTGGAGCAACTGTTTCAACCCTTCAATCGCCTGGGGCAGGAAACCGGCAACGAAGAAGGAACCGGCATCGGCCTGGTGGTTACCAAGCAGCTGGTCGAACTGATGGGCGGCAGCATCGGCGTCGAAAGCACCGTCGGCGTGGGCAGCGAATTCTGGATCGAACTGATCCGCGATGTCATGCCACAAATTGCCGCTGACCGGGGGATGACCACAGGACTTGCGCCACAAGCGCAGGAAAAGGCGCCGCTGCGCACCCTGCTCTATGTGGAAGACCATCCAGCCAACCTGATGCTGGTCGAGCAAATCATCGAGGACGTCCCGCATGTCCGCATGTTGAGCGCGTGCGATGCCACGCTCGGCATCGCGCTGGCGCGCGCCCATCTTCCGCATGTCATCCTGATGGACATTAACCTGCCTGGCATCAGCGGCATCCAGGCATTGAGGATTCTGCGTGACGATCCGGCAACGGCCCATATCCCGGTGCTCGCGATCAGCGCCAATGCCATGCCACGCGACATCGAAAAAGGTCTGGCAGCGGGGTTTTTCCGTTATCTCACCAAGCCGATCAAGGTCAACGAGTTCATGAGTGCGCTGGAAAGTGCGCTGACCCGGGCAGATGAGGAACGGGTCGGCGCAATCGACCCGGCGCCTGTGTAATGGTCGGCACCGACGACCTGCTCAACGCCCGCATCCTGATCGTCGACGATCAGGACACCAATGTGATGCTGCTGGAACAGATACTGAGTGGCGCCGGGTATCGCGCCGTCACCTCGACGACGGACCCACATGCCGTCTGCGCGCTGCATCGCGACAACGACTATGACCTGATTCTGCTTGACCTGCAGATGCCCGGCATGGATGGCTTCAAGGTGATGGAAGGCCTGAAGGCAATCGAAGCCGACGGCTATCTGCCGGTGCTGGTGATCACGGCCCAGCCCGGCCACAAGCTGCGCGCCTTGCAGGCCGGCGCCCGCGACTTCATCAGCAAGCCGTTCGACCTGCTGGAACTGCGGACACGCATCCACAACATGCTGGAAGTCCGCTTGCTGTACCGCCAGCTCGAACAGTACAGCCGCGCGCTGGAATCCCTGGCGCTGCATGATGCGCTGACCGGGCTGCCGAACAGACGGCTGTTGTTCGATCGGCTGGAACTGGCGATTGCCCATGCGCACCGCAACAAAAGCAGCATCGCCGTGCTGTATCTTGATCTGGACGGATTCAAGCAGATCAACGACACCCTCGGTCACGACGCGGGCGACGCCTTGCTGGCCATGGTCGCCAACCGCCTGGTGTCCGCAGTCCGCCAGGAAGACACCGTGGCGCGGCTCAGTGGCGACGAGTTCGTGATCGCGTTGTGGGAAATGAATCACACCGACCATGCAGGCACGCTGGCAGCGAAGCTGATCCTGGCTTTGGCCCAGCCCTATCGCATTCAGGGCGGTGACGTGAGCGTCACCGCCAGCATCGGGGTGGCGCTTTACTCTCCTCACGGCGAAACAGCGGAAACGCTGATGAAACGCGCCGACACGGCCTTGTATGAGGCCAAGCGCAAAGGCAGGAACGGCTACTGCTTCGCAGCCAGCCTCCCCGAACGGGCAATGGCGCATGCTTGACGCAACCAGCCCTGCACGGCGGCGTCTTGCTGCAAACAACAGGAAGTGCATTTCATGGTAAGCCAAGACGATATTCTCAATGCCCGCATCCTGATCGTGGACGATCAGGAAACCAATGTGCAGCTGCTGGAGCAATTGCTGCACGCAGCCGGCTACACCCATGTCGAGTCGACAATGAATCCGCGCCAGGTATCCACGCTGCATCATGAAAACGCCTACGACCTGATCCTGCTCGACCTGCAAATGCCGGACATGGATGGTTTCCAGGTGATGGAAAGCCTCAAGGCCGGCGCGCTGGACGCCTATCTGCCGGTGCTGGTGATCACGGCCCAGCCAGGGCACAAATTGCGCGCCTTGCAGGCCGGCGCCCGCGACTTCATCAGCAAGCCGTTCGACCTGATCGAAGTCAAGACGCGCATCCGCAACATGCTGGAAGTGCGGCTGCTCTACAAGCAGCTCGGGCGTTACAACACCGAGCTGGAGAAAACGGTACAGGAAAAGACCGCCGAGCTGCGCGAAAGCGAAGCCCGCTATCGCAGCCTGACCGAACTGGCGTCCGACTGGTACTGGGAGCAGGATGAAAACATGAATTTCACCCGAATCTCCGGCCCGGTTCTGGAAATGCTCGCCCCGCAAGCCGGCCCCGTGGCGGCCGAATCAGGTGACGGACAGGCGACCGACTCGAACGAGAGCGAACGCAAACGGCTGCTGGCAACCATTACCGCCCGCCAGCCTTTCCTCGATTTCGTCTATAACCGTATCAATGTCGACGGCTCGCATCAGCGCTTCCGGGTCAGCGGCGAGCCGATATTCAGCCAGTCCTGCCGCTTCTTGGGCTACCGTGGCATCGGGGTAGAAATCCCGCCGCAGAAATAAACGCAACCGCGCCGACTCAACGATGGACACACCCCCACATCCAAGCCAGAACCATCTTCTCGCCGCCTTGCCTGATGCTGAGTTCGATCCCCTGGTCGCGCATCTCGAACGCGTCCAGCTGCCGCTCGGGCAAATGATTTATGAGCCCGGCAGCCAGTTAAAGCACGCCTACTTTCCCACCACTGCCATCGTCTCCCTGCATTACGTCATGGAATCCGGCGCTTCATCCGAATCTGCCGGCGTGGGCAACGAAGGCGTCGTCGGCGTGTCCCTGTTCATGGGCGGCAACACCACATCAAGCTCGGCCGTCGTGCAGACCGCTGGCTACGCGTATCGGCTGGAAAGCCACAAGCTGCTGGAGGCATTCAATCGCGCCAGCCTGCTGCAGCGCGTGTTGCTGCGCTACACCCAGGCCCTGATGACGCAGATGTCGCAGACCGCCGTCTGCAACCGGCACCATTCGGTGGAACAGCAACTGTGCCGCTGGCTGTTGCTGACCCTGGACCGCTTGCCATCGAACGAACTGGTCATGACGCAGGAACTGATCGCCAGCATGCTCGGCGTGCGCCGCGAAGGCATCACCGAGGCGGCCGGCAAATTGCAGCATGCCGGCGTCATCAGTTATCGCCGCGGCCATATCGCGGTCCTGAATCGCGCCGGACTCGAAGCCCGGGTCTGCGAATGCTATGCGGTGGTGAAGACCGAGCTGAAGCGTTTGCTGAACGACGTGCAATACCGTCAGGGCGGCGACGACAGCCGGTAGCCGGCCGCCGTCGCAGACAGAGCAATGCAGCCTGTCCACGCTATGTGCGGTGCCAGACAGACCGCAAAACCGGCCCGGCCTACGCTTGCCTTGTCGGATCCTGCATGGGCGCTATTGGCATCATGACCCGTCGAACACCGTGTTTCCCGGCAAGGGTTTGCCGGTGCATCACGCCCGAATCAGACCCATTTGAAGGAATATCATGAAATCCATCCACACACTCACGCTCAGCCTGCTTGGCGCCGGCCTCCTGCTCGGCCTCGGCGCATGTGCCGGCATGTCGTCGCAGGACAAGAGCACCGCGATCGGTGCCGGAGTGGGCGCAGTCGGCGGTGCCGTGTTGACGAATGGCAGCGCCCTCGGCACGATTGGCGGCGCTGCGGTCGGCGGCGTCATCGGCCATGAGGTCGGCGATTGATGCGCGCCATGAAAGCGCTCACGCTCGTGCTGGCCTTCAGTGCGACGCTGGCTGCGCTGGCCGGCTGCGACAAGCAGGAAGGTCCGGCTGAAGAAGCCGGCAAGGAAGTCGACCAGGCATCGGAACAGGTGGGTCAAAGCCTCGAAAAAGCCGGTGAAAACATCCAGGACGCGGCAAACGGCAACAAATAATCCGTGCAAACCGCCGCCTGTTTTCCTAATGTGATTAAGCGGGCGACGCGCGGGGCCATCGCAGGATGACCGCCCCTTCTTCACAAAAACCAACAATTTGGAGCTGACACCATGTTACAAACCATCGCAATCATTCTCATCATCCTCTGGGCGCTTGGCCTGGTAACGTCTTACACTATGGGCGGATTCATCCACATCCTGCTGGTCATCGCGATCGTGGTCATCCTGATACGGGTCATCCAGGGCCGCGGCGTCTGACGCTGCCTGACGCGTACACGCTGGCTTTACCGGAGAAACTGACATGAACGCAGTCAAATTGTTGGGTGTCGTATTGATCGTCGCCGGCGTACTGGGCTTGATCTACGGCGGGTTTACCTATACCCGGGACACCCATGAAGCCAAGCTGGGCCCGATCGAATTCACGATCAAGGACAGGGAAACCGTCAACGTCCCCATCTGGGCAGGCGTCGGTGCGCTAGCTGCAGGTGTGTTCCTGCTCTTCATCCGCAAGCCGTAGCGGTTTTTATGGAGGCGTTGGTCGCCGCCAGCGCGTCACGGACGCGTCATTGAATCAACGAAGAATCGTGCCCGGCACACCTGTCGGGCACGATGCATTGGCAGCACTGCACTGACTGTCCCGGTCCAGGCAAGGAGAAACCCATCGACATCAAAGAATTCGGATTAACGGCACGTACACGCCATGCGCTGCGCAACGACCGGGATACCGAGCTGCTGCGTTCCGAGCTGTTCAGCATCGAACAACTGAAACGCCACGCAGCCACGCTGGCTGGCCAGCATCAAACCGACGAGCGCCCAGGACCGGACCGCTTGTTGCCGCGTCTGGCCGACAACGCCAGGGTTCTGCTGGCGGCCTACGACGTTGTCACCGCTGCCGCGCCGGGACAGCGCATCGTCCCGGCGGAGGCCTGGCTGCTCGACAACTTCTATCTGATCGAGCAACAGATCGGCATGGCGCGCCGGCATCTGCCGCGCGGATACAGCCGCCAGTTGCCGCGACTGGCCGATGGCCCGTCGGCCGGTTTCCCGCGCATCTACGACCTGGCGCTGGAACTGATCTCGCACATGGACGGCCGCGTCGACAGCGAAAACGCCACCCAGTTCATCGCCGCCTACCAGACCATCGAACCCTTGAGGCTGGGCGAATTGTGGGCCTTCCCGATCATGCTGCAGCTGGCGCTGCTGGAGAACCTGCGCCGGGTCGGGGTGCGCATCGCCCAGCGACGCGAGGAGCGCAATGCGGCCATCAGTTGGGCGGACCGCATGCTCGCCACGGCCGAAAGCGAACCGAAACAGCTGATCCACTTGCTGGCCGAGTTTGCCAACGCCGATGTGCCGCTGACCGCGCCGTTCGTGGAAGAGTTTTACGACCGGCTCCAGGCGCAGGGGTCTGCCATGGCCTTTGTCCAAACCTGGGTCGAGCAGAGACTGCTCGAACAGGGGGTGACTGCAAGCGAGCTGTCGGAAGCGGCCGGCCGCACGGCCGCGGCCAACCAGATCTCCATCGCCAACAGCATCGGCAGCCTGCGCTTCATCGGCGCCATGGACTGGAAGCAGTACGTCGAGTCGCTCAGCGTCGTCGAACAGACCCTGCGCGAAGACCCGATGGAGTGTTACGCCAGCCAGGATTTCGCTACCCGCGACCGTTACCGGCATGCCATCGAAGACGTGGCACGCGGCAGCACCTGTAGCGAAATGGCGGTGGCACGCGAAGCCATTGTCCTGGCGCAGGCAGCAGCCGCGCAGCAGGGTGTCCACGACCGCAGCGCGCACGTCGGCTACTATCTGATCGATCGGGGACGGCGACAGCTGGAGAATGCGGTCGGCTGCCGACTGTCGCTGAAATCCCGAGTCAAGCGCATCAGCGGGCAGGTCCGCCTGCCGCTCTATCTTGGCGCCATTGTGGCGCTCACCCTCCTGGTGACCACGGTTGTGCTGTCCGCGCTCGGCCTCGATCCGCGCAGGCTTGATCCGGGTGCGTGGCCGAGCGGACTGTTCGCGCTTCCGCTCCTGATCGCTGCCTCGGCGCTGGCCATCTCGCTGGTGAACCTGCTGGTCACGCTCATACTGCTGCCGCGTGCCTTGCCACGCATGGATTTTTCCAAGGGAATACCGGACAGTCACCGCACCATGGTGGTCGTCCCTACCCTGCTGGCGAATTCGCAGGACGTCGACGATCTGCTCGAGGCGATGGAGATCCGCTATCTCGGCAACCGCGATTCCAACCTGTTCTTTGCCCTGCTGACGGATTTTCGCGATGCGGCCGAGCAAACGCTGGCGGAAGACGCGGGCTTGATCGCCTATGCGCGCGCCGCAGTCGAAACGCTCAACGCGACCTACCGCGACGATCGCCCCAGCATCTTTTATCTGTTTCACCGGCCACGGCTGTGGAATCCTTACGAGCGCGTGTGGATGGGCTACGAGCGCAAGCGCGGCAAGCTTGAGCAATTCAACGCCCGGTTGCGGGGCGAAGCGCACACGGCGTTTTCGGACATCGTCGGCGACCCGTCCATCCTTGCCTCGATCCAGTACGTCATCACCCTCGACACCGACACCCAGCTGCCGCGCGACGCGGCCCGCACCCTGGTCGGCAACCTCGCCCACCCACTCAACCGTCCGGTGTATGACGCCGCCCGGGGCCGCATCGTCGAAGGCTATGCGATCCTGCAGCCGCGCGCCTCGATCAGCCTCACCTCTGCCAGCCAGTCACGCTTTACCCAACTGTTCGCGGGCGAATCGGGGCTCGACCCTTACACGCGCGAGGTGTCGGACGTCTACCAGGACGTGTTCGGCGAAGGCTCCTTCATCGGCAAGGGCATCTACGACGTCGATGCGTTCCGTCAGGCCGTCGACGGGCGCTTCCCCGAAAACCTCATCCTCAGCCACGACCTGCTGGAAAGCGGCTATGCGCGTTCAGCGCTGGTGACCGATGTCGAACTGATCGAAGAACACCCGTCCAGCATCGTCATCGACGCCAGCCGCCGCCACCGCTGGATCCGCGGCGACTGGCAACTGGCCGGCTGGCTGTTGCCACGCGTGCCGGGCGCACCCGGCCCCAATGGCGCCAAGCCCGGGCGGCAGGCGAACCCGCTCTCAATCCTGTCGCTGTGGAAAATTTTCGACAACCTGCGGCGCAGCCTGGTCGCGCCGGCGCTGCTTGCCTTGCTGGCAGGTGGCTGGCTGCTGGGGCCGCGCCATGCCTGGGTGGCGTCGCTGTTGGTCCTGTCCGTGGTCGCCCTGCCCACCCTGCTGTCCACCGCGATTGCGCTCCTGCGCAAACCGGATGAACGCGACTGGCTGGTGCACCTGAGCCTGACCAGCAAGTCTGCCGGCCACCCACTGATGCTCGCGCTGCTAAGCCTGGCCTTTTTGCCCTATGACACACTGATTGCACTCGGCGCCATCGCGCGCTCGGGGGTGCGCATGCTGCTCACACGGCGCGGCCTGCTGCTATGGCAACTGCCTTCATACGCGCGCCGCAACGCGCGCCGCTCACTCGCCGGTTTTTTCCACGAGATGTGGGTCGCGCCGGTTCTCGCAGGGGGGCTGGTCGGGGCCCTGGCCGTGGCGAAAAGCAGCCCGGAAGCCTGGCTCGCCACGGCGCCGTTCCTGTTGCTGTGGCTGCTGTCGCCCGTCGTGGGCTGGTGGATCAGCAAGCCGCTGACCGCGCCCGCTCCGGATCTGAGCGCCAAACAACGGGCCTTCCTTCGCACCTCGGCCCGCCGCACCTGGCGCTACTTCGCGGATTTCGTCGGCCCGGACGACAACTGGCTACCGCCCGACAACTTCCAGTCCTACCCGGCGCCGGCGATCGCCTCGCGCACCTCGCCCACCAATATCGGCATGGCGCTGCTGGCCGATCTGGCGGCAGTCGATTTCGGCTATCTCACGGTTGGGGAATGCCTGGAGCGCATCGGAAATACTCTCGCCTCGATGGAAAAGCTGGAACGCTATCGCGGCCACCTTTACAACTGGTACGACACCCGCACGTTGCAACCGCTGCACCCGAAATACGTCTCGACGGTGGACAGCGGCAACCTGGCCGGCTGCCTGCTCACGCTGCAGGCAGGCCTGGCCGAGCTGAAACATCAGCCGGCGCTGTCGCCCAACGCGCTGATAGGGTTGCAGGACACCCTGCAGGTGCTGGCCGAGCAGCTGCCCGCCTCGCCCGCCCCGGAACTGGCGAAAAAAATCGGCTTGCTGCAGGACACCCTGCGCGCACTGTTGCTGGACGGGTCGCCGCAGACGTTGGCCGCCGCTGCCAGCGCGTTGGACGAAATTGACCGCATCGGCGGCGAGTTGCTTGCCTGGCTGCCGGCGGACATCGATTCCGACGACGCGCTGGCGTACTGGGCACAGGCATACGACCAGCAGGTTCGCGCGCTGCGCGACGAATGGGCGCTGCTGCTGCCCGAACCGTTTCAGGACCGCACGCTGCCGACCCGAATGGAACTGGCCGACGCGGGTGCGGCCGGCGCGCGCACGCAGCTCGACCTCATCGATGCATTGATGAACCGTTGCCGCGAACTGGCGGTGATGGATTTCGAGTTTCTCTACGATGCCACCTCTGGCCTGCTGGCCATCGGCTACGACGTCGGCGAACGGCGCCGCGACCCGTCCTGCTACGACCTCCTGGCATCGGAAGCGCGCCTGGCGAGCTTTCTGCTCATCGCGCAGGGTCAGGTGCCGCAAAAGCACTGGTTCGCGCTGGGCCGCCTGCTCACCAGTCACGGCGGCGAGGTCAGCCTGATTTCGTGGAGCGGCTCGATGTTCGAGTACCTGATGCCGCAGCTGATCATGCCGAGCTACCCGAACACCCTGCTGGAGCAAACCTGCAAGGCCGCGGTGGCGCGCCAGATCGAATACGGCAAGCAGCGCGCGGTGCCGTGGGGCATTTCCGAGTCCTGCTACAACGCCACCGACATGCACCAGGTCTATCAGTACCGTGCGTTCGGCGTGCCCGGCCTCGGCTTCAAGCGCGGCCTGGGCGACGATCTGGTGGTTGCGCCCTACGCCAGCGCGCTGGCGCTGACGGTGCTGCCGCACGAATCCTGCCGCAACCTGCAGACGCTGGCCGAAATGGGATTTCTCGGTGCCTACGGCTTCTATGAAGCCATCGATTACACGCCGTCGCGCGTGCCGCGCGGCAAGCCGCACGCCATCGTGAGTGCGTTCATGGCGCACCACCAGGGCATGAGCCTGCTGGCCTTTGCACATGTGTTGCTCGACCAGCCGATGCAGCGCCGCTTCATGGCCGATCCGCTGGCGCGGGCGACCGAACTGCTGCTGCAGGAGCGCGTGCCGAAAAAACGGCCGCTACCACGTCATGGCGACCCATGCCGGCGGCAGCACCAGCCGCTGGCGCGAGCTTGCCGTCACCCGCTGGCGCGAAGACGCCACCGCCGACAACTGGGGCACCTTCATCTACCTGCGCGACCGCGACAGCGGACGCTATTGGTCGGCGGCGCACCAGCCCACGCTGCGCCCTGCCGATCACTACGAAGCGATCTTCGTGCAGGCGCGCGCCGAATACCGGCGGCGCGACCAGGCGATCGAGGCACACACCGAAATCACCGTGTCGCCCGAAGACGATGTCGAAATTCGCCGGGTCACCCTCACCAACCAGTCATCCCGCACCCGCCACATCGAGGTAACCAGCTACGCGGAAGTGGTGCTGGCGCCGTTGAATGCCGACCTGGCGCATCGCGCGTTCAGCAATTTGTTTGTACAGACTGAAATTCTGCCTGAACGCCAGGCCATCCTCTGTACCCGGCGTCCGCGCACGCCAGGCGAGCAGGTGCCCTGGATGTTTCACCTGCTGGCCGCTCCCGGCGTCGTCGCCGACGAGCCCTCCTACGAGACCGACCGTGCCCGCTTCATCGGCCGCGGCCGCACCGCGGCCAACCCGCTGGTGCTGAACCGCAGCGACAGCCCATCGACCTTGTCGAACACGGATGGCTCGGTGCTCGATCCCATCGTGGCAATCCGCCGCACCGTCACCCTGTCGCCCGACGAATCAGCAACGGTGCAGATCATCTCCGGCATCGCAGACACGCGCGAAGCCGCGCTCGCCCTGCTGGAAAAATACTGCGACCGCCACTTCGTCGAGCGCGCGTTCGAAATGGCCTGGTTCCAGAGCCAGGAGGTGCTGCGCCACCTCAATATCATCGAAGCCGATGCACAGGTATTTGGCCGCCTGGCCAACTCCGTCATTTACGGCAACGCCATGCGCCGCGCCGCGCCCGGCATCATTGCCCGCAACCAACTGGGGCAGTCAGGACTGTGGCGCTTCGGCATCTCGGGCGATCTGCCGATCGTCCTGCTGCACATCGGCGACATCGACCGCATCGAACTCGTCAAGCAAGTGCTGCAAATGCATACCTATTGGCGCATGAAAGGACTGGCTGCCGACCTGGTGATCGTCAACGAGGATTTCTCCGGCTACCGGGCGGTGCTGCAAGACCTGATCATGGGTCTGATCAACTCGGGACCCGAAGCGCAGATGATCGACAAGCCAGGCGGAGTCTTCGTGCGCCGCGCCGAGGAGCTGTCGGAAGACGAGCGGGTGCTGCTGCAGACGGTTGCGCGCATCGTGCTCAGCGATACCGCCGAAACCCTGATCGAACAGGTGGAGCGCCGCGTGTCGGCCGAGCGCACGTCGGACCGTCTGGAACCCCCACACGCTATCGTCGAAGAGCCGGTTTATCCGCTGGCTACGCGCGAGCGCATTTTCAACAACGGCCTTGGCGGCTTCACACCCGACGGCCACGAATACGTCATCAACCTCGAACCCGGCGAGAACACGCCGGCACCGTGGGTCAACGTGATCGCCAGCCCGCACATCGGCACCGTCGTCAGCGAGAGCGGCAGCGCCTACACCTGGGCGGAAAACGCGCACGAATTCCGCCTCACCCCGTGGCACAACGACCCGCTCTCCGACAGCAGCGGCGAGGCGTTCTATCTGCGCGACGAGGAAACCGGGGCGTTCTGGTCGCCGACTCCCGCACCCGCGCGTGGCCGCTCCGGCTACGTTTGCCGCCACGGCTTCGGCTACAGCGTGTTCGAGCATTACGAGGCCGGCATCGCCTCGGAACTGTTCACCTACGTCGCCATGGACGCACCGGTGAAGTTCGTCGTGGTCAAGCTGCGCAACGCGTCGAAGCGCGCGCGCAGCCTGTCGCTGACCGGCTATTGGGAACTGGTGATGGGCGAGTGGCGGCATGCCAACATGATGCACATTGTCACCGAAACCG
>NCHD01000040.1 GCA_002257045.1 Hydrogenophilales bacterium 16-61-112 | reverse complement strand
CATGATGTCGGGCCGATCGTGGCGCAATCCATCCAGCAGTTTTTTGCCGAACCGCATAATCACGAAGTGATTGCAACGCTGCGCGGTGCCGGGGTGCATTGGCCGGAATCAACCGGCCTGCAACAATCGGCCGGTATTCTCGCAGGCAAAACGCTGGTGCTGACGGGCACCTTGCCGACCTTGTCGCGCGATGCGGCGAAAGACCACATCGAAGCGGCAGGCGGAAAAGTGGCCGGATCGGTGTCGAAGAAGACGGATTACGTGGTGGCAGGTGTGGAGGCGGGCAGCAAGCTGGACAAGGCGCAACAACTGGGCGTGGCCATCCTGGACGAGGCCGGGTTGCTGGCCCTGCTCGCATCGGCCGACGCATCCGGGCAAGGCACCAAGCGCACCGTCGAGGATCATTTCGACAAAGCCTATGAGCTGGAAACCGAACTTGAAGCGCGCGGCAAGAAGCGCGTGCTGGAACTGGTGCAATCGATTCGTCCGGCGGGCGTCAACTTCATTTATATCCGTCAGGCCGAAGCCCTGGGGCTGGGGCATGCCGTGCTGTGCGCGCAGCCGGTGGTCGGCAACGAGCCGTTTGCAGTGATCCTGGCCGACGACCTGCTCGACGGCAAGCCGGCGGTGATGAAGCAGATGGTCGATCAATACGGGTATTACCAGTGCTCGATCCTCGGCGTACAGCAAGTGGCGCCAGAAGAAACCGCGTCCTATGGCATCGTGGACGCCACGCCGATGGCCGAACGTGTATCACGGGTGAATGCCATTGTGGAAAAACCCCAACCTGAAGATGCGCCATCGAACCTGGGCGTGGTGGGCCGCTACATTCTGACCCCACGCATTTTTCATCACATCCAGGAACTCAAGCCGGGCGCGGGCGGTGAGCTGCAACTCACCGACGCCATTGCCGCTTTGCTGAAAGAGCAACAGGTGCTGGCGTATGCGTTCGACGGGGTTCGTTACGACTGCGGCAGCAAGCTCGGCTACCTGCAGGCGACGGTGGAATATGCGCTGAAGCACCCCGAAGTCAGCGAGGAATTTGGCGCCTATTTGAAAAAACGGATGTGTTGAATCGCCAGGGCAGCCTGGCGAGGATGGGTCAGGCAGCCGGCACCCGTTGCGGGGCTGCCAAGGGGGACTGCGACCAGCCTGATTCCTGCAGCCAGATGGCCAGTTTCTCAGCCGGCATGGCGCGCCCCATCAAATAGCCTTGTGAGAAATCACAGCCGAGGATACTGAGCGTGTCCCAGATAGCCTGGGTTTCAACGCCTTCTGCCGTAACTTTCAGTCCCAGGTTGTGTGCGAGATCGATGGTCGAGCGAACAATGACGGCGTCGTTTTCCCGTTTTTCCAGGTCGATCACAAAGGATTTGTCGATTTTGAGTTCGTCGACCGGCAACTGCTTGAGGTACGCCAGCGAGGAATAGCCCGTGCCGAAGTCGTCGATTGCCAGCGTCACGCCCATGTGATCCAGCTCGGTCAGGATGCTGAGGCTGTCTTTGGGGTTGGCCATGATGGCGCTTTCGGTGATTTCGAGCTTGAGTTTCCCGGAGGCAACGCCTGTTTCGGCAAGCAGCTCGGACACCGTGGCAGGCAGGTTCAGGTCATGCAGGTTGCGGGCAGAAAGATTGACCGACATCGTCAGGTGGTGGCCTTGCCGGTTGAGCGTTGCAAGGTGGATCAAAGCGTGTCTGAGCACCCAATGCGTCAGGGCGTCGATCAGACCCGCGTCTTCGGCCATGGAAATGAACCTGTCCGGGACGAGGAAGCCGCGTGAGGGGTGATTCCAGCGAACCAGCGCCTCCACGCCCACGATGCATCCGCGCTGATGATCGATTTGCGGCTGGAAATACAGGCTTAGCTGATTCTGGTGAATGGCTTCGCGCAATTCGCTTTTGAACGACAGTTCGTTGCGGCTGTGTTCCTGGTCGGGCGCATACAGCGCGTAGCCTTTGCCGGAACGCTTCGCAATGTACATTGCGATATCAGCCTGGCGGATCAGTTCGCTCGGGTCGCTGATGCCGGGGTGGAACAGCGACACACCGAGACTGGCGCCGATGTCGATACTCTGGTTTTTCCAGTGAAAAGGCAGATCCAGGGCGAGACGGATGCTTTCGGCGATGCGCGGGATGCCGGTTTCAGTCAGCCCCCGTAGCACCAGTACATATTCATCCCCGCCCAGTCGCGCCACCATATCTCCCGAGCGGACGATTTTCTTCAGACGCTTGCCCACTTCGCGCAGCAATTCATCGCCAACGTCGTGCCCCAGCGTGTCATTCACTTCCTTGAAACGATCCAGGTCCATCAATGCAACGCCAAATGCGTACGGGTTACGCCTGGCGCTCTTGATTTCGTAATTGAGATGGTTGAGCAGCAGGGATCGGTTGGCAAGGCCGGTCAACTCGTCGAACAGGGCCTGATTCGTCAGTTGTTCGGCCTGCCGGGCGACTTGCCGGCTGACGAACCAGGCAATCGCGCCGCCCGTCAGTAGGGCGGCGAGGCCCAGCCCGATCATCAGGCCGCGCATTCTCACGTGCGATATTTCAGCTTCCCGCACCGCTGCAGCTGTCTGTTTACGTTGCAGGTCGAGCAGGGCACCGACTTGTTCGATGATGAGTTTTTGCTTCGGTATGGCCGTATGAAGAATCATGGCGAGCAGTTTCGCCTGATCAGTCTTCAGAATGGACATTTCCACAGCCGCTTCAACCTCGGGCTGCGACCGCCGGGTCAGTGCGCGTATCTGTTTCAGGATCGCGTTTTCAGCAGGGCTGAGTTGCATGGCTTCGATGCGAAGACGGGCTTGCAGGTACAGATTGCCCTGCGCGCCAAAGTGTTGGATTTCTTCGTCGAGGTCGAACGGGTCGGTGATGATGGGCAGGGCGCGAATGGAAAGTGCGCGTTCAAGAAGCGCCGTATGCATTTCCGTCGCGAGCTCTGTCTTGATGTTGTTGTTTTCGGCGATCTGCTTCAGCCGCTGGTTGGTCTCGCTGACGTAGCGCAAGCCGATCATGCTGAGCGTCAGCATCAGGATCAGGACAACCAGGAAGCCCGTGCCTATCAGGAGGCTCATGCCATGGTGTGGCTGGTTTCGGGTCATAAGTGAGGCATTGTTCGATGCATGCAGCTTAAAGCGGGCTGTCAACTGAACCCACTATATCGGTAAGGTTTAGAGGGACTTGAGCATTCGGGACCGGCTTGCAAGCCGGTCATGGGAACCTACACTGCCAATCAGTCTTGTGATTTTGAGAGGGGTTTCTTATGGACACACGCAACCGTAGCCCTGCAGGGGGCTTGTTGATGCAATGTGCGGATGAAGAAGCGTGCACCGTGCTGAGTTGTGAGGTCTGTTTGAAGGAACTGCCGGCAGACTCAGTCAAGTTGAGCGATGTGCAGGATTATGTTCATCATTTCTGCGGTTTGGAGTGCCTGGCTGCGTGGCAAAAGCAGGCCGCGCTTGCCAACAAGGCCGTCTGACAGGGTGCGCCGATCAGCTAAAATAGCGTTTTTGCCCATTTGCAAAGACGCTCATGTCTTCTATTGTTTCGCTCCCCGGCAGTGCAGCACTCTCCGCTTTTCGACTCGATAAAATCCGCCAGGAGGCCGCGCAGGCAGGAATCAAACTGGGCGAGCTGAGTGCGCGTTACTGGCATTTTCTGGAGCTCGATGGCGAACTGGATGCCGCGGCGACTCAGTTGCTCGACCAGGCACTGGATTACGGCGTGCCTGCCGACTCGCCGGCGGCTGATGCGGTGCAATGTCTGGTGACACCGCGTGCGGGCACGATTTCGCCCTGGTCATCCAAGGCGACGGATATCCTTAAAAACAGTGGGTTGGCTGGTTTGCGCCGGATTGAGCGCGGGGTGGCGTTTCGTGTCTGCGACGGGCAGGGCGCAGTCTTGTCGGCGCAGGCGCTGACGGCCTTGCTGCCGCTGCTGCACGACCGCATGACGGAAACCGTGCTGGCCTCGCTCGACGATGCACAGGTTTTGTTTCAGCACGTGCCTCCGCGAGCATTGGAGGCGGTAGATGTGATGGCGGGTGGCCGGGCTGCGCTGGAAGCCGCCAATCGCGGCCTCGGCCTTGCGCTGTCGGACGACGAACTGGACTATCTGGTCGACAACTTCACCCGTCTGGCACGCAATCCCACCGACGTCGAACTGATGATGTTCGCGCAGGCCAATTCCGAACACTGTCGCCACAAGATTTTCAATGCGTCCTGGATCATTGACGGCAAGGCCGAGGAGAAGTCGCTGTTCGGCATGATCCGCGACACTCATGCTGCGCATCCCGCAGGCACAGTAGTGGCGTATTCGGACAATTCCTCGGTCATCGAAGGCGCGCAGATCGAGCGCTTTTACCCGCGTGCCGACGGCAGCTATGCCTACAGCAGCGAACTCACCCATGTGCTGATGAAGGTAGAGACGCATAACCACCCGACCGCGATTTCGCCGTTTGCGGGCGCGGCAACCGGCAGCGGCGGCGAAATCCGTGACGAAGGTGCGACCGGCACCGGCTCCAAACCCAAGGCCGGCCTGTGCGGTTTTTCGGTGTCGAATTTGGCTATTCCCGGCGCCACCCAGGCCTGGGAGACTGACGCCTACGGCAAGCCCGAGCGCATCGTTTCGCCGCTTGCCATCATGCTCGAAGGCCCGATTGGCGCGGCGGCATTCAACAACGAGTTTGGCCGCCCCAATCTGGCGGGGTATTTCCGCACCTTCGAAGAAACTGTCGGCGGACAGCGGCGCGGCTATCACAAGCCCATCATGCTGGCAGGCGGTGTCGGCAGCATTCGCGATGACCATGTGAGCAAGCACATGTTGCCGACCGGTACGCTGCTGATTCAGTTGGGTGGCCCTGGCATGTTGATCGGCCTCGGCGGCGGCGCAGCGTCCAGCATGGACACCGGCAGCAACGCGGCGAATCTGGATTTCGATTCGGTGCAGCGCGGCAACCCCGAGATGGAGCGGCGCGCGCAGGAGGTCATCGACCGCTGCTGGCAGTTGGGCGAAAACAACCCGATCCTGTCGATTCATGACGTCGGCGCCGGCGGCCTGTCGAACGCGCTGCCGGAACTGGTGCACGGCGGCGGCAAGGGCGGCCGGTTTGAGTTGCGTGCGGTGCCGTCGGAAGAGTCCGGCATGTCGCCACGCGAAATCTGGTGCAACGAGGCGCAGGAGCGCTATGTGCTGGCGATTCCACCGGCGCGCATCGGCGAGTTCCAGGCGATGTGCGAGCGTGAGCGCTGCCCGTTTGCGGTGCTGGGCGAGGCGGTCGAGGACAATCATCTGCTGGTGACCGATGGTCATTTCCAGAACGCGCCGGTGGATATCTCGCTCGACGTCATCCTCGGCAAGCCGCCGAAAATGACGCGAGACGTGGCCCACCAGCCGGCAACGCCCGCGCCGCTGGTGTTGGATGGCATCGATTTGAAAGATGCGGCCTATCGCGTGCTGGCGCTGCCCGGCGTGGCGTCGAAGATGTTCCTCATTTCCATTGGCGACCGCACGGTCGGCGGCCTCACCGCACGCGACCAGTGCGTCGGGCCGTGGCAGGTTCCGGTCGCGGATTGCGCGATCACGCTGGCGGGTTACCAGACGACGCAAGGCGAAGCATTTGCCATCGGCGAGAAAGCGCCGCTGGCGCTGATCGACGCCCCCGCTTCGGGACGCATGGCGATTGCCGAGGCGCTCACCAATCTTGCTGCTGCGCGGGTTGACGGGCTGGGCCAGGTGAAACTGTCGGCCAACTGGATGGCGCCCGCCGGCCATCCGGGCGAGGATGCCGCGCTGTTCGATACCGTGGCTGCTGTTTCGAATTATTGCCAGGCGCTCGGCGTATCGATCCCGGTCGGCAAGGACTCGATGAGCATGAAAACTGTGTGGGACGCCAACGGCGAGACGAAGGCCGTAACCTCGCCGATTTCGCTGGTGATTTCGGCGTTTGCCAACACGCCGGATGCAACCCGGCAACTGACGCCGCAACTGCGCACCGACTGCGGCGACACCGACCTGATCCTGATTGACCTCGGCCTGGGCAAAAACCGGCTCGGCGCATCGAGTTTTGCGCAAGCTTACAAACAAGTCGGCGACCGCTGCCCCGACGCGCCGACACCCCAGGCGCTGAGTGCTTTTTTCGACACCGTGCAGGCGCTGAATGCCGACGGCAAACTGCTGGCCTACCACGATCGCAGCGATGGCGGTCTGTTCGCCACCCTGGTCGAAATGGCCTTCGCCGGGCATTGCGGTCTGGACCTGGATGTGGACGAGCTGTGCCTGGAGCAAATCCGCCATGAAGTGGAAGACGAGGGTTTGCCCGAGCCCGAGTTGCTCACCGAGAACGATGTCTCGCAGCGCATTTTCAATGTGCTGTTCAACGAGGAGGCCGGCGCCGTGTTACAGGTGCGACGCGACGATACGCAGGGGGTGATGCAGGCCTTCATGGCGGCCGATTTGCGCGGTGAGTTCCATGTCATCGGGCAGCTGAATGCGGACGACCGGGTGCGCTTCCAGCGCGGCAGCCGGGCGTTTTTCGACGAGGCGCGAACCAATCTGCAGGCCGCCTGGGCGCGCACCAGCTACGAGATGGCGAAGCTGCGCGACAACCCGGCCTGCGCGGCGCAGGAGTTTGCAGCGCAGGCCGACGCGGCCGACCCCGGGCTGCATTACGCTTTGGGTTTCGATGCAGCGCTCGACATCGCTGCGCCCTTCATCGCCACCGGCACGCGCCCGCGCGTGGCGGTGCTGCGCGAGCAGGGCGTCAATGGCCAGGTCGAAATGGCTGCCGCTTTCGATGCGGCGGGCTTCGCGGCGGTCGACGTGCACATGAGCGACATCCTGTCGGGCCGCGTCAGCCTGGGCGATTTCACCGGTCTGGCGGCGTGCGGCGGCTTCAGTTATGGCGATGTGCTGGGCGCCGGCGGCGGCTGGGCCAAGTCGATCCTGTTCAATCTGCGCGCGCGCGACCAGTTCACCGCCTTTTTCCAGCGCGCGGACAGTTTTGCGCTGGGCGTGTGCAATGGCTGCCAGATGATGAGCCAGCTGCATGCGCTGATTCCCGGCGCCGAAGCGTGGCCGCGTTTCGAGCGCAACCTGTCGGAACAGTTCGAGGCACGCTTTGCCCAGGTCGAGGTGCTGGATTCGCCGTCGCTGTTCTTTGCCGGCATGGCGGGTTCGAGGATGCCGATCGCAGTGTCGCATGGCGAAGGCCGCGTGGTTTTCCGTGACCCCGCGCATGCCACACAGGCGCTGGCCAGCGTGCGCTACGTCGACCACCACGGCGCCCCCACCGAGACCTATCCGCTGAACCCCAACGGTTCAGCCGGCGGCTTGACTGGCTTCACCACGCCCGATGGCCGCTTCAGCATTCTGATGCCGCATCCCGAGCGGGTGTTCCGTGCCGCGCAACTGTCGTGGAAGCCGGATGACATGGTCGGCGCGAGCCCCTGGCTGCGGATGTTCCGCAACGCGCGGCAAGCGGTTGGGTGATGCGCGTCGACTATGAGAAAATCCGCCGCCGCACGCCTTTTCCCGCCTTGTTTACATTGAATTGATTACCCATGACTGCATCTGATAACCTTCTCACGGATGACCACCTGCGCGCGCAGGTGAAACTGCTGGGCACCTTGCTTGGTCAGGTGTTGCTGCAGTTTGCCGGCGAGGACGTATTCGAGGCCGTGGAAACGCTGCGCCGCGGGTTCGCCGACCTGCAACAGCAGGAAGACCAGGCGCGCCGTACCGAGCTGATGAGCCTGATCGATGCCATGCCGGCCGCCAAAGTTGAACTCGTCGTGCGCGCCTTTTCGAGTTATTTCAAGTTGGTCAACGTGGCGGAAGAGAGCTTCGCCCACCGCAACCGCCGCCGCATGCTGTCGCATGGCATGACGCTATGGGAAGGTTCGTTCGACCGCACCCTGGGCGACTTCAAGGCGCAGGGCCTTTCGACCGAGACCCTGCAGGGGATGCTTGACCGCCTGTATTACGCGCCGGTATTTACTGCGCACCCGACCGAAGCGCGCCGTCGCGCGGTGATGGAAAGCATGCGCCGGATCTTTCTGATTTGCGACCACTTGTACAGCCCCGTTCTGGGGGTGAACGACCAGCGTGAACTGGAAATGAAACTGGCCGCCGAGATCCAGGTGATGTGGCGAACCGACGAATTGCGCAGCGCCAAGCTCGAGGTGCGCGACGAAGTCCGCAACGGCCTGTATTACGTGCGCGAAAGCCTGTTCGAGGCCGTGCCCAAAGCCTATCTGTTTTTTGAAAAGGCGGTGCGCAAGCATTACGGCGTCAATTCCGAGGGCGTCGCACCGGTCAGCGTGCCGAGCTTCATCCGTTTTGGTTCGTGGATCGGCGGCGACCGCGACGGCAATCCTTTTGTCACGGCCGATGTCACCGAGTGGACGGTGCATACGCAAATGCAGGCCGCGCTCGACGAGTACCGCATACGGGTGCGCGACCTGCGCCAGACCCTGACGCACAGCATCGACTGGTGCAAGCCGTCCGATGACCTGATGGCCCGTCTCGGCGAATATGAAGAGGCATTCGGCGAGCAGGTATTTCGCGGCACGGCCGTGCAGATTTACAGCCGTGAGCCTTACCGCCGAATGGCGGCCATGATGCTGGCGCGGCTGGATGCCAACTTGTCCTATGTGCATCAGTGCCTGGCCGATGTGCCGAGCTTCACCTCGCATCTGGCTTACGAAAACGCAGCCGCGTTCCTCGACGACCTGTATTTGCTGCGTGACTCGCTGGTCAGCCATGGCGACCGCATCGTCGCCCAGCAGGATTTGCAGGCGCTGATCCGGCTGGTAGAAAGCTTCGGCTTTCATCTGTTGCAACTGGACATCCGCCAGGAATCGACGGTGCACACGCGCACGGTTACCGCCGTGCTGGAGCAGATCGATCCGGATTTTGATTACGCGGGCGCGGCCGAAGGCGACCGCCTGCAGCGGCTGGCTGCATGGATCGGTCATATCGACACGATCGCAGTGGACGATGCTGCGCTGGAAGACGAAGCCCGCGAGGCGCTGGCGGTATTCCGCCGCATGGCCAAGCTCCAGACTGAAGTGGGGGATGAGCTGTTTGGTGCCTATGTCATTTCGATGACGCACAGTGCTTCGCACGTGATGGAAGTGATGCTGCTGGCGCGCCTGGTCGGCTTGTGCGGCCACAACGGACGCGACTGGTTCTGCCGCATTCTGGTGGCGCCGCTGTTCGAGACGGTGGAAGACCTGCAGCACAGCGAAGCCATCCTCCATCAACTGTTGTCGAACAAGGTGTACCGCGCACTGGTGACCGCCAATGACAACCGCCAGGAGGTCATGCTCGGTTATTCCGATTCCTGCAAGGACGGCGGCACGCTGGCGTCGAACTGGAATCTCTACCAAGCGCAACTGTCCATCATCACGCTGACCCAGCGCCACGGCGTCGAATGCCGGCTGTTCCACGGCCGGGGCGGCACGGTCGGGCGCGGCGGCGGCCCGACCCACGAGGCTATCCTGTCGCAGCCGCCCGGCACCGTGAACGGCGAAATCAAGTTCACCGAACAGGGCGAGATGCTGTACTACAAATACAGCAACCCCGAAACCGCCAACTACGAAATCGGCATGGGCGTCACCGGCCTGCTCAAGGCCAGCGTCAGCGCACTGGCGCATAGCGACGTGCGCTACCCGCAAAACTACCTTGACTGGATGCGCGACATTTCGGCTGCAGGCGAAACCGCCTACCGTGCGTTTATCGGCACGCCGGGTTTCATCGACTACTTTTACGAAAGCACGCCGGTCACTGAAATCGGCTTGCTGAACATCGGCAGCCGACCTTCGCACCGCAAGAAGGCCGACCGCTCGCTGGGTTCGATCCGTGCGATTCCGTGGGTGTTCGGCTGGGCGCAGTCGCGCCACACCCTGCCTGCCTGGTTCGGTATCGGCAGTGCCTTGAGTGGTTTTATCGCCAGCCAGCCGGATGGGCTGGCGCAATTGCAGACCATGTACCGCGAATGGCCGTTTTTCCGCAGCCTGTTATCCAATGTGCAGATGGCGCTGAGCAAGGCCGACATGGAAATCGCCGAGGAATATGCGCGCCTGTGCGAGCACCCCAACACGATGGCGGTGTATCGCGTCATTGCGGATGAGTACCTCCTCACCGTGGCAGGCGTCAAGCAGGTTGCGCAGATCGAGAGTCTGCTGGAAGAAAACCCGTCCCTGTCGCTTTCGATCTCGCGCCGTCGTCCCTATATCGACCCGATCAATCACATCCAGGTCCGCATGCTGAACCGATATCGCAGTGGCAGCGTGTGGGAGTCCGAGCAGGAAACCTGGCTCACGCCGCTGAAACGAACGATCAATGCCATTGCAGCAGGGATGCGCAACACCGGCTGACGATGGAGAGCCAAACGAACATTGCCCAGCAGCCCAAGCGGCGCGGACTGATTGTTTCGGTCGTGCTCAATGCCCTGTTGTTTGTGCTGGTGTGTGGCCTGATGCTGTATGCCTTCATGCTCAAGGTCGATCTGGACGAAGGCAAGCGGCGGCTGTCGAAAGAGGTCGTGGCCCGGCAGCAGGCCGAGCGCTATCTGGTCGAGACGCGCAATCTGCTGACCAACAGCGTGCGTGAAATCGAGTTGCTGAAAGCACAGTTGGCCTACAAGGAAAGCGATTACCAGGCAGTCATTTCGGCCAAGCCGGCTTTACCGGTTGTGGTCGACTTTCGGGCTTCCCTGCTGGGGCAGGGCCTGGTTGCCGTGATCAACAATACGAGCGACCGTTACCTGACGCTGGTTCTTGCGGTGCGCAACCCCACCCTGTCGACCGTCAAGCGTTTCAGCCTGGAGCTCAACCCGAAATCCAGCACCGATTTTGGTCATCTGGACGGTTGGCAGTTTGCGTCGGGCGACGAAATCGGGTTGTTCAACGACGAGTTTGCCGCGCTCAAGCTGAGTGTGCCGTAAGGTTCTTTTTCGACTTGCGCAATTGCATACCGAGTAGCGCAGGCATCAGCAGCAACTCAAATATCTGACCCGCGAACAGCCCTACTGCGCAGAGGATGCCGAAATGCGCAGTGGGACGGAAATCCGACAGGCCCAGCAGGATGAACTGGGCGATCAGCACCATCGAAATCGCGATCACGGCACGCCCTGAGCTTTCCATGCTGCGAATGATGGCGAAGGTCGGGCTGATGCCATGGCGGATGCGGTGCTGGTAGCCGTGGTAGAGGTGAATGGTGTCGTCCACCGTGATGCCGAGAATGATGCTGGCGATCAGCACGGTGGCGACGTCGAGCGAAATGCCGACCGCGCCCATGACCACGAAAATGAAAAATAGCGGCGCCAGGTTGGGCACCATGCAAATCATCGCGCCCCGGAACGAGCGGAACAGCAGCGCCAGCAGCAGGAAAATCTGCAGGAAGGCCGCACCGAAACTATGCAGCTGGCCGTCGACGATGCGATCTTCCTGGTCGGAGAAGATTTTGCCGAAGCCGGCAAACTCGATCGCCATGCCCTTGATCGGTTGTTCGGCGACGTGGGTGCGGATCCGCTCGATGACGCGGCTGATTTCATTGGCGCCGTGCACGTTGAGGCTGAGCGTGATGCGGCCGCGCTGAAATTCTCGATTGACCAGCTCGTATAGGTCCTTGCCGTCGTAAATCAGCATCAATTGTTCGACCAGCTTGCGTGTGGTCGGCAGTGCGTCGGCTTCGCTTGCGTCGCCGTTCAGGGCGCGGTTCATTTCCTCCAGCACATCGACCAGAGAAAAGCTGCGGTCGATCTCGGACTGTTGTTCCAGCCAGGTTTGAAGGCCTTTGATCTGCGCCAGCGTGGCGGGGTCTTTCAGGCTGTCGCGAGTGCTGCCGGTCAACACGATTTCCAGACCGGTGACGCCGACAAGCGTTTTCTCGACGCGTTCAGTGCTGCGGCTGATACTGTGCTCGGGTGCGAAAAAATCCAGCAGGTTGGACTCGACCTTGACTTGCATTACCAGCGGAATCATCGCCGCGAGCGCCACCGCCGTGGTGACGAGCACCGCCTTCGCATGGCGCAGACTGAACACCGACACCGCTGCCGCGATATGCCGCGCGTGCGCCAGGCCCGAGCTGCGGCGCGGCCAGCGCGGCGTGTCCCACTTGAGCAGGATGGGCGGAACCAGAATGAAGACCACGATGAACACGATGAGCGTGCCGATCGCACCCGAGAGGCCGAACGCCTGCACCGGCGGAATATCCACCAGCAGCAGGCTGAGCATGCCTGCGCCGGTGGTCAGCACGTTGAACAGGCCCGGCACCAGGGTTTCCTTCAGTGCGCGCTCGATGCGTTGCGGCCGCTTCAATAGCGCAATGCGCGCGCGCTGGATGGCGGCATAATAATGCAGCAGCGTGGCGGTGGTGTAGGCCGCCATGAGGGTCGGGATCATGGCGGAAATGGGCGTATACGGCTGCCCGGCCGCCACCAGTCCCGCCACGCTGGCCAACACGACCGTGGCCATCGCGAGTCCCCCCACCAGCATGGGGCGCACGCGGCCGACGACCCACCACATCAGCGCCATGCCGATGACAATCGTAATGGGAATGAAGATCGCGCTATCGCGCCAGATCGAGCGCAGTTCTTCGACCGTTTGCGCGACGGTGCCTGCCGTCGCCGTGTGCGACTGCTCCAGCTTTTCAGCGACGATGGCGTCGTCGAGGGCGATTTGAATGTCGCGGCGGGTCAGGCTTTCCTTGAGGAACTTGGGACGCACGATCAGTGCGACGGCTCGGCCGTCACGCGAGGCGATCAGGCCTGCAGCAAATGCGTCGCTCATGACGCGTGCCTTCCATTGCGCGGGGGTGCGCTGGTCCAGCTTGTCAGGGTCGACCAGCAGGGTCACGCCAAAGCCGTCGTCGGTGGATTCGATGTGCTCGGCGGTGGTCAGCGTCAGCACCCGGTCTACGGCGGGATGCTTTTCCATGCGCTGCGCAGCGCGATGCAATGCCGCCAGGAATTCGGGCGTATAGAGCTGGTCGCCTTCAAACAGCGCGATCAGCGCTTCGTCGTTGGGGAATTCCTTGAACAGCTGCTCGCGCAACTGGATGATGGGCGCGTCGGGCGGGGAGTAAATGTCGCCCGCGTTATTGAAGTGCAGGTTGAGGACGAACGGAATCGATACCAACTGAATGCCGAGCAGGATGGCCAGCGCCAGCCAGGGCGGCAGCATGCGGCTGCCATTGAGCCAGGACTTCAGCATGGTGTCTGCGTGACGGTCAGAACTGGCCGCGCAGCCCGATCACGGCCATCGAGTGGTCTTCCTGGAAACCTGCCAGAGTGCGGTCCTCGCCATTGAAGTAGTGATAGCCCGCATACACCGAGAGTGGCTCCCAGCCGCTGTAGCTGATTTCGGGATTGAGATAGAGGTTTTTCACGTTGAAGCCGCCAACGAATCGCAGCCCGGCGTTCCAGCGACCCTGGCCGAATGAGGTTTCGATTTTGCCGTTGGCGCCGTAATACTCGGTCAGTTGCAGAACAGTTTGGCTGGTTTGCAGGGACTGGGCGACCAGTTGCAGATTGATCCGGGTGTCGGCCCCGCCCGGGAAAAACTCGATTCCGCCGACCCAGTTGAGCGAGGGCACGGTGGTGGTTGTCGCAGTGGGCAGTGTCACCGGAATGCCATCCGTGTAGCTCAGCTCCATGCGCCAGGTAATGCCGTTGCTTTCCAGTTCCATGTCGGCGCCGGCAAAGTTGTTGAACGGGTGAATCGCGGTGAGCGTCGGGGCGAAGGGGGTGCCGCCGATCAGGTAATACGGTTGCGACTGCCGGGTGCGCGCCAGCGTGATGCCGTAATCGATTGAGCCGCCGGTTTTGGTCAGGCGCACGCCGCCCCCGCCGCTGCCGTGTTCGTCCTCGCTGATGGCGGCGTTTTTGACGATCGCGGCGACCGTCGGGCTGGGAGCTATTCCGAGCACTTCGCCGCTGGCGAGATTGATCGGGCTCCAGATGCTGGAGGCGTCGGGCAACTTGGCCGCGTTGAAGACCGGCAGCCACACCGCGTCGAGCTTGTAGTCGCCCAGGGTTTGCTCCCAGCGTGCCGCCAGTTCGGCACGACGACGGTCCGGCAACTCGTCCAGCATAAAGCGCGTGAGATCGGCGCGGCTGACCCGGTCGGCCAGCGGGATTTCGTCGACACGACCCCATATGATGGTTTGCGCGCCCAGCGTCAGCCGCGTGTCGCCGCTGCGGTAGCGCACGTAGGTGTCGGTGTAGTCGGCCGACAGGTCGGAGAAATCCGCAACGCCGCCCCGCTGCTTGGCGCCGTCCACCCGCGCGCCAGCACGCAGTTCCCAGTCACGGCTCGGTTGCCACAGCACAAAGGCCTTGGCGCGAAGTGTGGAATAGCTGTCGGCCTCGGTGGCGTCGGGCAGGCCGCCCAGTTCCAGCAGCAAGTCGTCGACACCATACTTGAGCGTTGGCTGGAAGCCGCGTGCGCGAGCGGTTCTGGCCCCGGGTGGCGGCAGGTCATCTGCCGGGTCGAGTGCGGTGGGAGTTTCGGCTGCGGCAGCCGTGCGCGGCTTGCGCGTCGACGTGCGCGGCGGCGGCAGGTCGTCGGCGCTACCGGCTTCAGCCGCGCGGGGCGGTGGCAGGTCGTCGGCAGCCAGTGCGTGAGTCGAAAATGCCGGCAGGGCGGCAAGGGACAGCGATAAAGTCAGCAGCAGATTTTTCATGGGCGGTATTCCGATTCGAGGCTTTCGTCGGCAAGGGCTTGTGACGTGAAGAGTTTGGCGGGCAGTTTCTGGTTGTACAGCGCGGAGTCGATCACCATTCGGGTTTCATGGCCGCTCGACAGATCGATGACCCGGCTGTCGGTGAGCGTCCAAAATCCCTGATTGCGCTTTTTGCCGCGCAGCAGCCAGCGCTTGCTGGGGGTTTTCAGGTCGTTCTCGAAATAGTCGATGCGCTGGACGATGGCGGTGGCAGGATCAATCCAGACCATGCGCTTGCGGTAGACCGAGTTGTCCGCATCGACCACTGGTCGGTATTGCCATCAGCCTGGTCTATGCTGAGCAGACCGGTCCCGGCAATGTCTTCCGGGTCGAGAAAGCGGATCAGGTTGGCGGTTTCGCCGTTCGATTTGTCGAGCCGGTAGGTCACGAGTTCACGGATGCGCGGTGCATGGCCTTTTTCAGTCAGCACCATGCGCCCCAGCGTGACCATATCGCTGCCATTCGGACGTTCGTGTACCCGTTTTGCGAGATCGGACGCTTCGTCCGCCTGCACGACGGGAGCAGCCAGCAGCAGCGCGAGACCAAAAATACGCAGCAGATGAAGCAGGGGATTGGGATAGGACATAAGGTATCCGGGCGCGTGTGTGGGAGGGACAACGGCTTTCCAGCGCCGAACTTTACCGCAAAATCCGGCGCGGGCTGTGGCGCTGGCTTGTCCCGGTTACATGTCTGGCGATATAATAAAAAGATATAAATATCTTTTAACGGAGCCGTGATGACGAGCATGTTGGCGTTGCTGCAGAAATACAGCGTGGCGGGTCCACGCTATACCTCGTACCCCACCGCGCCGTATTTTCATCCGGATTTCGGCGAGGCCGACTGGGCCGGGGCGCTCGCCGTCCCGGCGCCGGAACGCGGCTTGTCGCTGTATGCGCATATCCCGTTTTGCGACTCGCTTTGCTATTACTGCGGCTGCAACATGGTGGCTACCCAGGACTACAGCAAAACCCAGCCGTACCTGGCGTATCTCGATCAGGAAATGGCGCGCACCGCGCAATGGGTCGATACCCGCCGCCTGGTGCGCCAGTTGCACTGGGGCGGCGGCACGCCGACCTACCTGAACCCCGACGATATCCGCCGCCTGATGGCGATGATGCGCAGCCATTTCAGTCTGGCCGACGATGCCGAAGTCAGCTGCGAGGTCGACCCGCGCGAACTGACGCGCGCGCATCTGGTGGCCTTGCGCGAATCGGGCTTCAACCGTCTGTCGTTCGGCGTGCAGGATATGGACCCGGCGGTGCAGCAGGCGGTCAACCGCATCCAGTCCGAAGCCCTGATCCGGCAGGTGCTCGACTGGTCGCGCGAGCTGGGGTTTTCCAGCATCAACCTGGACCTGATCGTGGGCCTGCCGAAGCAGACCGTGGCGAGTTTCAGTCGTACGCTGGAGCGGGTGACGGAATGGGCGCCCGACCGCCTGGCGGTGTTTGCCTACGCCCACGTGCCGTGGCTGAAAAAGCACCAGAACCTGATCAAGGAGGCCGACCTGCCCGATTCCGCCACCCGCCTGGGGCTGCAGCAGGCGGTGAACGAGGCACTGGGCGCGGCGGGCTACGTCAACATCGGACTTGACCACTTTGCGCGACCCGAAGACGAACTGGTGCGCGCGCAGCAGAACAAGACGCTGTGGCGCAATTTTCAGGGGTACACCACCCGCAAGGACTGCGACATCCTGGCGTTTGGCGCGTCCAGCATCAGCCAGACTGCGGACGTCTACATGCAGAACGAAAAGAACCTCAAGCGATATCAGGAACGCATCGCCGCCACCGGCATGGCGGTCGAGCGCGGCCTCAAGCTCAGCCGCGACGACCAGATCCAGCGCGAAGCCATCACCCGCGTCATGTGCGACCTGGAGCTCGATTTCACCGC
>NCHD01000039.1 GCA_002257045.1 Hydrogenophilales bacterium 16-61-112 | reverse complement strand
CGGCCACGGATGCGCGCGTCGTAGCGCTCATCGAAACCCTTGAGCAGGTGAAAGCGCACGTTGTCGCGGCGCACCGACGAAAAGCCGTACAGCGCGAAGCGGTCTCCGGTGGCCGCCAGCGCCTCGCTGAACAGCAGCAGGCTGTCGCGGATCACATCGATCACCCGCCCCGAGTCGCTGATCCAGGCGTCGGTTGAAAGCGACAGGTCGGCCAGCAGCAGGCAGGACAGATCGCGCTGATGGCGGCGGCTGTCGATATACAGCCCCGGCTCGGGCGCGTGCGCACCCCCGGTGCGGTCGGCGGCAAAGCGGACGCAGGCATCGATATCGAGATCGCTGCCGGCCATCTGGGCGCGCAGCCGCGTGTTTTGTGTGGCCAGCGCCTGGAACTGCTGGCGCAGCCGCCGCGCGGGTGCGCGCAACAGGGGGGGCAGGGCGCAGTCCCCGGCGTCGCGCGCGACCAGCATTTGCAGCCGGCAGTGCGCGGGTTGTAGGCGCTGCCTGCGGTAATCCCATTCCGGCAGCAGGATGCCGTCGGCCAGCTTGCGGTCGTCGTCGGCTTCGGACGGTAGGTCGAGATCGAAGCGCACCCGGCTGGCAGCGCTCGTCTCGCCGTCGGCGATGCTGAGGAAGTCGAGGTCGTTGGCGGCCTTTTCCGCGTGCTCGTTTTCGTCCTCGTCGAGCGGACGGTCGACCTTGATGAACTCGGCCCAGGAAAATAGGCTTTCGGCGCGAAACAGCAGCATGAAGGGGCTGTTCGCCTGCGGCATGTCGACCCGCTCGGCGCGCCGCTTGCGTTTTTCGCGGTCGGCCCTGGATTGGGGGCCCGCCGGCTGCGGTGACGTCGCGCGGCCGGACTGGCGCGGCGCGGCGGCATTGATTGGCGGCTCGGGATGCAGCCATAGCGGCACCGGCGTCGGCCGCCGCCGACCCGGCACGAAGATCGCGACCGAGCCCGGCGCATCCAGCGCGGCGCGGATCGCGATTTCTGCCTCCTGCTCCGCCCCGACGAGGCCATTCGGGGATGGGCGCAGCGCCAGCAGCGCATCAACCAGCCTGCGATAGCGCGGCGCGAGGCCGGGCAGTGCGGCGAGCGTTGCATGCGCCGCGGCCTGATTGCGCACGATCCACGGCGCGTTCGGCGCGACATCGTGTGCCGCCAGCGCGATCAGCCACAGGTAGAGCTCGCGGTTCAGCTCGCGCTGCGGAAACACCTCGAGCGCAGCCGGAAGATACAACGTGGCATCGTCGCGCCACGCCAGCTCGACCTTGTCGCCGATCCCCGCCACACGCTCCATCCAGTTGCGCCGCGCGCCGTGCGCGGTGGCGCTGCCGGCACGCAGCGTCAGGCCGGCGTCGCCGCCGAGAGCACGAAAGAACACCGGCGCCATGCGTTCGATCTGCGCCAGCTCGACGCGCGCCTGGGGAAAACCGCGATAGGCGGCGCGGGTGATCAGCTTGTCCCACAGGCTGCCGACAAATTCTTCCATGGCCTAGGATTCCGTGCGTGCCGAACTGCACGCCGGCGGCAGGGTGCGGGCGGCACGCGTGTTGAACGCGGCTTCGGATTCGGCGCGCAGGTCGTGTACCCAGTTGAGCAGGGACCCGTCCGGATTGGCGGCCTGGGTGTGGTCGCAGGCATCCACGCACTGCCCGCACTGCACGCAGGCGAACATCATGCGTTTGACGTTGCGCGGATTGAGGCGCATCGGGCAGACCTGGTCGCAGGCCGAGTGGCAGCTCGCGCAATCGCGTGCGCGCGTGCGGCTGAAGCCGACCACCATGGCCTTGTCATTGCCCATCCAGGCCAGGCTCTGGAACAGGCCGACCGCGCAGCCGTAGCGGCAGAACAGGTGGCGCGCGAACAGGAATTCGACGCAGAACGCGAGGCTGGCAACCGTCAGAAAGATCGCCTGATTGCGTGTCGGCGTGCCATTGAGCAGGTTGCCGTAGACCTCGGCCGGCGGCAGCAGATAGGTCATCACCACCACCGCCCACAGCATCGCGAAGGCGATCGTCAGCGGCAGCACGGCAAACCACCACAGCGCGTCGCGCCAACCGCAGTACAGGCGTCCCCATTTCCAGCCGACGTAAAGCACCGTGCCGGCGATCGCCGCCAGCGGCAGGAAACCGCGCAGCACGATGTTGAGCGATGCCTGTGCTGTGGACATGCGCCGGGCGGCGAAATCGTCGAGACCCAGCGTCCAGTCGAAGCCGAACAGGATGAAATGCCCGAGATTGAGGTCGAGGCGCAAAATATTAAATATGGGCGCAAACACAAACAGCAGGAAAAACCCTGTCTGGGTCAGACGGCGCCAGCGTTGCACCGGCAGTCCCAGCCAGCTGCGGGCGTGGCGGGCAAGGTCGGCGCGGATCGCGGCCGTAGCCTGACTGCCAATCATGCGTAGCGCTCGAGCAGCGGGTAGGCTGCGGGCTTGCCAGCCAGTGCGCGCGCGAGCCCGAACACCCCCAGCAAAACCAGCGTGCCGTGGCAGCACACAAAATACAAAACCAAGCCTATCCAGACGCCAGGCCGACTCAAATCGCCCGTCAGCACCATCAGCGCAGGTCCCCCTGCCAGCAGCAACCCGGCCAGCAGGCTTGCCGCAACGGTTTGCCGCACATGGCCGCGCACCAGCGGATCGGTACTGTTGCGATGGCGGCGGAACAGCAGCAGCAACAACAGGAACGCCAGTCCCGGCACCAGCAGCAGGTTGATCAGATAGAGCGCCTCAGCCTGGACTGCGGGAGAAGCCCGGGCCGGGACGCCGCTCATTTGCCGAAGCTCGCCCGCACCACTTCGAGGAGGGCCTCGGCGGTATCGGGGTCGTCGGTCAACGGCTCCACCAGTGCCGCGTGGCAGGCGGCGACAGGGTCGCAGCCGGCGGCGATGAGGCTGCCTGCGTACACCAGCAGGCGGGTCGAAGCAGCTTCTTCCAGGTCGTGATCCTTGAGCTGACGCAGCTGTCCGGCCAGCGTCACCAGCCGGGCTGCCAGTGCCGGTGCAATATCCGTTTCGGCGACCACGATTTTTTCCTCGATCGCGCGCGACGGGAAACCGAGACTGATGGCGATGAAGCGCTGACGGGTCGACGGCTTCAGGCTTTTCAGCAGATTCTGGTAGCCGGGGTTGTAGGACGCCACCAGCATGAAATCGTCCGGTGCATGGAGTTCCTCGCCGGTGCGCTCGATCGGCAAAATGCGCCGGTCGTCGGTCAGCGGATGCAGCACCACGGTGGTGTCCTTGCGCGCCTCGACCACTTCGTCGAGGTAGCAAATGCCGCCTTGGCGCACGGCGCGGGTGAGCGGGCCATCCGACCAGAGGGTCTGGCCATCGCCGATCAGGTGGCGGCCAACCAGGTCGGCGGCGGTGAGGTCGTCGTGGCAGGCCACGGTAATCAGCGGCCGCCCCAGGCGCGCCGCCATGTGCGCGACGAAGCGCGTCTTGCCGCAACCGGTGGGCCCCTTGATCAACAGCGGCAGGCGGTTGCTGAATGCGTATTCGAACAGCTCGCATTCCTTGCCGACCGGGTGGTACCAGGGGATGGCAGCGGCGCTTGCCAGGCCGGATTCGGTGAGGTCGTTCATGCTGAGACTCCTGTCAGGTCGGGTTCAGGTTGAAAGCGTAGCCGATCAGGCCGAGCACCAGCAGCAGCCAGCCCGGCACGATCCAGCGCCAGGCGCCGTTCACCTGATGCAGCGCCATGAAATGGTCGATTACGATGTAGCCCTTGGCCAACGTCACCACCAGCACCAGCATCACCAGCATGCCGGCGGACAGGCCGGCAGCCGCGAGTGCGGCGGACTGCATCGTCAGCGCGGTCAGTGCCAATAACAGCAGCCAGAGGAATGTTGCGCCCTTCATCGCGGTTAGCGCAGCACGTAGATGAGGGGGAACAGCACGATCCACACCAGATCGACCATGTGCCAGTAGGACGCTCCGGTTTCCACCCCGGTGTGCTCGGCGGCGCTATAGCCGCCACGCCACGCCTTGAGTGCGACCGCACCGAGGATGACCATACCGAGCACCACATGCATGAAGTGGAAAAAGCCGAGTCCGATGTAGAACATGAAAAAGGTGTTGGTCGACATGCTGATGTCGGCCTCCATTTTGGCACCGAGTTCGCCCAGCTTGAGCAGCAGAAACGCACCCCCGCACGCCATGGCGGCAGCCAGCCAATACGCACAGGCGCGCGCGGCGCCGTGGTGGATGCGCTCAACGGCGCGCACCACAAAGTAGCTGCTGGTGACCAGCAGCGCGGTGTTGATGGCGCCGCTGAGGCGGTCGAGTTGCAGTTGCGATGCATTGAACAACTCGACGTTGCGCGCGCGGGCAAACGCGTACGCAAGAAAGAAGATGCCGAACACCAGCAGTTCGGCAAAGATGAAAAACCACATCGCCAGGTCACCGGGCAATTCGCGACGGCGGAATGGCGATGAGGGGAGAGCGACTACGATGTTCAAGCGGAAATCCTTGGTTTGCCTATCCGCCCGGCAAACCGGGCGGATGCCGGGCTCAGCCCGCAGGCGCTTCCTTGCCCTTGATGAAGAAGCTGGTGATGTACAGCACGAGGCCGACGAAGAACACCAGACCTGATATTTCACGCATCCAGTAGAACAGCGCGACCTGATCCTGCGCTGCCATGAAGCCCATTGGCTCGGCCGCGATGCGTTGCAGCCAGATCTGCAGGACGCCGGCTGCGGTGAGGAACAGGGTGATGAAGACCATTGCGACCGTCATCAGCCAGAACGACCACATCTCGACCACCTGCGCGGTCTTGCTGTTGGCGGCGCGGCCGCGCATCAGCGGCATGGTGTAGCTGATCATGGTGATGACCACCATCACGTAGGCGCCGTAGAAGGCCATGTGGCCGTGCGCCGCGGTGATCTGGCTGCCGTGGGTGTAGAAATTCACCGGCGCGAGGGTGTGCAGGAAGCCCCATACCCCGGCACCCAGGAAAGCCATCACCCCGGTACCCAGCGCCCACAGCACGGCCGCCTTGTTCGGATGCTCGCGGCGACGACGGTTGACCATGTTGAAGGCGAACAGCGTCATCATGAAGAAGGGGATCGGTTCCAGGGCGGAGAACACGCTGCCCCACCACTGCCAGTAACTGGGTGTGCCGATCCAGTAGTAATGGTGGCCCATGCCGATGAGGCCGGTGATGAGCGCCATGGCGATAATCACGTACAGCCACTTCTCGATCACCTCGCGGTCGACACCGGTCACCTTGATCAGCACGAAGGCCAGCATCGCACCCATGATCAGTTCCCATACGCCCTCGACCCACAGGTGCACGACCCACCACCAGTAGAACTTGTCCTTCACCAGATTGGCCGGGTTGTAGAACGAGAACAGGAAGAAGATCGCGAGTCCCCACAGACCGAGCAGCATCACCAGATTGATCGCGGTCTTGCGTCCGCGCAGCACGGTCATCGACAGGTTGAACAGCATCGCCAGCGCGACGATCACGATGCCCACCTTGGTCGGCAGCGGCTGCTCCAGGAATTCCCGACCCATTGTCGCCAGCAGGTCGTTACCGGTCATCTCCGCCAGCTTCGCATACGGCACGAACAGGTAGCCCAGGATGGTGAGTGCGCCGGCGATGAGGAAGATCCAGAACATCAGCATCGCCAGCTTCGGGCTGTACAACTCGCGTTCGGACTCCTCTGGAATCAGGTAGTAGGCGGCGCCCATGAAGCCAAACAGCAGCCATACGATCAGCAGGTTGGTGTGCACCATGCGGGCGACGTTGAAGGGAATGGCCGGAAACAGGAAGTCGCCGACAACGTACTGCAGGCCCATGATTAGGCCGAATACGATCTGGCCGACGAACAGCCCGATCGCCGCGATGAAATAAGGCTTCGCGACCGCCTGAGATTGGTATTTCATGAAAACTCCCTTTTTTATACGTGGGTGGGTGGGGGCGCGATCAGCCTTCGATGTTCGGCGGCCACTTCGACGTATTGATCTCGGATGCGTACTTGAGGAAGCTGACCAGATCGTCGAGCTGCTCCTCGCTCAAATTGAAATTGGGCATCTGGCGGCGGCCGGGCGCGCCGGTGGGCTGCGCCTTGATCCACGCCTTGATGAAATCGGGACCGCGCCGGATGTAGACGTTGCCGAGTTCGGGGGCGAAATAGGCACCCTCGCCCAGTAGCGTGTGGCAGCCGATGCAATTGCGTGTTTCCCAGATGTGCTTGCCGCGTTTCACCGATTCGGTCAGATTCGCGCTGTTGTCGTGTTTGGGAAGCGTGTGCATGGTGTCGTAAGTGAGACCGACAAGCAGGAGGAAGAAAAACACCGAGCCGCCGTAAAAGATGTTGCGGGCTGCGGATTTGGTGAACGCCGAACTCATAGCAGGAATCCTCATGGTCTGGGGTAGGGTGCCATCCGGGAAAAAGCGCTAATCGTGCGTCCGCGCGAAATCCGAGTTGCGGATCCGATTATGCATACAAAATGAATGTTTGCAAATCCCTTTCGCGCCCATTGCGTGACGAGTCATGCGAGATGATGGCGCGCACTGTGGCAAAAGCCGAACCGTAAACCGGAATTGTTTATGCTCTGCCACGCTCATTGGCGGGTAAAACGGCATTTATGCCGCTCACTTGGTCAAGACCGGGATGCGGAGGTGCTGCGTTGCAAGTGCGCGGAGGGAGTGAAAAAGAAAATAGCTAGGGATTAGCAGGCTGCGAGGAGGTGCGGGCGGCGATAGCGCAAACAGCGTTTCTCGGCCCGGCGTTGCCGCGCCAGTTGCGTTTCAAGGCGGCGTGCAATTGATCCGCGTGTTTGAAGCCAGGCTGTAGTACACCCCACAGGGAAAGCAGACGTTGCGTCGGCCTTATTTCGTGGCTGGCATAGCTTAATTACGCCAGCCTCATCGACTGGGACAAGTCGAGCAGCCTGGCGTGCTCAAGCGACGCCCCGGCAACACGCTTTCCAGCCCCATCATGCAAAGCCGCCACGCCCCAACAGCGGTGAGCACTGTTGGGGCGTGCAGAAGGCAATAACAGTCGGGAAAATGGCCTGGGGTCGCTGCAGCGATTCAGCAGACTCAGGAATACGAACCGTCATAGCCCGCGATGCCCGGATTGGCCTTCCCGACGCCGACAATTTTCGGCGTATTCAGCTTCACGCCCTTGATGACTTTTACGTCGCGCAGATAGCTGGCAACCACGTCCCACACCGGCTCGCCGGTCGCGCCTTCCGCGACCGGCGCCCAGCCGGCGACGATGTAAGACTTGCTGGCATCAACCGGCTTGCCTTTCATCATCATGTTGCTGATGCGGTGGCCGATTTTCTTGGTCGGGTCGATGGTGTACTCGATGCCGCCGACGCGCACCATGTCGCCGCCTTGTTGATAGTAGGGGTCGGTATTGAACAGGTTGTCGGCGACGTCCTCCATGATGGTCTTGATGGTTTCGCCGGTCATGTTGGTCAGAGTGGTCTGCGGATAGGTGATCGCGGTCTGGTCCATCAGCCGTTCCATGGTGATGTCTTCGCCGGGCAGCAAGGTCGTGCCCCAGCGGAAGCCGGGCGAGAACGCCGCGTCTGCGCCTTTGACTTCCATCAGGGCGTCGACCAGCAGCTGGTCCCAAGTGCCGTTGAAGTTGCCCCGGCGGTAGAGGAAGTCGTCGCTGACTGCGAGCTTCTCGTTCAGCTTGGATTCATACGGCGCGCGTACTTTCTTGATCAACGCGTCCATCTCCGGGTCGGCCGGCAACAGGTTGGAGAACACCGGCAGCAGGCGGTACTTGAAACTCTGCACTTTGCCGCCGCGCACGTCGAAATCCATCACGCCGAGGAACTTGCCGTTGGAGCCGGCATTGGTTACCAGCGTGACGCCCTTGGTGTTCTTGACCGGCACCGGTTGCGGCACGCCGTCGTGCGTGTGACCGCCAAAGATGGCGTCGATGCCGGTGACGCGGGTGGCCAGTTTGAGGTCAACGTCCATGCCGTTGTGCGACAGCAGGATGACGACCTGGGCGCCCTTGGCGCGCGCCTCGTCGACCCATTTCTGCATGCTGTCGTCGCGGATGCCGTAGCTCCAGTCCGGCACGTGGTAGCGCGGGTTGGCGATCGGGGTGTAGGGGAAAGCCTGACCGAGGATGGCCACTTTCACCCCGTTCATTTCCTTCATTACGTAGGGCTTGAATACCTGATCGCCGAAGTCGTTGGTGACGACGTTCTGCGCGACAAAATCCATCCCGGCTTTCTTGAAGTCGTTGTTGATGATTTCCATCATGCGGTCCGCGCCGAACATCGCTTCCCAGTGCGGCGTCATGACATTGACCCCCAGCTTGATGCAGGCGTCGACCATGTCCTGGGCATTGGTCCACAACGACGTGGCCGAGCCTTGCCAGGTGTCGCCACCGTCGAGCAGCAGGGCGCCGGGGCGCTGCGCCCGCATCTTGTCGACCAGGGTTTTCAGGTGGGCGAAGCCGCCGACCTTACCGTAGACCTTGGCCGCTTCGGTAAAGTCCAGGTAGGTAAAGGCGTGTGCCTCCGCACTACCGGGCTTGATGCCGTATTGCTTCAGCAGATGCTGGCCGACCAGATGTGGTGCCTTGCCCAAACTGCCGCCAATGCCGAGGTTGACGTTGGGTTCGCGGAACCAGACCGGCAGCAACTGGGCGTGGCAGTCGGTGAAGTGCAGGAAAGACACATTCCCGTGTCGCGGCACATCGTAGAAGTTGGCGGGCGCGTTGCCTGCCAGCGCGGACTTGCTGTCCAGCGTCATGCCGGATGCGGCAGCAACGGCCAGCAGTTGCAGGAACTCGCGGCGATTCATGTGCATGAGGATTTTCCTTGTATGGGATGCTTGGGATGTATTTTCAGTGCGCCGGCCTGCGCAGTAAATAGTAGCTCCGGCTCATTTGGCGCAATTCATTTGTGTCGACGCAAACAGGAAAGCCCGGTTGCCCGGGCTTTCCATCAAACGTGATATCGGTTTACCGGATACCCCATCGATTGCATACCCGGTTCCCCAGGAGTTTTATGCAAGGTGATTCTTTATTTGCGGAACACCGAGGCCTTCAACGGCAGGCCGTTGGACAACGAGGAGTGGAAATACTCCAGGTTGTTCATGACGGTCCCGCCCTGGGGCGGCGGCACGGCTCGAACCTGTTTGAAGCAGCCGTCATAGCGTTGCTGCAGGGTCACCAGACTGTCGCCGCCGCGAAATACCGGCCAGTGCACGGCATGGCCGACAGCAGGCGAAATCAGCTCGGAACGCAGGCGGTTTCCTGCATTCTGCACGTGGCAGCTGGCGCAGGCGAAGTTCAACTGGCCTTTGCGGCCATAGAAGGTTTTCTTGCCTTCTTCATACGCAGCGACCGCCTTGGGTGTCTCGACCTTGATGTTCATGATCATGCCGTTGGACAGCGTGCGCATGTAGGACGTGAGCACCCCCATGGTTTTCATGTCGTTGAGCTTGTAGGCTTCCTCGCCATTGGCCGTACGGCAGTCGTTGATCGCATCCTGCAGCGTGACCACCTTGCCTTTTGCCTCGTCAAACATGGGGTAGTTGCCCGCAATCTGGTTGCCGCCGTTGGGCAGGCAGCTGGCATAGGTTTTACCGTTCTTGAACGGGGTCTCCCACATCTTGCGGCCTTTTTCAACTTCGGACTCGAACGGCGGGAATTCCATGATGGCGTCGTATTGCGATTTGCTGTCGGCATCGAATGCCAGTGCGCCGTAGACGTAATCTTCGAGTTTGATATTGGGATATTTGCTGGTGTAGTACTTGGCGAGTTCTTGCCTGTCCCCTTCGGGAGACGCGTGAGCGGTGACGGCGCCCAGGGCAATGCCCAGTCCAGCCATGCCCATCAGCAGCTTTCCGATCATTTGTTTTTTCATGCCATCCTCCAGATACCTTATAAGTTAACGCGGGAGCGGAGCAGGAGCTCCGCTCGTTGACTGCCCGGATTAAGCAATAGTGGTTTCGGCGGTGTTTTTGTCGCCTTTGTTATCCGTCCAGTTGACCACCACCTTGTCGCCAGCTTTGGGGCCTTTGACTTTGAAGCCCAGGTAGGGGTTCTTGGATACGCCGCTGCCAAGGTTGGCAGACAGCACGGTGGCGCCGCCGATTGTAGCGGTGACTTCCTGGATGAAATGAGCGGGCACCAACTGACCGGTTTTGGCGTCTTTACGCTGACCGGTTTCCATCGGGTGGTTCATCAACACTTTGACGTCGGCAACATCGCCGGTCATCGTGGCACGGATACGCATGGGTTCAGCCATTGGGCTTTCCTTTCAAAAATTAATGATTCAATTCGGCTTGATGATTGCAGTGAGCGGAAACTTAACCGCCGCAGCCGCCGATGGTGACCTTGACTTCCTTGGCAGCGGTATAAGACTTGCCGCCGGCTTTTACAACAGCGCGAACGAGTGAAGTCTGACCCATCTTGATGCGGGTGGACACAAATCCCATGGCGCCGCCGGACAGCGTGAAATCGGCCACCAATGGGGTGCCGTTCTTTTCGGCGAGGATGGCGATGCTGGTCGTGCCGGCGATGTTGCTGGTCACTTCCACCGGGACGACGGCGCCGTTTTCGGCAATGTCCGGTGCCTTGATGGCGATATCCTTGCTGTCGACCGGGGCGGATACGCCCAAGCCTTTCATCGCGCCGCCGACGTTTTTGGCGTCGAAGGCGGCAGCATTCCAGGCGGCCATCGCCTGGGTGGGCTTCAACAGGCCAGCGGCTACGGCGATGGCAACAGTGCTGGCGCCTGCGGCACCTTTCAGGACGTTTCTACGAAGTGCATTCATTGTGGGGGATCTCCTGGATTGAATGGGTCAGTTGGTATTACAGGCCATAGACGAAGTCGGTGACCTTGTCGATTTCTGCTTCCGTCAATACGTGGTGCTTGCCAAACGGGATCATGGAACTGGATGGGTTCATGACCGTGGCGTCCCAGATCTGGGCGCGCAACTTGGCTTTATCAGGAAAGCGGGCGCTCATGGCGATGAGGGGGGGGCCGTAGGTGCCCGTCGACTCGGCGTCGGGAACCGTAGGCATCGCATGGCATGCCAGGCAATTGCCCTTGGTGCGGTTGAACGCGATGTCCTTGCCGGTTTCTTCCTTGACGGGGGTCGCAGCCGCTGTCGTGGATGCCTGTGCAAGGACACTCCCAGACAGCATGATGGCGCTGATAGCGCAGGCTGCTGCAACGTGATGCAACTTTCGCATGGTCATCCTCCAAATTATTTGACGTGGTATTGAGAGCGCTGGCAGCTTCGGCTTACCCGATGTTGCGCGCTATCCAGTAACGGATGTGACAAAGGATAGTTGAATTGGTTTTTACCATGCAAGGCCGGCGGCTTGATTTTTATGCTGATTACGCAGGGTAGATTCCTACCAGCCATGCCTGCCGGTGGATGCGCGGTCTGTTTTATTTTTTGCGCTGTGCCTTTTCGAGTGCTTGCCACTCGCGTTTTCTCGCTTCAGCTGACGACAGTTCGTGAAAGCTGCCGTCGCCGGTCTTAATGCCGAGGCTGACCTGCTCGACAGCCGCGATCAGATTCCCGCTCAAAGCCGAAGCTTCGGCTTGGGCCCGGTGGCTGAGCAGCCGGTGCCCCAGTCTGGCATGGGTGCTGGCGGCCAGTTGCCAGAAACGGCGGTCATCCGGGTGGCGCGCAAGCGCTTTGTTCACCCTTGCCAGCGCTTCGTCTGCACGGCTTGCAGCGAGCAATGCCGAAATGTGGCCGTATTGCAGCGGCCGGTAGTCGGGGTGTGCCTGGCCGGCAGTCTGGAAGCGCTGCAGGGCAAGCGTTGCGTTTCCTGCAGCCTGCGCAATCTGGGCGGCAAGCTGCTGGATCATGGGCCTGGTGTCCGGGTTGGCTAGCAGCTTCTGAGCTTCGACTTCGGCTTCCTTGAATTCGCGCGCGCGTAAAAGAGCACTGGCAAGGCCATACCGGGCGGCGACCTCATTGCTGTAGCGCTTGTCTCGCAGGGCGTTTCGCGCGGACTCGACCGCGTCGGCAGGACTGCCTTCACGGGCGCGCAAGCGGGCGCGAACGAGTTGAAAGTCGAGGCTGTCCTGAACTTGCTGGTAGGGGGCGGCCTGGCTGCGGGCCTCCATGTCGGAGATGCGCTCGCTGGTAAGCGGATGAGTGCGCAGATAGGCGGGTGCACTGCTGTCGTAAAAGCGGCTTGCGCGCTGCATGCGGGCGAAAAAGGTGCTCATGCCGCGCGGGTCGAACTGCGCCCGATCCAGCATGTCGTAGCCCAGGCGGTCGGCCTCGCGTTCATAGTCGCGGCTGTAGTTGAGCTGATTCTGCACCGTGTAGGCTTGGGTGGAGGCAATCGCCGCGCCTGCCACATTGGGGTTGGAGCGCGCGGCCAGCAGCGCCAGCGCCAGTGCTGCCAGGGTGGGCCAATAGCTCTGGTTTTGCGCCGCGATCATGCGCGCGATGTGGTCCTGTGTGACATGGGCGATTTCGTGCCCTACCACGCTCGCCAGTTCGGATTCATTTTGTGCCGTTAGAATCAGCCCGGTATGGACGCCGATATTGCCGCCGGGCATCGCGAAAGCATTGATGCTGGGATCGTCGACGACGAAGAAGATGAACTCGCGCTGGTTGCGGGTACTGACCGAGACCAGCTTGTAGCCTAGCTGGTTGAGATAACTCTCGATTTCGGGGTCGTCCAGATAACGCGAGTCGGCATAGACGTCGCGCATGATGGTGCGTCCGAGGATTTGCTCCTCTTGGTCCGAGAAATATTGCCGCGAGACTTCGCCCAGATCAGGCAGGTCGGCGGCGAGAACGGGCTGGACGGCGAGGCTGAGGGCGAGCAGGCAATGGAATAACGGCCGGAGGGGGCGGGGTCGGAGCGGCATTTCGATTACGATGCGAATGTTATCGACAAGGTTCCTGAATATGAGCGAATTCACCCATTTTGACGGGCGTGGCCGTGCGGTCATGGTCGACGTCGCGGGCAAGAACGACACCCACCGTATCGCAGTGGCAAGTGGCCGGATCGGCATGTTACCCGATACCTTGTCGCGGATTCTCGGTGGGCAGGCGACCAAGGGCGATGTGCTGGGGATTGCCCGCATCGCGGCCATCCAGGCAACCAAACGCACGGCAGAGCTGATTCCGTTATGTCATCCCATCGCGTTAACCAAGGTGGGCGTGGAGTTCAGCCACGATGCAGCGGCATCGTGGCTCACCTGCACCGTGACCGCCGAAACCGTCGGCAAGACCGGGGTGGAGATGGAGGCACTGACCGGCGTCAGTGTGGCGCTACTGACCATTTATGACATGTGCAAGGCGGTGGATCGCGGCATGACGATGGGCGACATCCGCCTGCTGGAAAAGCAGGGTGGGCGCTCAGGGCACTGGCAGGCGCAGTAAGGCCGGGCAGAACGCCATAACCTTGCCTCGGGCCTTCCTTGCCGGCCTTCAGGTTTTGCCTGGGCCGTCCGCCAATCCCTTGCCAGGCACGGTTGTCGCAGGAAAGCATCTTTCAAGAAACACCCATCAAGCAACTGATTTATAAGGTTGCTTTTCAGGCTGCATTTTCAGATGCAACGAGTTTCATGCCCATCTTTTCAGCACGCAAGCTCAGTTGCCGTAACACCCGTTCGTGGTAGCGTTCTTCGTAATAATCCTGACCTTAATCGGTGTATTCCTCGCCCTTGGTGGGCATGGTGTAGATCAGTCGCGCCCCCTTGTGCACGGCAGCGGTTACCGCTTTCGGTTTGTCCATGCGTGAATCGCCCCGGGTTTCGTGAGGCCATTTGGTTTAAGTACAGGCCGCTGATTCGGTCTGTATGGCGCGTTGCCGGTAGTAATTTGCCTCAGCTTCTGCTGGCGGGATATGGCCGGCACTGTGCGAGATCACCATCGTTATGGCGCCCAAGCTGGGTATCAGCGTCATCGCAGAGGGGATTGAAACCGAGGCGCAACGAACGATCCTGGCGGCTGCCGGATGCGATTTTGGACAGGGGTTTTTCTTTTCTCGCCCGCTTTGAGCCGCGCATTTTGAAATTTGGCCCTTCAGCGTGATTTGAGATTCATCCGGTGACTTTCAGGACCCCGGAAATGAACGCCAAGCTCTAATTACCCTGGTCTTTGGAGGGAATTTCATTAGATAGACTTATAGGGGTATCAGCCGTTTTGCTTGCAGAAACAGGTCACAGAAGTGCAAAATAACGGAATATTCGGAAAGATTAATATTGAATTTTTCCAGCAGTTCCAGCTTATATGCGCTGGTACTGCATTCTGACGTCACCTAGTATAAGCATCCACGCAACAAACGGGCGCGGTTTCATTGGAAGCCGCAGGGGATCATTTTGAACCTAGAGATAGCATGAACGCGAAAATCAAACTCGAAAATCACGACGCCCAGGAAATCAAGTACACCACTTGTTACATGTGTGCCTGTCGCTGCGGCATCAAGGTCACGCTGGAAGACAACAAGGTTCGCTTCATCCAGGGTAACCGCAACCACCCGACCAATCGGGGCGTGCTGTGCGCAAAAGGTTCTGCGGGGATCATGAAGCAGTACTCGACCGCCAAACTGACGCAGCCCTTGATGCGCAAGCCCGGCACCGAGCGTGGCGACGGCATTTACGAGGCGATTTCCTGGGAGCAGGCGCTGGACGTGCTGACTGATCGTCTGGAAGAAATTCGTTCGACCGACCCCTCCAAGTTGGGTTTTTTTACCGGCCGTGACCAGATGCAGGCTTTGACCGGCCTGTGGGCGCAGCAGTTTGGCACGCCGAACTGGTCGGCCCATGGTGGCTTTTGCTCCGTCAACATGGCGGCCGCCGGTTTGTATTCGATTGGATTCTCGTTTTGGGAATTCGGTGCGCCGGACTGGGATTACGCCAAGTATTTCATTATGTGGGGCGTGGCCGAGGACCATTCGTCCAATCCGATCAAGATTGGCCTCGAGCAACTCAAGCGCAAGGGCGGCAAGTTCGTTACCGTCAATCCGGTGCGTACCGGCTACTCGGCGATTGCGGACGAATGGCTGCCGATCAAGCCTGGCATGGACGGCCTGCTGGCGATGTCGATGGTGCATGTGCTGCTGAAGCACGAACAGTTCGACTATGAATTCCTGGTGCGCTACACCAACGCTTCGTGGCTGGTGGTGCAGACCCCGGGCCAGGTGGGTGATGGCCTGTTCCTGCGCGACGAAAACAACCAGCCGTTGATCTGGGACATCGACAAGGAAGCCTTCAAAAACGGCATGGACGGCGACATCGCCCCCGCGCTGTTCGGTGAGTATGTCGCGCCCGACGGCCGCCGCGTCAAGACCGTAATGTCGATGATGGCCGAGCGCTATCTTGACGAGCGCTATGCGCCGGAGAATGTGGCGCTTGAGTGCGGATTGCCCGCTGAATCCATTACCCGCATCGCGCTGGAAATGGCGCACATCGCGTTCAAGGAAACGGTCGAACTGCCGATCGAATGGACCGACGTGTGGGGCCGCAAGCACGACAAGGTGGTGGGCCGCCCGGTGGCGATGTACGCCATGCGCGGGATTGCCGCGCACTCCAACGGCTTCCATGCCTGCCGCGCAATCCACATGATCCAGATGTTGTTGGGCGCGCTCGATTCGCCGGGCAACTTCCGTGCCCGTGCACCGTATCCGAAGCCGATTCCGCCGCACCAGCTGCCGGAAAACAACATCGACATCATCAACGCGCCGAATACGCCGCTGTCGCGTCCGCCGCTGGGCTTCCCGACGCGCCCGGAAGACCTGGTGATCGACGAGTTCGGCAACCCGCTGCGCATCGACAAGGCCTACTCGTGGGAGGTGCCGATCGCCTCGCACGGCATGATGCACATGGTGATTACCAATGCGACCAATCATGATCCCTATGCACTGGATACCCTGATCCTGTTTATGGCCAACATGGCCTGGAACTCGACCATGAATACCGCCAACGTACAGGACATGCTGCGGCAGAAGGACGAGGAAAACTTCGGCGAATACAAAATTCCGTTCTTGGTCGTGATCGACGCCTTCCATTCGGAGATGACCAATTTTGCCGACCTGATTCTGCCTGATACAACTTACCTGGAACGTCACGACACCATTTCGCTTCTGGATCGCCCGATTTCCGAGCCGGATTCGGCGGCTGATGCGATTCGTTACCCGCTGATCAAAGCTGATCGCGATGTGCGCCCGTGGCAGGAAGTGATGGTGGATCTGGCGTCGAGACTAAAATTCCCGGCTTTTACCAAGCCAGACGGAACCCCCAAATTCAGTGGCTACCAGGATTTCATAGTCAACTATGAGCGCTCGCCCGGCATTGGCTTCCTGGCAGGCTGGCGTGGCAAGGATGGCACCAAGTCGCTGAAAGGGGAGCCCAATCCCAATCAGTGGGAAAAGTACATCGAGAACCAGAGCTTTTTTGCGCACCATTGGCCTGACAGCCAGAAATACATGCGCTTCGCCAACAAGAACTATCTCGACGTGGCAGCGGATGTGGGTTTCGTCGGCAAGTCCGAGCCCATCATCATGCAGTTCTACTCGGAGCCGTTGCAGAAATTCCGCCTTGCCGGACAGGGCTTGTACGACGGCCCGCAGCCGAATAACCAGGTTGACCGCGAACGACTGGTGAAGTATTTCGACCCGTTGCCGATGTGGTACGAGCCGCTCGAGCAGCAGCGCGTGGACAAGGAAAAGTATCCTTTCTTCGCGCTCACCCAGCGCCCGATGTTCATGTACCACTCGTGGGATTCGCAGAACGTCTGGCTGCGCCAGATCATGGCGCAGAACTACATGTACATGAACGCCCGCAAAGCGGCCGAAATGGGGATCAAGGACTTCGATTGGATCTGGGTCGAGTCGCACAACGGCAAGATCCGCTGCCAGGTCAAAACCATGGAAGGCACCCAGGAAGACACCGTCTGGACCTGGAACGCCATCGGCAAGCAAAAAGGGGCGTGGGGCTTGAAGGAAGATGCGTCGGAAGCGACCAAGGGCTTCCTGCTCAACCAC